>NZ_JBWKRA010000023.1:0-107808 GCF_059419065.1 Pseudomonas sp. GW821-FHT07B01 | reverse complement strand
CCCTCGCCACAGATTTAGCGTCGTGCCGAAGTTGTGTAGATACCTATGGCCATCGCAGGCAAGCCAGCTCCCACATTTGACCTCATCAGTTTGAGTTCTTTGAAACATCCACTATCCGGTTACGGCCGCTGTGCTTGGCCTGATACAACGCTTGGTCAGCCTTGAGCAGCAGGTCTTCAAGGGAAATACGGCTGTGCTTTTGCCAAGTACTCATGCCGATGCTCACCGTGATTGGTTGCTCATCCCCGGCCTTGCGCGGCAAGTGCTGGACCCCCTTGCGGATATGCTCGGCGATCACCCAGGCTCCCTTGGCGTCGGTATTGGGTAACACCACCGCGAACTCCTCTCCGCCATAACGCGCCGCCAGGTCGGCAGGGCGGCGGATATGGCTGGCGATCACATGCGCGACTGCGCGCAACGCCTCATCGCCGCCCTGGTGGCCGTGGCGGTCGTTGAAGGCCTTGAAGTGGTCCACATCGATCATCAGCACACTCAACGACTCGATGGAGCGTTGTGCCCGGTCCCATTCCAGCCGCAAGCGTTCGTCCAGCGTGCGGCGGTTGGCCAGGCCGGTAAGGGCGTCGGTGGCTGCCAGTTCTGACAGCACCTGTTCGGCGCGATGGCGACGGCGCAGCTCCATGCACAGTGCCCAGGTCAGCCACAACAGGCCCACGCACAACACTCCGGTCGCGATGCTGACCAGCCACGCCGCACGTCGCCAGGGGGCGAACATTTCATTGCTGGACAAGGCCACTGCCACGATCAGCGGCAAGTTGCCCACATTCGAAAAACTGTAGAGCCGTGCCTGGCGATCGACACTGGAGATACTTTGGAAGCTGCCGTCCCGTTCGCGCAGCATGCGCGCCACATTCGGGCGCTGGCTCAGGTCCTTGTCGACGATATCTGCTTCCAGCAGAGGCTCTTGCGCCAGCAGGATGCCTTGGTGGTTGAGCAGGTTGATGGTGCTGTTGCTGCCGATGTTCAAGCTGCTGAACAACTGATGAAAGTACGACAGGCGCATGGACGCGACCGCCACTCCCAGGAAGCGCCCATCCGGTGACGAAACGCGACGGCTGAACGCGATGCGCCAGGGGTCGGCACACTGGCAGCGCGCCATGAACGGACGGCTGATATACAGGCCCAGGTCGGGGTTGGTGCGGTGCGCCCGAAAGTAGTCCCGGTCGGCAAAGTTACCCAGTTTCGGCGTGAGCAGGGAGGAATCGGCAATCACCTCGCCAGCCGGGCCCAATAGCAGGATATCGCCCTTGTAGGGCGCCGCTGCGGAGCGATCGAACAGCACCAAATGACGGATGCTCTCTGAAACGTCTTGCAGGTCGGTGCGCTCGGTGGCGCTGATCAAGCCTTTGAGGGCCATGTCGTAAAGTTCGACATTGCGCAGCACGTCAGCGTCGATCAATTGAGTGATGGTGTTGGCGGTGCGCTTGGCCGTCTGCAGGGTGTTGGCATGTTCACGAATCAGTAGCGCAGTGACGACCCCCACGATCAGCAACACCGTGAGCGTGCTGCCCAGGATCAGCAGGCGCTCCGGGCGGCGGTTGGGGCGGGTAGGGCTTGAACTCATCGGGCACACTTCTGCATTGAGAATGCCCTTAGCGTAGTAGCAACTCTTAAATATGGCGCAAAGCCAACCTGTAGGAGCGAGCAAGCTCGCTCCTACCTGTACTCAGAACACGTTGATCGGGTAGTCCACGATCACACGGTATTCATCCACATCCCGGTCCACCGCCGAGTAGCCATTGCTGCCGCGATTGGTCGCCCATTGCAGGCGTACGGCCAAGTCCTTGGCCTTGCCGCCCTGCACCACATATTTCAGGTCGATATCGCGCTCCCAGTGCTTGGCATCCTTGCCATCGGCGCTGTACCAGTTGCTGTAGCCGCGACTGTTGGGGTCGACCTTGGTCAGGTCGGTCTTGCCGCTGATGTAGGACACGGCGGACGTCAGGCCGGGCACGCCGAGGCCGGCAAAGTCGTAGGCGTACTTGAGCTTCCAGGAGCGCTCATTGGGCCCGTTGAAATCCGAGTACTGTTGGGAGTTGTCAAGGTACACGCTGTCGCCCTGGGTGATGTAATCGAACGGCGTGTTGCCATTGACCCGCTGATAAGTCGCTGTGACGCTGTGGTTACCCACGCCCACGGTGAAATGCAGGCTGTAGGTGTTGTTGTCGATATCCCCCAGCAGCGATTGACCGGTGTCCTGGGTATGGTAGTAGTGCAGGCCGGGCGTCAGGCTGACCAGGTCGTTCAGGGCGTAGGTGTATTCCAGGTCGTAGTAATACTGGTGCCAGACGTCCTTGAGTTCGGACGCATACAGGTTGCTGGTCAGCCCCTCGATCCCGCTGAACGACACGCCAGCCCAGTCCAGGTGCTGGCTGTCGGTGTTGGCGGGCAGCGTGCCGTAGCTGGTACCAATGCGCCGATGGCCGCTCTGGTTATAAAGCTTGGTGAAACTGGCCTGGCCACCTTCGATCATCCAGCCGTCAAAGCTGTGGTTGGTCAGGCTCACGCCACGGAAAGTCTGCGGCAACATGCGTGTCATGCCGCCGGCGATCACCGGGTTGTTGAGGAACAGGTCGCCGGCTTTCAGTTCGGTGTCGAAGGCGCGCAGCTTCAAGGTGCCGCCAGCCGTCGAGAACGAACCCGGCGCTTTGCCGTTGCCGCTGCCATACGGAAGGATGCTGGAACCATCCGTACCACCACCGCCGTCGAGCTTGAGGCCGAACATGGCATTGACGTCCAGGCCCAAGCCGATGGGGCCCTGGGTGTAGCCGGATTCGAAGGTGCCGATAAAGCCCTGGCCCCATTCCTTGCTGTCGTCGGTATGAATATCGCGTCGGTCGCGGTTCATGTAGTAGTTGCGGGTGTTGATCGTGAGGTGTGAACCCTCGACGAAGCCTTCGACGGGCGGGGCGTCTGCCGCGTGGGCAAGGGGGATGATCGTTGCTGCGATTGCGAGGAATAACGGGGTGAACGTCAGCGAGTTCTTCACCGGTGGAGCTCCTTTGGTCAATCATGAACGGCCAGTGTCGTGGGGTGTGCCCGGCCTTTTTTCACGGCAAAAAAAAGCCGCTGAAGTCAGCGGCTTTAAGACAGATTCCCAGTGTAGAGCCCTGGAAATAAGTCGAGGGAAATTCGGGTGAGTGGTCAGCTGTCTTTGCCGTCGCGCTCATCGATGCGTCAAAGTAACGCAGGCGAGCGGTGCGATACAGAGTGTAACAAGATAATAACTATTGCCCAAACCGCAACAGTGAGGGCCATGGGATCTTCTGTGGGAGCTGGCTTGCCGGCGATGCAGACAGCTCGGTATGCCAAGTGCACCAAGGTGATGCTATCGCAGGCAAGCCAGCTCCCACATTTTGACCGAGTTGTTTAGATCGGCAGGGTGATACCAAACGTATTGCCACCGCCTTCGCTGCGCACAAACACATCCCCGCCATGCATCAACGCAATCGCCTTGACGATCGCCAGCCCCAATCCGTGATTGGCGTCGCTGTTGCTGCGCGATGCATCCACGCGGTAGAAGCGTTCGAACAGGCGTGGCAAGTGTTCGCTGGCAATGACCTCGCCGGGGTTGGTCACGCCAATCGTCACCTGGTGTGCCTGCACTTCAATGTGCACGTCGATGACGTGCCCCGGCGCCGTGTGTTGCACGGCATTGCTCAGCAGGTTGATCAGTGCGCGACGCAGGTGGGCCTTTTCGATCTGCACTACGGCATCGCCGTGCACGCGCACTTCGACCTGGGCGTCTTCGAGGATGAAGTCCAGGTAGTCGAGGGTGGTAGCCACTTCATCGGCCAGGGAGCATTCGATCAGCTTGGTGGCTTTGCTGCCCTGGTCGGCGCTGGCAAGGAACAGCATGTCGTTGATGATCGAGCGCAGCCGTTCCAGTTCTTCCAGGTTCGATTGCAGCACCTCGAAATACTGCTCCGCCGACCGACCGCGAGTGAGGGCCACCTGGGTCTGGCCGATCAGGTTGGTGAGCGGCGAACGCAGTTCATGGGCGACGTCGGCGTTGAACGATTCCAGGCGCGAATACGCCTGCTCGACACGGTCGAGGGTGGCGTTGAACGAATTGACGAACTGGCTCAATTCCGGCGGCAGCGGCGACAGGTGCAGGCGCCCGGAGAGTTTCGGCGGCGCAAGCTTTTGCGCCTCATCCGAGAGTTTGCCCAAGGGCTTGAGGCCGATACGCGCGACCCAGAACCCCAACAGTGCCGCCAGTATTACACCCACCAGCGCGAGGCTGATCAACGCCACCAGCAAGTGATGCTGGGTGGCGCGGAAGTTCTCCGTGTCGATGGCAATCATAAAGCGCAACGCCGGGCGCTGGTCCTTGGCTGCAAATTGGCTGACCAGCACCTTGAAGGGATAATCGTGACCCGGCAGGCGCAGGTCGCGCTTACCTGTGGCGCCTTCGGCAAAGGCGCGAATCTGCGCGTCCGGCTCACCGTATTCGTAGCTCGGGTCGCTGCTGACCACCCAGAAACGGATGCGCTTGTCTTCTTCCCCCAACAGCTTGAGCTTGGACCTGATCTTGGCCCAATGTTCCGGCGTGCCGAAGCGATTGATCGACGATTCCAGCACGCTGTAGCGCGCATCCAGCTCGGCCCCTGGCAACAGCCCCAGGCCACGGTCGACCTGCTGGTACAGCGCGCCGCCGATCAACAGAAAGATCAGCAGCGCCACCAGGGTGAACATGCCACTCAGGCGCAGGGCGATGGAATTAGCGACCACTGTGGTTTTCCTGCATGCGGTTTTCCAGCACATAGCCCATGCCACGAATGGTGTGCAGCAGCTTGTGTTCGAACGGCCCGTCGAGCTTGGCGCGCAGACGCTTGATCGCCACTTCCACCACGTTGGCATCGCTGTCGAAATTGATGTCCCAGACCATCTCGGCAATCGCGGTCTTGGACAGGATCTCGCCCTGGCGCCGCGCCAATACGCTGAGCAGCGAGAACTCCTTGGCGGTCAGGTCCAGGCGTACACCGTTGCGGCTGGCCTTGCGGCTGATCAGGTCGATCCACAGGTCGGCGACGGTGACCTGCACCGGTTCGTGGCCGCCGCTGCGGCGGGTCAGGGCTTGCAGGCGGGCCACCAGTTCCAGGAACGAAAACGGCTTGCCCAGATAATCGTCGGCGCCTTCGCGCAGGCCGCGGATGCGGTCTTCAACGCGCTCGCGAGCGGTGAGCATGATCACCGGCGTCTGCTTGCGGGCGCGCAAGGCACGCAACACACCGAAGCCATCCAGGCCGGGCAGCATCACGTCGAGCACGATCACGGCGTAATCGTTTTCCAGCGCCAGGTGCAGGCCCTCGATGCCTTCACGGGCGACATCGACGGTGTAGCCTTGCTCGGTCAGGCCACGGTGCAGGTAGTCCGCGGTTTTTTCTTCATCTTCAATAATCAGGACGCGCATGACCGCCTCAGTGTGTGGTCGCCAGCGTCAGCGCTGGTTTGGGCCTGTGGAAAAAACGTTCAAGGTACAAGTATATGACCGGCGTGGTGAACAGCGTCAGCGCCTGGCTCACCAACAAGCCACCGACCACCGCGATGCCCAGCGGCTGGCGCAGTTCCGCCCCGGGGCCTGCGCCGAGCATCAACGGCACGGCGCCGAGCAACGCGGCAAGGGTGGTCATGATGATCGGCCGGAACCGCGTGACGCAGGCTTCATAAATCGCATCTTCGGGCGCCAGCCCGCGTACCCGCTGCGCCTCCAGGGCGAAGTCGATCATCAAGATACCGTTCTTCTTCACGATGCCGATCAGCAGCACCAGGCCGATCAAGGCCATGATCGAAAAGTCCTGGCCCAGCACCCACAGCATGATCAGCGCACCGAGGCCCGCCGAGGGCAGGGTGGAAATGATCGTCAGCGGGTGCACAAAACTCTCGTACAGCACACCCAGAATAATGTAGACCGCTACCAGCGCCGCGAGGATCAGCCAGGGTTGGCTGGCCAGCGAGCTCTGGAACGCCTGGGCCGCACCCTGGAAGTTGCCGATGATTGTGCTCGGCATCCCGATTTCGTTTTTGGCCTGGTCGAGCATGATCACTGCATCGCCCAGGGCCACGCCGGGCGCCAGGTTGAACGACAGGTTGGCAGCAGGGAACATGCCGTCATGGCTGATGGACAACGGCCCGACCGTGGGCGGGTCGACTTTGGCCAAGGCCGACAACGGCACCATCTCGTTGGTCAATGGCGAGCGCAGGTAAAAATAGTCGAGGCTTTCGGCCTTGCCGCGCTGTTGGCTGTCCAGTTCAAGTATCACTTGGTACTGGTTGATCTCGGTCTGGAACTCGTTGATCTGGCGCTGGCCGAAGGCGTCGTACAACGCCTGGTCGACATCGGTGGCGGTCAACCCGAAACGTGCGGCGGCCTGGCGGTCGATGCTGATATGGGTGATGCTGCCGCCCAGTTGCAGGTCGTTGGACAGGTCGCGAAACGCCGGGTTGGCGCGCAGTTTTTCGGTGAGACGCTGGGTCCAGGTGTTCAGCGTCGGGCCGTCGTTGCTCTTGAGCACGTATTGGTACTGGGCGCGGCTGGGGCCGGAGCTCAGGTTGATGTCCTGGCCGGCGCGCAGGTACAGCACGATGCCCGGCACCTTCGCCAGTTGTGGGCGGATGCGGTCGATGAACTGGCTGGCGGACACATCGCGCTCACTGCGGTCTTTCAAGGCGATCCAGAAGCGGCCGTTGGCGATGGTCTGGTTGCTGCCGGTAACGCCCACCGAATGGGAAAACGCCTGCACCGCCGGGTCGGCCTTGACGATCTCGGCCAGGGCCTTGTGCTTGGCGACCATGTCCTTGTACGACACATCGGCCGCCGCTTCGCTGGTGCCGAGCACGAAACCGGTGTCCTGCACCGGGAAGAATCCCTTGGGAATGAACACATAGCCGACCACCGCCAGGGCCAGGGTTACCACGAAGATCGCGGCCATGCTGCGTTGGTGCGCCAAGGCCCGGCGCAGGTTGCGCGCATAGCCGGCCAGCAGGCGTTCGCTGAAGCTGGGTTTGGCGTGGGCAGGGTGGGTAGGGGCACGCATGAACAAGGCGGCCAGCGTCGGGGCCAATGTCAGCGAAACCACCACTGAAATCAGAATGGTCGCGGTGGCCGTCAACGCAAACTCCTTGAACAACCGACCGACCACTCCGCCCATGAACAGCAGCGGAATAAACGCCGCCACCAGCGAGAAGCTGATGGACACCACGGTAAAGCCAATTTCACCCGAGCCCTTGATCGCTGCTTCGCGCTTGCCCAGGCCTGCCTCCAGGTGCCGATGGATGTTCTCCACCACCACAATCGCATCGTCCACCACAAAGCCCACGGCGATCACGATGGCCACCAGGGTCAGGTTGTTCAGGCTGAACTCCATCACATACATCAGGGCGAAACTGGCCACCAGCGAGACACCCAGCACCGCAGACACAATCAACGTCGCCGACAGTTGACGCAGGAACAACGCCATCACCGCCACCACCAGCAGGATGGCGATCAGCAGGGTCATTTCCACTTCATGCAGTGAGGCGCGGATAGTCTTGGTGCGATCGGTCAACACGCTGACCTGCACCGAGGCCGGCAACATGCCTTGCAGGCGCGGCAGCTCGGCTTGAATGCGGTCGACGGTGTCGACGATGTTGGCGCCGGGCTGGCGCGAAATCACCAGGTTCACCCCCGGCGTATCGCCGGACCAGGCTTGTACGTAGGCGTTTTCCGAACCATTGATGACCTTGGCGATATCGCGCAGTTGAACTGGCGCACCGTTCTTGTAGGAAACGATCAGTTGGCCGTATTCCTCCGGGTGAAACAGCTGGTCGTTGGTCGACAGGGTGGACACGCTGTTTTCGCCATAGATCGCGCCCTTGGCCAGGTTGAGGCTCGACTGCTGGATGGCCAGGCGTATATCGGCGAGCGTCAGGCCAATGGCCGCGAGCTTGTCAGGGGAGGCCTGCACGCGAATCGCCGGGCGTTGCTGGCCGGTGATGTTGATCTGGCCGACGCCGTCGATCTGGCTGATCTGGCGCGCCAGCAGGGTTTCCACGTAGTCGCTCAGCTCGGTGCTGGGCATGCTGCTGGAACTGACGCTGAGGATCAGCACCGGGCTGTCTGCCGGGTTGACCTTCCTCCAGGTAGGCAAGCTCGGCATGTCGCTGGGCAGCTTGCCGGACGCGGTGTTGATCGCGGCCTGGACTTCCTGGGCGGCGGTGTCGATGCTTTTTTCCAGGGTGAACTGCAGGGTCAAGAGGCTGGAGCCCAAGGCGCTGCTGGAGGTCATCTGGGTCATGCCGGGGATGGCACTGAACTGCACCTCAAGAGGCGTGGCCACCGATGAGGCCATAGTGTCCGGGCTGGCGCCAGGAAGTTGCGCGGTAACCTGGATGGTCGGGAATTCCGCTTCCGGCAGTGGCGCGACGGCCAGGTTCGGGAAGGCAATAATCCCCAGCAACACCAAGGCGAAGGTCAACAGCAGGGTGGCGACCGGGTGATCAACGCACCAGGCCGAGGGCGAACGGCTGGCGCTCATGGCTGCACCTGGGCGTCGGCGGTGTGGATCACTTGCGGCGGCTCCTTGAGCACCTCCACCTGCGCACCGGCCTTGAGCCGAGATTGCCCATCGCTGACCAGCACATCGCCGGCCTGCACGCCTTTGATGATATTGATGTCGCTGTTCTGGTAGGCGACTCGCACCGGCACCACCTCGACTTTGTCAGCGCTTACGCGGTACACGAAATGTGAGTCCAGCCCACGCTGCACCACGGTCGGCGGTACCACCAGGGCGTTCTTGTCGAGGGCCGTCTGGATTTTGATGGTCACCAGTTGTCCCGGCCATAGCTTATGCGCCGGGTTGTTGAACTCGGCCTTGGCCCGCAGGGTGCCGGTGGTGGAACTGATCTGGTTGTCGATCAGGCTCAGGTGGCCTTCGCCGAGCAGGTCGCCGGTCTGGCCATCGGTGTCGGCGCCCAGGTAGGCGTCGACGGTGGCCCGGGCGGGGGCGGCGATCAGGCCCTGCAAGGTCGGCAGCATCTGCTGTGGCAGCGAGAACTCAACGGCAATCGGGTCGAGTTGGGTGACGGTAAACAGCCCCTGGGTGTCGCTCATGCGCAGGAAGTTGCCTTCGTCCACATTGCGGATGCCCACGCGGCCGCTGACCGGGGAGCGAATCTGGGTATAGGAAAGTTGTACTTGAGCCGCATCAATGGCCGCCTGATTGCCCTGCACCGTGGCTTTGAGCTGGTTGACCAGTGCCTGTTGCTGGTCATAGGTCTGTTTCGACACACCGTCGTCGATGCTCAGCGCCTTGTAACGCTTGAGATTGACCAACGCCACTTGCAACTGTGCCTGGCTTTCGCCCAATTGCGCCTTGGCCTGGTCGAGGCTGGCGCGGATCGAGCGGTCGTCGATGGTAGCCAACAGATCGCCAGCTTTCACCGACTGGCCTTCCTTGACCAGCAGTTGTGTGAGGATGCCGTCGATTTGCGGGCGAATCATCACGCTGTGCAACGACAGCACTGAGCCTATGCCGCTGACAAACCTGGGAACGTCCTGTTGCGCGACGCTCACTACCCGTACCGGGATCGCCGTGGGCGCTGCCAGGCGGGGCTTGGCAGGCCGTGTTACTGCCCAGGCGGCCACCGCCAATACCAAGAGGATGCCCACCATCAGGGCCGTGTTTCGTTTTATCTGCATGGGAGGCGCCGGGGCGCAGTTGCACGGTTTAAGCTGCAAGCTGCCAGTTGAAGGTTGGGTAGCTGCTTTATAGCCCGGTAATACGGTCAGCACGGTGACGCGAAACTGACAGCCGCGACAGCTAGCGCTTTTTACTTGTGGGTTGAAGCTTACCGCTTGCCGCTTTGCCCCCGTATACTGGCGCTTTTACGCCTATCGCTGCGCCGGAGCCCCTATGACTTCCCCAACCCAACCCCCTGTCGACGCGGCTGACCTCGTCGATTCGGCCACCGCCGACGGCGTTGAAAAAGCCGAGATCCCGGCGTTCAAGTTCCCCTTCAAACCGGGTGAGCTGACTGGCGCCAAGAATGCCAGCCAGCCCTGGTACAAAGGCGGCGCCAAGAACGGCCATACCAAGACGCCAGGCATGGCGCCTCCGGGCACTCGCCGCTCCATGGGTAAACGCTGAGATTAAAGCGTTGCGTGCGTTATAGGCAGTTGCCTACATCGCCCGTGGACATTTCTGCTTGTAGGTCCGCGACCGATTCTTGAAAGCTTGCACAGCGTTTGCTTCGTCCCGATGACGCTCATCGGGGCGTGGTGAGTCAGCTTTCCGGAAAAGGACATTCCCGTGGCCCTGATACACCTTTGTGCGGTGCTTGCCCTCTTGCTCTCGACAAGTGTCGTTGCCGCCGACGTTCAACCTCGGCGTGAAATCCGTTTCGCCGTCGCTGCACATTTTCCGCCTTTTCAAAGCCGCAATTCCCAAGGGCAATTGGTGGGGCTGAACATCGAACTGGGCAATGCCCTGTGCGAGCAGCTCAACGTGCGCTGTACCTGGGTTGACCAGGTCGTCATGGAAAATTTCCCCGCCCTTGAAGCCAGGCAGTTCGACGCGATCATGGGCATGGCGCCCACCTGCAGTCGACGGCGACGGGTGAGTTTCACTCGTGACCTCTACCCGATCACCACTCGGCTGGTGGCGCGTAAAACCTCGGGCCTGCGCCCTGATCGACGGTCGCTCAGGGGCAAGCGTGTCGGGGTGCTGGTGCGCAGTAATCGGGAAGCCTTTGCCCTGTCGCAGTGGGCGCCGGCAGGGGTAATCATCAGGAGTTTCTGGCTCAACGACCAACTGGTGCAGAGCCTGGTTTCGGGTGATATTGACGCGACCCTTCAAGGCGCCGTGGAGATCCGAGAGGCCCTGCTAGACACGCCCCAGGGCTTGGACTTCAATTTCATGGGGCCGCCTGTGTCGTCTGGCCTGCTGGGTAATAGCGTGGCGATTGCGGTGCGAAAAACCGATACCGCGTTGCGTAATGAGCTTAATCACGCGTTTGAGCAACTGATGCACAATGGCGAATACCAACGCATTCTCCAGCCCTATCGCCTCGATGTATTGCCCGCCCATCCATGAGCGCTAATGTGTGAGTGCAACTCTGTTCCCGAGAGGCGCCTATCTATCTGACACTCCGAGCTCCAGATGTGGGAGCTGGCTTGCCTGCGATGACGGCCTGACAGCCGGCGACTATCTAGCTGACACCCCACAGTTGGATCGAGGGGCGTCAGGGAAATTGTCGTCGAATGGTAGGCCGTCGCGGGAGCAAGCTCCCTCGCCACAGTGAGTAGATACCTATACCGCAATGAGGCCACAGCGGCCTAAGCCGCCCTCAACGAGATAAACGCATAATTGGCCGACACCTCAGTGGCAATTTGCGCCCCGGCATCCAGCACCTGTTCAGCGATGTCCATCCCCGACACATGAAACACCCATTCATTGGCCACTGCCGGCTGTTCAACCGCCTGCTCAATGGCCTGGGCAAACGCCTGCATGTCCGGCAAGTACGCGGTAAACCCGTCGCCCTTGAGTGCGGTCGTGCGAATGCCGAGCAACGCGCATATCGCTTCTTTGGTCTGCACGTCATCACGGTCGGCCTGGCGTGAACGGCGAATCAGTTCGGCCAGTTGCGCATCCATCAACTCACCACCGACGATCAGCGCAGGGCCTTGCTCCCAGGATTCCGGCGGGCAGTCCTTGGCGCTTGGGTTCAGTGGGATATGCGGGTTGATCTCCATCGGGTAGATGCGGCACACCAGCGGGCGCCGTTCGTAGATGCGGCAGCGGTTGTCTTCGTCAAGATTCCGGCAGCGTCCGGCGTTATAGGCGGCAAAGGTAATTGCCACAAACGCCTCGGTATTGCCGCTGGGCACGACCACTGAGCGGCGCTCAGCGTGTTCCCGTTGTTGCAGGGGCAGGCCCAGGCCATTGCCGAGAAAGCCCTCGACCAGAACGATGACGTTGCCGCCGTCCGCCGCCCAGCTGCGGGCTTCTTCGAGGGTCAGGGGCACGTGATGGTCGCTGCAGCATTTACCGCAACCGACGCAGGAAAAGTGTGTGTTCATGGCGGATCTGTCACCAGGCAAGGTCAGAGGGCACGCTTGAGGGGTGACGGGTTTTTACCTCTATCTACCGCTCAGGGGCTCTGGAAGCAAGTTATGCGCCAGTGAGGATCAGCCCTTGGATACGATGTCGCGCAGCACAAATCGCATGCCAGCACTTTCATACAGTTGCCGGGCGCGCAGGTTGCTCTCCAGCACCTTGAGGTCCACATAGGGTTCACCGCGCTGCTTGAATACCTGGAAGCT
Organism: Pseudomonas sp. GW821-FHT07B01; assembly: GCF_059419065.1. Lineage (NCBI taxonomy): Bacteria > Pseudomonadati > Pseudomonadota > Gammaproteobacteria > Pseudomonadales > Pseudomonadaceae > Pseudomonas > Pseudomonas sp. GW821-FHT07B01. The sequence goes on along the minus strand of NZ_JBWKRA010000023.1, from coordinate 95,486 downwards.
GTGCAGCAGCAAGGCGCGGCCCAGTCCTTGGCCTTGGGCGCAGGGGTGTACGGCCAGGTTCTTGATAAAGGCGCTGGTCCAGCATTGGGCCACTGCGAGAACACCGTCGTGGTTACTGGCCACCAGGCACAGCGTCGGGTCGTACTCGGCATCGGTGACGAACTGCTGGCGCCACTCATCCAGGTGGCCGACACGGCCGCCGCCCTGGTCCTGGGTCATGCGCAGCACGGCATGGACTGCCGGGGCCAGTTCATCGCGATAATGATCCAGCCGGGTATCCGCTGGCCACTGCGGGGCGGGCAGGCTGCCGGTGAGGTCGCGACGCAGCAGCTGGTAATACTCGCCCAAGGCTTACAGGCCCTTTTGCGCCACGGTTTGTGCGGCGACGACCAGGCATTTGGTCAATTCTGGGGATGAGAATTTGGTGAGTACTGAGTCGGCACCGGCCAGGCGTGCTTTTTCGCTGTTCATCGCGCTGTCCAGGGAGGTGTGCAACAGCACATAGAGGTCCTTGAAATCCGGGGTTTCGCGCAGGGTGCGGGTGAGGGCGTAGCCGTCCATCTCAGACATCTCGATGTCCGACACCACCACGTTGATCTGTTCAACCGTGCCTTGCAGTTCCAGCAACACGTCGATGGCTTCCTTGGCGCTGCGGGCGGTGTGGCAGGTCAGGCCGAGGTTGCGCAGGGTGTGTACCGATTGCTGCAAAGCCACCTGGCTGTCGTCCACCACCAGGATGCGGGCGTTGCCCAGCACTTCGGCTTCTTCCATGGTCAGGTCGGTCGGCGCCGCTTCAATCGGTGCCGGGGCGATGCCATGGATGACTTTCTCGATATCCAGCACCTGCACCAGGCCACCTTCCACCTGGGTAACCCCGGTGATAAACGCCCGATTGCCGCCGGAGCCGTAGGGAGGCGGGCGGATATCGGTGGTCAGGCAATGCACGATCTTGCTCACCGCCTGCACATGCAGGCCCTGCTTGGAACGGCTGACATCGGTGACGATCAGGCAGCCGCCGTCCGGGTCTTGCAAGGGCATTTCACCCAGGGCGCGGCTCAGGTCGATCACCGACAGTGAAGCCCCGCGCAAGGTGGCGATGCCTTTGACGTGCGGGTGGGACTCCGGCAGCTTGGTCAACGGCGGGCAGGGAATGATCTCACTGACTTTCAACAGGTTGATGGCCATCAGCTTGCCGCTGCGCAAGGTAAAGAGCAGAAGCGAGAGTGAGTCTGCGCGGGCTTTGGTGGTGGACATAAAAACCTTCTGTGGATCAGGGATGACGATCTATAGAGAGTTATCGACTTGGCTGGCCTGGGCTTTAACCGGATTTTTGTGTCGGGCACTGTTTATGTGGGAGCTGGCAAGCCAGCTCCCACATTAAGTCCAGTATCAGCCCTTCCAGGCCTGTGGGTTCACCAGATCCTGCGGGCGTTGGCCCAGCAGGGCGCTGCGCAGGTTGTCCACGGCGCGGTTGGCCATGGCTTCGCGGGTTTCACCGGTGGCCGATCCAATATGCGGCAGAGTCACCGCATTGCTCAGCTGGAACAACGCCGATTCAGCCAGCGGTTCCTTTTCATACACATCCAACCCGGCGCCACGAATGCGTTGGGTTTGCAGGGCTTCGACCAGCGCTGGCTCATCCACCACCGGCCCACGGGAAATATTGATCAGAATCGCGCTGGGCTTCATCAACGCCAGCTCCCGAGTGCTGATCAGGTGATGGGTCTTGTCGCTCAACGGCACCACCAGGCAGACGAAATCCGCCTCGGCCAGCTACTGCTCCAGGCTGCGAAACTGCGCGCCCAGTTCCTGCTCCAGCGCGGTCTTGCGGCTATTGCCGCTGTAAATGATCGGCATGTTGAAGCCCAGGCGCCCACGCCGGGCCACGGCTGCGCCGATATTGCCCATGCCGACAATGCCCAGGGTCTTGCCGTGCACATCGCAACCAAACAAAGGCGCGCCCACGCTGGCTTTCCATTGGCCGGCCTTGGTCCAGGCGTCCAATTCGGCCACGCGGCGGGCGCTGCTCATCAGCAACGCAAAGGCCAGGTCGGCAGTGCTCTCGGTGAGCACATCGGGGGTGTTGGTGAGCAGGATCCCGCGCTCGTTGAAGTACGGCACGTCGTAGTTGTCGTAGCCCACCGACACGCTGGACACCACCTCCAGCTTGCTCGCGCTTTCAAGCTGCTCGCGGCCCAGCTTGCGGCCCACGCCGATCAAGCCATGGGCATGGGGCAGGGCTTCGTTGAACTGTGCATTGATGTCACCCAGCTTGGGGTTGGGCACGATCACCTCGAAATCCTCTTGCAGGCGTTCGATCATGGGCGGGGTGATACGGCTGAAGGCCAGGACAGTCTTTTTCATTGCAGAACTCCACTCAACATGTGGGAGCTGGCTTGCATGCTCCCACAATGAATTTATAGGGGGTGGGGAAGCAGCATGCCAAAATCAGTTCGCCATCCGCACGCCACCCACACCACCGCTCAACTCATACGCCACCAACTCCGCCTGGTGCGCCGCCAGAATTTCCGGCAACGAACCGCGCAGGTATTCCACCCAGGTCTTGATCTTCGCATCCAGGTATTGGCGCGAAGGATAGATGGCGTACAGGTTCAGCTCCTGGGAACGGTAGGTCGGCATCACCCGCACCAGCGTGCCATTGCGCAGCCCTTCGATGGCGGCATACACCGGCAGCAGGCCGACGCCCATGCCGCTGGTGATCGCGGTTTTCATCGCATCGGCCGAGTTCACCAGGAACGGCGAGCTGTTGATCGCCACGCTTTCCTGGCCTTCAGGGCCGTTGAAGGTCCATTTGTCCAGCTGGACCACCGGGCTGACCAGGCGCAGGCACGCATGGTTGAGCAAGTCCTGGGGCCGCTGTGCGCAGCCCTTGGCCTTGACGTAGTCCGGCGAGGCGCAGGCGATGCTGTAGGTGATGCCCAGGCGCTGGGAAACGAAACCTGAGTCCGGCAGTTCGCTGGCCAGCACGATGGACACGTCGTAGCCCTCGTCGAGCAAATCCGGCACGCGGTTGGCCAGGGTCAGGTCGAAGGTCACGTCGGGATGGGTGCGGCGATAGCGGGCAATGGCGTCAATAACGAAATGCTGGCCGATGCCGGTCATGGTGTGCACTTTCAACTGCCCGGCCGGGCGCGCATGGGCGTCACTGGCTTCGGCCTCGGCCTCCTCGACATAGGCGAGGATCTGCTCGCAGCGCAGCAAATAGCGTTTGCCGGCTTCGGTCAGCGCGATGCGTCGGGTGGTGCGGTTGAGCAAGCGGGTTTGCAGGTGGGCCTCAAGGTTGGAGACCGCGCGCGAGACGTTGGCCGTGGTGGTGTCCAGTTGCACGGCGGCGGCGGTGAAGCTGCCGGCTTCGGCCACACAACTGAAGGCGCGCATGTTTTGCAAAGTGTCCATGGAGTGTTCTCAAGGGAGATAGCAAATTGTGACAGAAAGTTACGCTTTCAGTGATCCCTACCAACGGATTATCGCCTGAACGGTAACAAAGATTCACAGGAATGCCAGCTTATCGTCCTCCCTGGCGCCGCCTAGAATTGCGCCACCTCTCCCGCAACACCCTCTCAGGAATTCGCTTGCCGTGCCGCGTCGCATCAGCAGAGAGCTGAAGACTCTCAGTGTTTGGGCTTTAACGTCAGTCATCAGCGGTTGCATCGGAACCGGAGGAATCGCCCCGCAAGGCCAGGCGATCAACGCCAATAGCCTGGCCACCGACGCCGCGATCCAGAGCGCCGACCGCGACGCCCACTGGCCCACCGCCCAATGGTGGCAGGCCTACGGCGACCCGCAGCTCAACCGTTGGGTCGAACTCGCCACCCGCAACAGCCCCAGCCTGGCCGTGGCCGCCGCCCGCGTACGCCAAGCTCGGGCGCTGGCCGGCGTGGCCGAGTCGGCCGAGTCGCTGCAGATCAACAGCGACACCACCCTCAAGCGTCACAACTGGCCGAAGGATCAGTTCTACGGCCCCGGCCAATTGAGCGGCGCCAACACCTGGGACAACAATTCGTCCCTGGGCCTGAGCTACGCCCTCGACCTGTGGGGCCGGGAAAGCAACACGACCGAACGTGCGGTCGACCTGGCGCACATGAGCGCCGCCGAAGCGCGCCTGGCCCAGCTCGAACTGCAAAACAACGTGGTGCGCGCCTATATCCAGCTGTCGTTGCAGTACGCCAACCGTGACATCGCGGCCGCCACCCTGGCCCAGCAACAGCAGATCCTGGACCTGGCCAACAAACGCCTGGCCGCTGGGATCGGTACTCACTTTGACGTCAGCCAGGCTGAAACCCCGCTGCCGGAAACCCATCGCCAACTGGATGCCCTCGACGAGGAAATCGCCCTGAGCCGTAACCAACTGGCGGCGTTGGCCGGCAAAGGCCCGGGGGAGGGCGCGCAGTTGCAGCGCCCGACCCTGGCCCTCGCCGCGCCGTTGAAATTGCCCTCCAGCCTGCCGGCGCAATTGCTCGGCCAACGCCCGGACGTGGTCGCCAGTCGCTGGCAGGTAGCGGCCCAGGCACGGGGTATCGATGTGGCTCATGCAGGCTTCTACCCCAACGTCGACCTGGTCGGCAGCCTCGGCTACATGGCCACCGGCGGCGGTATGCTGGAGTTTCTGGCCGGCAAGAAATTTAACTACAACGTCGGCCCGGCGATCACCTTGCCGATCTTCGACGGCGGCCGTCTACGTGCGCAATTGGGTGAAGCCAGTGCCGGCTACGACATCGCGGTGGCCCAGTACAACCAGACCCTGGTCAATGCGCTCAAGGGCATCAGCGATCAGTTGATCCGCCGCGAATCCATGGACAAGCAATCGGTTTTTGCCGCGCAGTCGGTGGCCTCGGCGCAGAAAACCTACGACATCGCCATGATCGCCTATCAGCGTGGCCTCACTGATTACCTCAACGTGCTCAACGCCCAAACCTTGTTGTTTCGCCAGCAGCAGATCGCACAACAGGTGCAGGCGGCACGCCTCAGCGCCCATGCCGAGCTGGTGACCGCCTTGGGCGGCGGCCTCGGTGCTGGCGATGATGTGCCCACGGCTGCCAAGACACTCCCAAGCAAGACTCCGGCGGCGCTCGCCGTGTTTGATCACTGAGTAGGCCTTGATGACTCCCTTGCCTGCACCGCTGCGCTGGCTGCATTCCCTTGAGTGGCGCCGTGGTTTTTTCGACTGGGCACGCAGTGATGGCGTGACCTGGGTGTATATCTTCAAAGTGCTGGTCGCTGCGTTCCTGACGCTGTGGCTGGCGATGCGCCTGGAACTGCCGCAACCGCGCACGGCGATGATCACCGTATTTATCGTGATGCAGCCCCAGAGCGGCCAGGTGTTCGCCAAGAGTTTCTATCGCTTCCTCGGGACCTTGGCAGGCTCGGCGGTGATGGTGCTGTTGATCGCTTTGTTTGCGCAGAACACCGAACTGTTCCTCGGTGCGCTGGCGATCTGGGTCGGCATTTGCACCGCTGGCGCCACGCGCAATCGTAACTTTCGCGCCTATGGGTTCGTGCTCGCCGGCTACACCGCGGCGATGGTCGGCCTGCCGGCCCTGGCCCACCCGGACGGCGCCTTCATGGCGGCGGTGTGGCGGGTGCTGGAAATCTCCCTGGGGATACTGTGCTCGACACTGGTCAGCGCCGCCATCCTGCCGCAGACCTCCAGCGCCGCCATGCGCAACGCGCTTTACCAGCGCTTCGGTGTGTTCGCGCTGTTTGTGACCGATGGTCTGCGCGGGCGCAGCCAACGCGAAGGTTTCGAGGCCAGCAACGTGCGCTTTATTGCCGAAGCCGTGGGGCTGGAAGGCCTGCGCAGCGTCACTGTGTTCGAAGACCCGCACATGCGTCGGCGTAACGGGCGGCTCAGTCGCCTTAACAGCGAATTCATGAGCATCACCACACGCTTCAACGCCTTGCACCAATTGCTCGAACGCTTGCGCGCCGATGAGGCCGACCATGTGGTGGCAGCGATCAAACCCGGCCTGCAAGACCTGGCCGAAGTGCTCGACAGCTTCTCTGGCCGCGCCCTCACCAGCCCCGATGCCGCGCGCCTGGTCAACCAACTGAGCGCCTACAAGGACGGCCTGCCCGCCAAGGTGCGCAGCCTGCGGGCGAGCTTCCAGGAGGGCAACCCGACGGACGCCGAGCAATTGGATTTCCACACGGCCTACGAGCTGCTGTACCGTTTCGTCGACGACCTGCACAACTACGCGCAAACCCACGCGTCCCTGGCCGAGCATCGCCATGCGCGGGAGGATTGGCACGAAGCCTACACGCCAAAGACCAACTGGTTGGCCTGTGCCGCTGCCGGGGTGCGCGCCTCGTTTATCCTGGTTGTGCTGGGCAGTTACTGGGTGGCCACGGCCTGGCCCAGCGGCGCCACCATGACCCTGATCGCGGCGGCCACGGTGGGCCTGTCTGCTGCCACGCCCAACCCCAAGCGCATGGCGTTCCAGATGGCCTGCGGCACCTTGATCGGCGCCTTGGTCGGCTTTGTCGAAATGTTCTTTGTGTTCCCCTTGATCGACGGTTTCCCGCTGCTGTGCGTGATGCTCGCGCCGGTGATCATCTTCGGGGCCTTTCTGTCTTCACGCCCGCAATACGCCGGTGTGGGTGTGGGCCTGTTGATCTTCTTCAGCACCGGCTCGGTGCCCGACAACCTCACGGTCTATAACCCCTACACCTTTATCAACGACTACATCGCCATGGTCATCGGCATGCTGGTGTGCGCGGCGGCGGGTGCGATCATCCTGCCGCCCAACAGCCGCTGGTTGTGGCGCCGCCTGGAGCAAGACCTGCGTGAGCAAGTGGTGTATGCCATCAGCGGCAAGCTCAAGGGCCTGGCGTCGAGCTTTGAAAGCCGCACCCGCGACCTGCTGCACCAGGCGTATGGCCTCGCGGCCGGCCAGCCGCAGGTGCAACGCGATTTGCTGCGCTGGATGTTCGTGGTGCTGGAGGTCGGCCACGCGATCATCGAACTGCGCAAGGAGCAGGCGATTTTGCCGGTGCACCCGGCGTATGCCGAGTCGCAGCCGTGGCGCCAGGCGATCCGCGTGATGGGACGCTCGCTGGTGCGGCTGTTCCTGCAACCCAGCGCCAGCAACCTGGAGCGCGGGTTGATTGCCGTCGACCATGCGATCAGCCGCGTGCAGGCCACCGACGAACCCTTCGCCCCGCACTTCGACACCTCGGCCCTGCGCCGGGTGAAGAGCTACCTGCACTTTATTCGCACCTCGTTGCTCGACCCGCAATCGCCTCTGGCCGCCCTCAAAGGAGCCCCGAATGCCTCGTGAAATTGCATTCCACGGTATCTATATGCCGACCATGACCCTGATGTTCTTGATCGCAGCGGGGCTGGCCTGGGCGGTTGACCGCTTCCTGGCCGGGTTCGACCTGTACCGTTTCTTCTGGCACCCGGCGCTGCTGCGCCTGAGCCTGTTCGCTTGCCTGTTCGGCGCCCTGGCGCTGAGCGTCTACCGTTGAGAATGCCCCGATGAAAAAGTTTTTCAGCCTGCTCGCCACCTTGCTGGTGCTGGCGTTGGCGATCTGGATTGGCCGCACGTTGTGGGTGCACTACATGCAAACGCCTTGGACCCGCGATGGTCGGGTGCGCGCCGACATTATCAATGTGGCGGCTGACGTCACCGGCGAAGTGGTGGACGTGCCGGTACGCGATAACCAGTTGGTGAAAAAAGGCGACCTGCTGATGCAGATCGACCCCGAGCACTACCGCATTGCCGTCAAGCAAGCGCAATCGCTGGTGGCCTCCCGCAAGGCCACCTGGGAAATGCGCAAGGTCAACGCGCACCGCCGCGCCGACCTGGACGCGCTGGTGATCTCCAGGGAAAACCGCGACGATGCCAGCAACATCGCCGACTCGGCACTGGCCGATTATCAGCACGCCCTGGCGCAACTGGAGGCCGCCGAACTCAACTTGAAACGCACGCGAGTGCTGGCGGCGGTGGACGGTTATGTCACCAACCTCAACGTGCACCGTGGCGACTATGCGCGTATCGGCGAAGCGAAAATGGCCGTGGTGGATATGAACTCGTTCTGGGTCTATGGCTTCTTTGAAGAAACCAAACTGCCCCACGTGAAGGTGGGCGACAAAGCCGATATGCAATTGATGAGCGGCGAGACCTTGAAGGGCCATGTGGAAAGCATCTCGCGCGGCATCTACGACCGCGACAACCCCGAGAGCCGTGAACTGATCGCCGATGTGAACCCGACCTTCAACTGGGTGCGCTTGGCCCAGCGTGTGCCGGTGCGGATTCACATTGATGAAGTGCCGGAGGGCGTGTTGTTGGCGGCCGGGATTACCTGCACCGTGATCGTCAACCCAACACAAAACTAAACTGTGGGGGGGCTTACCTGCTCCCACAGTTGACCGCGTCAGGCTTTGATAAAGGTTTCATGCAAGTGTCGCCACAGCAGCGCGCCACTGGCCTGTTTCTCGAACACCACCGTGGCGCGGCGGTCGGTCTGGGTGCCGCTGTCGTCAATCTGATGCTCGCGATACGTCACCGTGGCGCCGCGCGCATGGCGGTCGATGCCGGTCATTTCACTCAAGGTGATTTTCAACCCTGGACGCATCCCGCCCAGACGCGTAAACAACGCATTGACCCCGGCCCTGTTGACCCGCGTACCGGTGGCGGGGGCGATCATGCTGAACTCGGGTGAGAAGCGCGCGAGCAGATTTTCCAGCGTGCCCTGAGGCGCAACGCCGGCAAACCATTGTTCGATCTCGACGTGGGTCTGGATCACTTCTTCAAAAAAATCGCTGTAGTCAATCATGCTTGGGCTCGCTGCAAGGGTGAAGCAGCGTGCGTACTCTGGAAGCATCCAGGCGCAACACTGCGAAAAGCGGCAACAGGGTCAGAGCTGCCGCCATCGTGAAGGTTATGGCGAAGGAATCCAAGGCCGACAGTATTGCACTGAGCACGGCGGCGCCGACGCAGAAGCTTACTTGACGGTTCATGTTCCACAACGCGCTGGCGTGGCCCATGCGCTCGGCGGGAATATCCAGAAAGGCCAGGGTTTGTGCGGTGCTGCTGCACAAGCTGCCGCCCAGGCCCATCAAGACGTAGGCCGCAATAATCAGCGCGGGCTCGTTGAGCAACAGGATGCCCGCGCATTGCAGCGCCATGCCCGCCAGTAGCAAGGGTTTGGGGCCGCAGCGATTGAAGAGTTTTTTGCTCAGGTAGATTGCCACTGCCGAGGCCAGCGCCCAGGGCAACATCAGCGCGCCGGTTTGGGTGGCGTCATAGCCCAAGCTGCGCACATAAAGGATGGCGATCAGACTGGTGCCGATAAACACCCCGGGTATGCACAGGTAGACCAGCATCGCCACGCGCAGCATCGGACTGGCAACCTGTTTGAAAATGCTGCTCAGGTCCAGAGGTGGGCGCACGCGGGTGGGCGCGTCGGGTTTTATCCACAACAAGGCCAGCAGCAGGGTCACCAAGGTCAGTGGCAAGTTGGCGTAGAAAATCCAGCGCCATGACACAGTATCGACAATCACCCCACCCAATGCTGGCGATAGTGCCGGCACCAGCAACGCTACCGACATCACCCGCGCCGTCAGCTGGCTGCGCTCGGCGGCGGGAAAGTGCCGGTACGCCATGGCTTGCCCCACGGGAATCAGCAAGCCGCCGCCGAGCCCTTGCGCCGCGCGCCAGCCTATCAACGCCTCGATGGAACCGGCCTGGCCCACCATCACCGAGGCGCCGGCGAACAGCAGCAGGCTGGTGGAGATCAGCGTGCGTTCGCCCATGATCGCTGCCAGCCAGACACTCAGGGGAATGATCAGGGTCAGCCCGAGCATGTAAGCGTTGCTGATCCACGCCAGTTGCGTGACCGAGGCGTGCAGCTCGCGGGCGATATCCGGGTAGGCGACGGTGGCAACAAACATGTTCACCAGGTCCAGGGCAAAACCCAATAAAAAGATCCAGGCGACTTTCGAGCGGTAGGTCATGAACGCGTTCCTGCAAGTGAAGCCGGCAGGGTAGGCCGCAAGCAGGGTTTGGGATACGCCGGTTTGCCTGCTAGTTTGTCAAAAATATTTTGACAAAGGGGGGCGTCCATCATGGTCAGCCTGGACCGTTTTGACACTTTCAAGGCTGTGGTCGAGGCCGGCTCGCTCACTGCTGCCGCGGACCTGCTGGGCCAGACTCGCGCCGTGGTCAGCTTCAACCTCAAGCGCCTGGAGGCGGAACTCGGCGTCACCCTGCTGACCCGCAACACCCGCCAACTGGCGCTCACCGATGCCGGCGAACGCTTTTACCTGCGCTGCACGCGCATGCTTGAAGAGGCCCGCCTGGCGGTAGAAGAAGCCCGCAGTGAACATGCCCAGCTCAAAGGCACCCTGCGCATCACCACCACTGTCGAATATGCCCTGGCTGTAGTTGCTCCGGCGGTAGAAGCCTTTCGACGCCTGCACCCGGACCTGAATATCCACTTATCCACATCCTCCACCCACGCCGATCTGATCTCCGAGCGTTTTGACGTGGCGATTCGGCTGGGGCGCTTGCTGGACTCCAATCATCGGGCGGTGCAGTTGTCGACGTTCGATGTGTTTGCTGTTGCGGCACCGCAGTTTGCCGGGCTTCAGACCCTGGAAGAGCTGGAGCAGATCCCCCGGTTGGGCCATGGCCGCTTGGCCGAACTGAGCGTCACCGACCCAGCGGGCATTCAACATCAATACCGTGCCGGGCCTGCTGCGTTGGTGGCTGATAGTGCGGCAGTGCTCCAGGCATTTGCTGTGCGCGGCCACGGTGTGGCGATTCTGCCGCAATGGCTGGTGCAGGAAGACTTGGAGGCCGGACGGCTGGTGCGTGTGCTGGCGGATCATCGCTTCGCCCCCCAAGGGGTCTACGCGATGTACCCGGATACCCGGCACCTGCCGCTGAAGGTGCGGGCGTTTATTGATTTTATGAAGGGCTAGAGGCTGCCACTCAAACCAAAGCGCTTCTTCAACACCATCTCCAGCAACCCCTTTGGCAACAGCGCCGCCATCAATGGCAACGCGCGGCTGCCGTTGCCCGAACGCAACAGGCGCGGCGGTTGCGCTTGCTGCACCGCCTTGAGCACCTCTGCAGCAAACTCACTGGCTGGGGTTGGCTTGTCCTGGGACGCTTGGCTGCGTGCCCGAATGCCCTCGCGCAATGGCCACCATGGCGACTGTTCCTGGATCAGTAACTCGGCCTGGGCGCCGGCATTCTTCGCAAAGCTTGTATTGATCGCACCGGGCTGCACTTCCATCACCCGCACGCCAAACGGTGCCAGCTCCATGCGCAGGGCGTCGCTCAAGGCATGTACGGCGGCTTTGGATGCGCAGTAGGCGCCGGCAAACGGCGTCACCAATACGCCGGAAACGCTGCCGATATTCACCACCAGGCCCTTGTTGCGGCGCAGGGCGGGAAACAACGCCTGGGTCACGCCGACGATGGAAAACACATTGGTTTCGAATTGGCGCTGCATCGCCTCGGTACCGCCGTCGAGCAATGGGCCCATGGCGCCGTAGCCAGCGTTGTTGATCAGCACATCCAACTCGCCCCACTGCTCGGACAAGCGTTGCAGGGCGGCGCTGTCGTTGACGTCCAGTTGTAGGGCATTAAAGCCTGCGGCGGTAAGCGCGGCGACATCATCGGGTTGGCGGGCGCTGGCCCATACCTCGAAGCCTGCGGCTTTGAACGCATCGGCAAGGGCGCGGCCGATGCCGCTGGAACAACCGGTGATCAGTACGTTGGGCATGCATCATTCCTTTGTCAGTCCGAGAAACTGCCTTGCAGGTGCTCGGCGCGAAATTCCAGGGTTTGTGGGCGATAGCCGGGACGCAGCGGCGGGGTGGGCAGGCAGTCATCCCAGGTGGCGCCCGCCTGCAACTCGCCGGGGCCGCGATAGCGTGGGGCGGCGTAGACATTGTCGGCCAGGTTGACCGTATCGCCCGGTGCATAGGCGGCGACGCGCCAGCGCAGTTCGGTCAGTGGCACGTCGTTGCCGTTGTTCAGGGTCAGTTTTAAAGGACGGTCGGCCGGGCATTCCTGTGGGGCGTAAGTAATGCGCAGCTCAAGGCGAGCCAATTGCGCGGCTTCGCGGTTGTCCAGCCATACCACCCAGACGGCGACGAAACCCAGGCCAACGGCAGCGGCCAACGATACCGGCAGCGCCTTGGACGGGTAGCGTAGCAGCAGGATCAGCCAGGTGATGATCAGGAGAACACCGAAGAACATGGAGACCACCTCGAATAGGGAACGAGCATCCTAACTTAAGCGTAGGCGGGATTGGTTAGCTTGAGCATTGTGTTGGCCGGGCAGACGCCATCGCAGGCAAGCCAGCTCCCACATTCGACCGCATTCTAAAGTGGGTGCGCGGTCAACTGTGGGAGCTGGCTTGCCTGCGATGAGGCCTGTACAGTCACCACAAACCCCAAATAAAAAGCCCCCACCCAACCCACTGCGGATAGGGGACGCAATGGGCTGGGCGAGGGCTTCTTGTACGACTGTTTTACTGCGCGATAGTTTTCACCGATACGCCACGTTCAACCGGTGTCGAGCGCCCGTAGATATCTTCGAAGCGCTCGATATCGTCTTCACCCAGATAGCTGCCCGATTGCACTTCGATGATCTCCAACGGGATCTTGCCCGGGTTGCGCAGGCGGTGCACCGAGGCGATCGGGATATAGGTGGACTGGTTTTCGCAGAGCAGGAACACGTTGTCGTCACAGGTGACTTCGGCGGTGCCGCTGACCACGATCCAGTGTTCGGCGCGGTGGTGGTGCATCTGCAGCGACAGGCACGCGCCCGGCTTGACCGAGATGTGCTTGACCTGGAAACGCCCGCCCATGTCCACCGAGTCGTAGGAACCCCACGGACGATAGACTTCGCAGTGGTTCTGGGTCTCGCTGCGGCCTTGTTCGTTGAGGGTGTTGACCATCTGCTTGACGCCCTGGACCTTGTCCTTGTGGGCAATCATCATCGCGTCCTTGGTTTCCACCACCACGATGTTGTCCAGGCCGATCACCGACACCAGTTTGCCGTTGCCATGCACCATGCAGTTGCGGCTGTCCTGGATCACTACATCGCCTTTGCTCACGTTACCGTTGGCGTCTTTATCGTTGACCGCCCACAGCGACGCCCAGCAGCCCACGTCGCTCCAACCGGCTGCCAGCGGGACTACGCAGGCGCGCTGGGTTTTTTCCATCACGGCGTAGTCGATGGAGTTGTCCGGGCAGCAGGCGAACGTGGAGTCGTCGAAAGTTACGGTGTCGGCGGTCTGCTCGCTGCGTTCCAGGGTCAGCACGCAGGTGTCATAGATATCCGGGTCGTGCTTTTTCAGCTCTTCGAGGAAGCGGCTGGCGCGGAACAGGAACATGCCGCTGTTCCAGAAGTAGCCACCGCTCTTGACGAACTCGATTGCACGTTTTTCATCGGGTTTCTCCACGAACTGCTGCACGCGGCTCACGCCTTCAGGCAGCAGCGAGTCGTTGGTGGACTTGATGTAGCCGTAGCCGGTTTCCGGGCGGGTGGCCGGCACGCCAAACAGCACCATCTCGCCACGCTCGGCAGCCACGGTGGCCAGGGCCAGTGCGCGTTGCAGGGCTTTCTGGTCGTCGATCACGTGGTCGGCGGGCAGTACCAGCATCAGCTCGTCACGGCCTTCGTTGACCAGCATCATCGCGGTCAGGGCCACGGCCGGCGCAGTGTTGCGGCCGAAGGGTTCCATCAGGATGCGCTGGCAGTCGAGCTTACGTGCGCTCAGTTGCTCGTTGACGATGAAACGGTGGTCTTTGTTACAAACCACGATGGGGGCGTCCATGCCTTCGAACACCAGGCGCTCCAGGGTTTGCTGGAACAAGGTGTGCTCGCCGGTTAGGGCCAGGAACTGCTTGGGGAACTGTTTACGGGAAAGCGGCCAAAGACGTGAGCCGCTACCACCGGAAAGGATTACTGGGATCATGGGTGTTTCTCCTTGAATCAGTTTGGGTCAGAGCTACGAAGGTTTGTCGTTTCACTCTTGTTTTTGTCTCGGTCCTGAGTTGAAACCCGTTCAGCGTGGGAGCTGGCTTGCCTGCGATGGCGCCTTCAAGACCGCCATCGCAGGCAAGCCAGCTCCCACGAGGGGGCGTGTCAACTCAGGGAAATAATCAGCGGGTCGACACTGGGCGTTTCACCCACACTGGCGACAGGCTCGAGCCCGAGCCGGTGACATACAGCACCGCCGCTTCACCGCGTTCCAACGCAACCGGCTTCACATCGCCGACTTTCTTGTCACCGTCATACAACGCCAGGCTCACTTTCACCGGGTTGATCTCACGCTCGCCACGGCCCTTGGCAGCCACCGACTTGACCACATCGGTCTTGCCATCGGCGGTTTTCAGGGTCAGGGCCTTGTCGCTGAGGTTCTGCACGCGCACCAGGGATTTCTGCTTGTTCTTGAACGGGGGCTCTTCAATCAACTGCGGCTGGCCGCTGCCACTGTTGACCAGGGTGTAGTAGTGGTCGGCAGCCAGCTTGACCGGCAGGGTCTGGCTGCCGACCTTGGCGCTGTAGTCACCGCCCGGCATGAAACTGAAGTCGCTGCTGGCCAGTGGCGCAACGTCGCTGAGGTTGGTGCTGCCGACGGTGGCGCTGACCTCCTGGTTGCTGGCGTTGTAGATACGTACAAAGCTGGAGCCTTTTGGTGCAGTCGGGCCGTACAGGGCGGCATCACCGGCAGCGAAGGCCGACAGGGATACGAAGCTCAAGCCTGCTGCGATAGCCAGGGTTTTAGCGAGACGACGAGGAGTAGTAGTGAAAGTCATTGTGAGTTACCTCTCTTTCAGTTTTGCGCCCGGTCGGGCGTCTCGGATTTAGATGTGTTGATTGCCATGTTCTGTTGGCGCGAACCGGCTTGTTTAAGCTGCGCAACCCAGGCTGGGTCGGCATCACCGATTTCGTTGTTGACGGGCAGATAGCGTTCAGGAAACTCCCAGATCAGCACCTGGGGCGGGCTGTTCTTGAAGTCATCACTTTTGAGATAGCTGAGCATCGGCAGGATCGGACCGTGGCCGTCTTCGGCGTAGCTGACCACGTCGCTGTGCAAGGCTTGCTTGAGCGCCCCCACGAAGTTCCAGTTGGGGTTTGCGCTGTAGCTGGTACCGACCAGAGCCACTGGGGTTTCGCTGTCGCTGAACAGCGCGTCGTCACCTTTCTGTTCGGCCAGGTGGGTGACGCGTTTTTCCAGCGGCTCTTTGGGCGGCATCAGGTTTTCGAACAGCGGGTCCAGGGGCAGGAACAAACGCAGGTCGCCTTTGTGCGGTTCGGTTTTCTCAGCCTCGGTGACAAAACGCTGCGGCTCGCCGCTCAGTGGGGTTTTGTCGGCAATCGCCTTGGCCAATTGCTTGGCGGCGACTTCGGCACCGTCCGGTGTCCAGTGAGTATCGGTGCGCAGGAACACCTGCTTGCCGGCGAGCTTGGCCTGTTGCAGCGGGCCGAGCAGATCTGGAGCTGGAATGTTGTCCGCCGCCACTCGGGCATGGAAGTCCTGGTACAGGTTGGCGTGCACGGTGGCCGGTTTCACTTCACCCAGATGCTCCGGATACAGGCGCACCTTGGCCGGCACGATCGCCATAACCAGTTGGATGCCCTGGGCCTTGAGCTTCTGGCGTACGCCTTCGACCAGCGCGTAGTTGCCTTGCAGGTTCTGGTCTTCGTTGACGGCGGGGTTGAATTCCTCGTCGCTGTACAACCAGTGATCACGGCCCAGCACTACGCCAGGGCGGCCTTCATTGAACAGCTTGTAGTCCAGCGCTGCCCACAGGTTGGTGCCCAGGCGCTTGATCGGGAACTCGTCGTCGTAGTGAGTCTCGACGGCTTTGGTCCAGCGACCGTTAAGCACGGTGGCATCAGCGTTGGTGCTGAAGCCAAAGAAGCTGCGCAGCGACCAGGCGCCCAGTGCCAGCAGCAGCACCAGGAACAGACTTATGTAGAGGACGCGTAATGAACGGGTCATGGTCGGCTCCCTCAGAATTGGAAGTAAAGGAACGGCGAGAAACTCTGCGCCGACAGTTTGAGAATCGACGCCACGAACAGCAGCAGCACCGCAGCGCGCATGGCGTAGCGTGGCCAGTCAGCCGTCCAGTAGGCCGGTTGCACGGCAGCGTCGCGGCCCACGCTGAAACCGGGCTCGTGGATGCTGCCAGGGTTATCGCCGGGTACGGCCTTGATCAGGCTCGGGTCGGCTGGCTTGGCCTTGTCGGCCGGGCGGTTGGTGTAGAAGTCGCGCAGACCGAAAAACGCCAGGGTTGCGTAGGCCACCACCAGGGTTGCCACTTGCAGGCCGGTAAGGTTGGCGCGGTTGAGTTCCGACAGCGACCACTCGCTGAAGCTGAACATCGCACCGTACATACGCCCGGCAACGTGCAGGTTTTCGGCGCGGAAGATCACCCAGCCCATCACCACCAGCAGGAAGGTGAAGGCCCAGCGCAGCACATTGAAACTGCGCGGCGCGGTGTTCAGGCCGATGGCTTTTTCAATCGCCAGCCACATGCCGTGCCAGGCGCCCCACACGATGTAGGTGATGTTGGCGCCGTGCCACAGGCCACCGAGCAGCATGGTCAGGAACAGGTTGCGGTAAGTGGTCAGGGTGCCTTTGCGGTTGCCGCCCAGGGTGATGTACAGGTAGTCACGCAGCCAGGTGGACAGGCTGATGTGCCAGCGCCGCCAGAACTCGGTGATCGACTGGCTGATGTAGGGCTGCTTGAAGTTTTCCATGAAGCGAAAACCCATCATCAAGCCCAGGCCGATGGCCATGTCGCTGTAGCCGGAGAAGTCGAAGTACAGCTGCGCGGTATAGGCCAGCGCGCCGAGCCAGGCATCGCCTGTAGTGGGGTTTTGCAGGGCGAAGCAATGGTCGGCCACCACCGCCAGGGTGTCGGCGATAAAGACCTTCTTGATGAAACCCTGCATGAACCGCGTGCAGCCCTCGGAGAATTTATCCAGGGTGTGGGTGCGGTTGTTGAACTGGTCGGCCAGGTCGCGAAAGCGCAGCACGGGACCGGCGATCAGGTGCGGGAAGATCGCCACGAACGCTGCGAAGTCGATGAGGTTGCGGGTCGCCGGGGTGTCGCCACGGTACACGTCGATGATGTAGCTGATGGACTCGAAGATGTAGAACGAGATCCCGATCGGCAACAGCACGTGAGTGAGGATGAACGGCTCCAGGCCTGCCGACTTCATCATTACATTGATGCTGTCGACGCCGAAGTTGGCGTACTTGAAGTAGCCGAGGATGCACAGGTCGACCGACACCCCGAGCAACAGCCAGCGCTGCGCCGGCTTGGTGCGTACACCGGCGGCACCGACCTTGAGGCCGATCCAGTAGTTCCACAGCGTGACGGCCGCGAACAGCGCCAGGAAGTCCACTCGCCACCAGGCGTAGAACACGTAGCTGGCAATCAGCAGCAGCAGATTGCGATAGCGTTGCCCGCTCAAATAGTACAAGCCGAGAAAGATCGGCAAGAACAGAAACAGGAACACATTGGACGAGAAAACCATCCCGATCTCTCCATGTTTAACCAATAGTCAAGGGCCAGAGCCCCCCCAAACCCCCCCACGATGTCGGGGGAGGCTGTGATCGTTCCCACGCTCTGCGTGGGAATGCCTCTTGTGGCGCTCTGCGCCACGCTTTGGGACGCATAGCGTCCCGTGCTGCATTCCCACGCAGAGCGTGGGAACGATCAGCGACTAGCTGCCTTTGTTGCCTTTTTCATGCGCCGGGTCGTAGACCTTGGTCAGGTCGCCGCCCAGGCGGAAGGTCTTGAACGGTTGCATGCCATGCTTGCGTTCGATCACGTCCGGGGCGCAGGTGTAGAGGGTGCAGAAGGGCTCAAGCCAGGCAAATTTCATGTCTTCTTTGAGGTCCTTCATGTCCTGCTCTTTGCCGTTCTTCTGCTCGAAGATGTCCGGGTCTTTCACCCCGGCCAGCACCTTGTCGCCCAGGCGCTTGAGCGCGCTGTTGTTTTCCTGGCGCAGGTCCACGCCGTTGACCAGCGCAAAACTGGCGATCATCGACAGCGGCGGCAGGGCGTAGTTGTGGTACGACAGGGCGCGTTGCTGGCGCTTCAATTCGTTCGGCAGGAAGCCCTGGTCATCGACCTGGTTCACGCCGACCTTGTATTCCTTCACCGCCCAGTCAAACAGGTCGCGGCGGTTGGTAGCGATGGACGTTGCCATCACCGACCAGGCGGCCCAGTACGAGTGGTTGTTAGTTTTTTCCAGGGGCAGGTTGTCCCAGTCGCTCACCACCTGGTCGGCCAGCTTGTTGAACCAGGCTTCGATTTGCTGGGCTTCCTGCGGGTGCTTGGCCAGCGGCTGCGACTCGGAGAACTTCAGGCGTACATAGGCCGAGGCCATGCTGCCCAGCGCCCATTTGCGCATGGACTTGCCGGTGTGGTTGAAGTCCTTGGACATCAACGCATCGGCCTTGGCCCACGACACCAGCCAGTTGAGCGTGCATTCGAGTTGCTGCGGGCGACCGTCACGCATGAACTGCATCACGCGCTTGCTGGTGTCTTTTTCCAGCTTGGTGATGTCGGCGGTGCTGTCGCGAAAGGCTTTTTCCGACTGCACATTCAGGGTCGAACGGGCCTTGTCGGAGCCTTCGTACTTGCTGCGAAACTGCAATGGCCCGGTGTAGGGCGTTGGCATGCTGTCGCAATCATTCTTGAAGTCGCCGGTCTTGAACGCTTCGATCGGTGCGAAATAGCCCTGGGGCGGGCGCAACGGCGCGGCCGCATTCACGGAGCCGGCAAACACGGCCAGGCCCAGCAGGGTAGGGAGCAATAACTTTTGCATAAGTAACCTCACTTCCCGAGTTGGGCGGTCTGCTGACCACCGCTTGGGAATACGTTGCGTGTGCAAATTTTCGCTTCAACCTTCTGCGCCGCAGCGCCCGCTTCGGGGCCCTGCACTTCCACGGCCAGCAAGTTCTGCGAGGCCCAGTCTTCATCGGTGCGCAGTTCAAAGGCGAAACGCCCGTCTGTATCGGATGTTTCGGGTTTCTCGATCTTGATGTCCTCGTGGCGCCCGTTCATGTACCAGAGGGTGGCTTGCAAGGTTTTCACCGAGGGATCGGCGAAGCGGATATCGACCTGATGGTTGGCGTTGCGCAGGTCTTTGTTCGCGCTGTTGACCATCAGTTCGTTTTTGCCCGGTTTGAGCGTGGTGCTGGCCGACATCTGCGCGGTCTTGCCTTCGCAACCGTTGTCCAGCAGCGCCATCATCTGGCGATAGATGGTTTCCTGGTCGAGACGGTACAGCGGCGAGAATTCCCAGATCAGGATCTTCGGCGGGGTTTTCTGGAACTCGTCGCTGCCTAGGTACTGCAGCATCGAGCCTTCCAGGCCACCGCCGGGGAAGGCGACGTTGAGGATGTCGGCACCGATTTCTTCTTCCAGAAAGCCGGCGAAGTTATAGTTCTTGCCACTGTGGCTGGTGCCCACCAGAGTGATCTGCGGGTTGCCCGAATCGCCGAACAGGTCGCCGTCACCGGCTTCGCCCTTGGGCTCGGTGGTGAACTGGTCCATGTACTGGATCGCATAGCTGGTGCCACACAGTTGCCCGGCCATGTTGTGCAGGGTGCCGGTCTTGCCCATGCGGCCCGAGCGCTTGGTCTCGAATTCACGCTTGGGAATCTCGGCATATTCCGGCATCTGCTTGACCTTGGCCGCGACGATTTTCGCGGTGCGCTGGGCGCCGTATGGGGTCCAGTGCTGGTCGCCACGGAAGTAGAAGTCGTGGGCCGGCAACTCATCCGGCAGTTGCTCGTTGGTCAGCGGCGACAAGTCTGGCACCACGTAGCCCATCTTGGCGAAGCGGCCGAGCATGGTTTTGTAGTTGGTCAGGGCCTTGTCGAAATCGTACTTGGCCTTTTCCTCAGGGTTGAGCTTGTTGCGGTTCACCAGGCCACGGGTCGGCTGGTAGACCACCACCAGTTCCACGCCCTTGCTCTTGAACGCATCGTGCAGCTGCTGCATGCGCTTGTAGCCGGCCGGGGTGGTGTCGAACTCGGTGCGCAGGTCTTCCTGGGTACGGAACAGCCAGTCGCCCTGGGCTTGCACCAGGGTGGTGAAGTTCTGCTGGTAGCGCGTGGTGTAGTTCTTCGCGTCATGGGCGGCGGGGCACAGGCTGCAGCAGGGTTCAGCGGTGAAGGTCGGGGCTTTGACTTCATCGGCGCGTACGCCCTGGCTGGCCGCCAGCAGGCCGAGGGTCAGACCCGAGAGGCTCAGCAGTTTGATCATGTGTGGGTGCATAAGGGTCATCCTCAGTCCTGCAATTCGGTCTGGCGTTCGACGGGGTCGATCAGCACGGCTTTCTGCTGGCGCACCAGCAGGTCGAGAATTTCTTCCTGGCGGTCGCCCAGGATGCCGGAGAAGCTGATGCCGCTGGATTTGGTCGGCGCCAGCATCGACACGCGATACAGCTCGATACTCAACGGCGAGTCGATGGACAGCGGCCCGCTGCCGTTACCCGCCAGTTCACCGCCGACCACGATCAGCGAGACCTTGGCGTCGAACGGGTCGAGGGCGATGTCGCGGTCGGTGTCGGTCAAGTCCTTGATGTGGCCGTACACGCCGGTCAGCCCGTTGGCCATCGAGGTGTTTTCGTAGAGCTTGATGTTCACGCTGTTACGCACGCGGATCCCGTGGCGACGGTTGCTGATCACCTTGTTGCCCCACAGCAGGTTGTCGCCGCTCTCATAGAGGGTGATGCCGTCGGTGTGGTTGCGGTAGATCTCGTTGTCGGCGATCAGGTTGTTCACGCTGTTACGGTCGATCACCAGGCCCGAAAGCTTGTTGTCATAGCTGCGGTTGTTGAAGATGAAGCTGTCGTTCACTTCCCGGGAAATGATGATGCCGTGCTTCTTCTTGGTGCCGTACACGGTGTTGTCCGCGATGATCAGGCCGTGAGAACGGTCATGGGGGTCAATGCCGTAGACGATGTTGTCTTTGTAGGTATTGCCCTTGATCACAAAGCCTGTGGTCTCGTAGCAGTAGAAGCCGTACCACATGTCCGAGAACTCGGAGTCGATGATCCAACCGGTTGGCTCGGGGCGCTTGAGCACCTTGGCCATGTTCGGCGTGTACTGGGAAATACTCACCCCGTAGGACTTACTGTTGGCGTAGCCGAAGCTGGCCATCTTGGTCTTGGAGATATAGGTCTCGGTGCCGCCCCAGGCCAGCAGGAACGGGCGGAACTCCTTGGCCGACTTGAACAGCGCCGGGCCGTTGGCTTTTTCATCCCAACCGGTGACCTTGGTGTCACGCACGAACAGCTGGCCGTCGTTGATCAAAAACGCGCCGGCTTGTTGGGACAGGCGCAGTTCCTGGGTGTTCTTGTCGATATCGAGGATGCCTTTACGGCCCACCACGATCGGCAACTTGGCCAGGAACACACCCGGCGACGTTTCGCTGAAGTACTGCTTAGGCACCTTGCCCAGCAGGTCCTTGAGGTTCATGTAGCCGTCATCGACGAAGATCGCCTGGGGAATGCCGTGTTGGCGCACTACCCATTCGGCCATCTTGTTATCGCCGCCGATAAAGTCCTTGAGCGCGTCTTCTTGCATCATGCGGCGGATGCTGATTTTGCCCGCCTTGGTCTTGACGATTTTCTTTTCCATCGCCTGCGCGGTGTAGCCCGACAGGTCGGGCAGCGCCGGCTTGGCCATTTCCAGCGGCGCGGTGGGCGGGCTGGAGATGGTGTAGGTTTTGGCCTGTTGCAGTTCCTTGGCGATGATCGGCGCCTTGGCCGCCGTATCGGCAAACGCTGTGGCGCTGGCCATCAGCATTGCCGCGACGAGTAGGCTTTGAGCATTCATGGCGCAGGCTCCCATCAGAATTTCCAGACCACGTCGACAAACGCGCGGTGCATGTAGGAGTCGACCTGGCTGCCATAGGCATCGCCGGGCTTGAACACGCCGGCACGCAAACGCACCAGGGCTGAAGGCTCGTCGATCGACTGGCTCAGCGCCGCTGGCAGCAAGCCTTTCTTGAAGTACTTGGTGACCACCAGGTCCATTTCTTGGCCGAGGTCTTTCTTGCCGTCTTCCAACGGCAGGGAGGTGCTGGAGAGGATCGCGCCGGTGACGTCATCGGTGTTGTTCTGCACCGCGTCGATACCGTTGCTGCCCACCGGCTTGTTGCCATCCACGCGCCAGAACTTGTGGTACACCAGGCTGGCGTCGTAGTCCTCGCGCAGTTGCCAGGAACCGAACAGGCTCATGGACTGCATGTTGTTCATTTCGCCGCGAAACGCTTCACCGAAGCGATGCACGCGGGACTGGGTGCCGGTCCAGTTCGAACGGTTGCTTTGCAGGCCGTTCTGTTCGTACTCGGCACTGGCGCGCGAGTACGCGGCACCCACTTGCCACTGCGGATCCAGGCGCAGGCGCACGCCGATATCGGTAGCCCAGCCGCTCAGGTCATCGCTGCGTTTGGCGGAGGTGGGGCGGCTGCCGTCGGCGTTCAAGGCGTTGACCTTGTCGCGGTCGCCGCGCATGCCGGTGATGCTTGCCCAGTAGTTGACGGTGTTGGTGTTGTGCCAGTTGTAGGCGTCGCTGTTGGCTTCGATGCCCAGCCAGGTCAGGTCGCCGTTTTCGCGCTTGTCCAACGGGTCGCTGGCGACACCCGGTTCGGCGTAGTCGAGCTTGCCGTCGTCGTGGGTGTGGTGGCCGCGCAGGCCGATCCACTGGCCCGGTGTCCACTGGTAGGCGGCGTCGGCGTAGAAGTGCTGGCGGTCCTTGTCGACCGGCGACAATTCCTTAAGGTCGGTCCGGTATTCGCTGAAGCGTTCGGCGGCGCCGACATTGGCCTTGAGCAAGGTGGTGTCGAAGGTCCAGTTCAACGCTTCGATGTTGGTGTCGCGCCACTGGCCGTCGTCATTGCGCAGGCGCTGGCGGCCGAACTTGAGGATCTCGCCGGGGTAGGGCGTGAAGCCGCTGTAGCCGACCCAGAACTCACGCAGGGCCAGGTAGTTTTTCTTGGCCTTGCGGTCGTCGTTGCTTGACTGCTGATCGGTGGTGTCATCGGCCGACTGTTGCAGGGTGTCGGTCTCGATGATGTCGCTGGACACCACTGCCTGGCCCATGGCGTAGGCGCTCCACGCGCCGCTTTCGCCGTAGATCCAGGGGCGCAGGTCGAGGCCGATGCCGTTGACGTCGCCGCCTTTCTGGGTGCCGAGGTCGCGGTCATCTTCAGACTGCGCGGTGGCTTTGACTTCCAGGCCGAAGTTCTTCGCTTCGGTGAGCGCGGCCAGGGTCGGGCACGACCACAGCAGGGCGAAGGACAGGCCGATACCGGCCTTGACGAATGGGTTGAGCTTCATAGGGATTCCTCGCCGTCTTCTTCTTGCAGGGCGTGCAGTTGCAGCGTGCTTTGGGCCAGGGTGCCGCGGGCGGCCAGTTCCTGTTGCACCAGGCGTTGGCCTTCGGCGCGTTGCGCAGGCGTCAGCGGCGCTTCGAGCTGGGTGGCCAGGTCATTGGCTTCTGGCGTGTCCTGGGCCTTGGCCAACTGGCTGAAGACATAGGCGTTCAATGGGTCGGGCTTGGTGCCCTTGCCTTGGGAAAACAGTTGGGCAATGGCGAAGTCGGCGCTGTTCTGGCCGTTGCGCGCTGCGGTCAGCAGGTGGTCCAGGGCTTTTTGCGGGTAAACCTTGCCCAGGTAGCCACGGCGGTAGATCTGGCCGAGGTAGTAATCGGCGGCCACTTCACGGCCCACGGCTTTTTCGAAATGCGCCTCGGCGGCCTTGGCATCGGCGGGCACCCACTTGCCTTCGTAGTAGAGCTTGCCCAGCAGCAATTCGGCGCGTGGCTGGTCGGCGGCGCGGCCGTTGTCCAAGTACTTCATCATCTGCTCGACATCGCCTAGTTCGGGGAAGTCGTAGAGCAGTTGCGCCAGGCTGACCCAGGACGCCGGGTAGCCAGGGGCGATTTTTTCCAGCAACGCCTGGGCGGTTTTTTCGTCCGGGGTGCCGAGGGTGGCATCGCCGAGTACGCGGGCCACGCTGTCGACGCGCTGCGCAGTCACGGTGCCACGGCTTACGCCTGCTTCCATCTGCTTGAGCAGTTCGGCCTGTTGTTCCGGCTGCTGTTTTTTCTGATAGACCGTGGCCAGTTCGACGTAGCAGATATCGGTGGTGTTCAGCGCGGCTTTGCAGATGCGCTCCACATCATCCAGATGCTGGTCGTAGGTACCCTGGGTGCGATACAGCAGCACCTGGGCCAAGCCGGCCTCCGGGTAACCCGCCGCCTGCCATTGGCTGATCTGCTGTTGGGCATTCACATTGGGGAAGCTGTGGGGGTATTGCAGGTACAGCATCGCCAGCGGGATCAAGGTGTTGCCTTCGCCATTGGCAAAGGCTTTTTTCAGTAGGCTTTCGGCTTCATGGTGCTCGGCCTCAGTGGCGCCCGGCTTGGCCGCCAACAGGCGACCCAGGCGTGCCTGGGCGCGGGGCGAGGTGTCTGCCGCCGCACGGTAGGTGGCTTCGGCCTGCTTGATTTGCGCTGGGTCGCGGGTGCCGACCTGGATATCGGCCAGGCCCACCTGGGCCTCGCTGTAGCCCAGGTCTGCCAGTTGCTGGTAATTCTGCTGCGCGGTGACGGTGTCGCCGCGCTTGAGGGCTTCGTTGGCCAGGCGCTGGTCGGGCAGGCCGGCGCAACCGGCCAGGCTGATTGCTAGGGCGATCAACGCTACAGAACCAATGTGGGCACTGCCTTTGTGGCGAGGGAGCTTGCTCCCGCTGGGGTGCGCAGCGCCCCCAAAAGCCGGCTCCAACTGCGCTGTCGAGCGGGAGCAAGCTCCCTCGCCACAGCAAGCCCGCTCCCACAGGGATTGTGGTGTTTTTGAGAGAGTCATCACAGGCATGTCCTCGCTTACAGACCGTGAGCCATGGCTTTGTCGATCAGCCAGTTCAGCGATGGGCCACGGTCGCTGGTGACTTCCACCGGGCGGCCGGCGTAGGTGCTGTCCAGCGGTGCATCAGGCTTGATATGCACGCGGATGTCGGAGGACAGGTCGGCGCTGTTCAGGCTGGTGCTGCTGACGATGGTGCCGGTGCGAACCTGTTCTTCATCGGCGACCTGAAAGCTCACCGGCGTACCTGGGCGTACATCGCCAAACTGGCGGTAGGTGAAGCGGGCTTCAACGTTGGCCTGGCTGCCGCGTGGCACCAGTTGGAAGATCACATCGCCCTTGCTGGCGTACTGGCCGTCGGCGACCAGTTGCTGGGCCACCACGCAATCGCACGGCGAAGTCAGGGTGCCGGTCATTTGCTTGCCGAACAGTTCTTCGACCTTGGCCGGTTGCAACTGGTCTTCGTCCAGGTGACCCTTGAGCACATCGAGCATGCTGGTGCTGAAGGTCGCCAGCGGCGCGCCCTTGGCTGCTACCGAATCACCCTTGAGCAGGCTTTGCACGGTGCCGTCACGGGGCATGGTCACGTTCATGCCCGGTACGCTCACAAGGCCTGCCTGGGCGTGGCTGACGAAGTACATGCCGTAGAGCGACTTGACCACAAAACCGAAGGCCGCCAGGCCGACCAAAAAGATCGCCAGGCTGAAGGTCACGGCGCGCAGGCGACCGAACGCGGTCATGCCGCTGCCGCCGTCCTTGACCTTGCGTGCCTTGGTGAAGTTGTCGCGTTGCAGGGTCGCGAGTACGTCGCCCATGGTCACGATGTCACCGGACAGGTGCGAGGTGATCAGGTGGCGCAGGGTAGAAATATCCTGGGCATCGAGGTTCTGGAACTGGCAACCGGTGCGGCCGGTCTGGCGGTCGTAGGAGCGAATCTGCAGCTCCACGTCCATGGCCAGGCCGAGGTTATCGATCACGAACTGCAGACGGCCCTTGTGCACTTGGCCGATGGTGAGTGGCTGGGTGGCGGTGAAAGCCAGGCCGCCGGCAGACAGGTCGATAACCTTTGCTTCGGTCGGCGTGCGGTCGCTGTTGAAGAAGCGCAGCTTGGCCGGGATTTTCACCCGGGCGTGTTGGCGCTGGGCTTCGGATTCGTGGACAACGTTGGCGTTTACTTGGCTATTCATCGGGTGTAATTCCTAGGTTAATTCAGGCTTGGCAGGGTCAGACCATCATCAGCAACACGGCAACGAAGATGCTGCCGGCGGAGAAGGTCATGGTCCGAGACGACCAGGTGTTGAACCAACGTTGAAAGCTGGCCAAATCGCGGGTCAGTTTGGTGTCCTGGCGGGTCCAGGACTGTTGATCAAGGCGGAAGAACACGTAGATCTTCACCAACGCGCCCATGATCTGGTTGTAATAGAGAATCAGCGGGTAGGCCGGGCCAATCTTGTGGCCGGAGCACGACAGCAGCAGGGTCAGGATCAGGCGGGTGATGCCGATCCACAGCAGGTAGGCGAGGATGAAGGCGCCGCCGTACTTGAAAGTGGCAATCATCGCTACGGTCAGGCCGAGCAGGGAGGTCCACATCGACACGCGCTGGTCGAACAGCACCACGCTGGTGAACAGGCCGAGGCGACGCACACCCAGGCCCAGGGCACGGGAGTTCTGGCGCAGGTTGTTGCCGTACCAGCGGAACATCAGCTTGCGGCTGGCCTTGATAAAGCTCTTTTCCGGCGGGTGTTCCACGGTGTTGATCGCGGCGTCCGGCACGTAGAAGGTGTCGTAGCCCAGGCGCATCAGGCTGAACCAGCTGGACTTGTCATCCCCGGTGAGGAACTTGAAGCGGCCCAGGCGCCAGTGTTGCAGCGAGTCGCTTTCCACGTCGGCGATAAAGCCCGGGTCAGTCACTACGCTGGCGCGGAATACCGACATGCGCCCGGTCATGGTCAGCACGCGCTTGGACAGGGCCATGGAGCACATGTTGATGTGGCGTTGGGCGAAGCGCAGCTTGTGCCATTCGCTCATGATGTAGCCGCCGCGCACTTCGCAGAATTCGTTGGTGGTCAGGCCACCGACATTGCCGAACAGCTGGAACCACGGCACGGTCTTGCGCACTACGCCTTCGGCCAGCACGGTGTCGCCATCGATCACGGCGACCACGGCGCGGTCGTCCGGCAGGTGGCGCGAGATGGCGCGAAAACCGAAGGCCAGGCCGTCACGCTTGCCGGTACCAGCGATGCGCACGAAGTCGAGCTTGACGTGAGCCGGCGGGTTCATCTTTTCCCAGAGGCTTTTCACCAGCAGCTCATCGGACATTTCCACCAGCGAGCACACCACGGTGGTCGGGAAGCCGCAGTCGATAGCTTCGCGAATCACCGAGCTGTAGACCTGGGCGGTGGTCAGCGCGTCGATACGAAAACTGGTGACCATCAGGAACACATGGGACGGGTCGGCGGCCTTGCCCAGCTTGCGCACTTTGCGGCGCAGGTGCGGGTACACCACATACAGGAACAGCATGCCGCGAAAGAAATGCGTCGCGCCCATCGAGTAGCGCCAGATACCCACGGCACCAATCAGGAAAATAAAATTCTTCGATTGCGAATCGAAGGTGCTCGCCGGCAACAGCAGGGCGAGCCCCATCAGCAGGCTGAGAAAGAACAGCCAGCCGGCCGATTGCAGAAATACATGTTTTAACTTGGACATAAACGTCATCCGCAAGGTGAGGAGGCTTCAGGCTGCAAGCGCTGGGGTAAGCCACTTGCAGCCTGAAACTTGCCGTTGCTGTTACCAGCAAATACCTTCGGTACGGCCGCTCACGCTGGTGGCCTTGGACATGAAGCCCACCAGGTCGACCACTTGCTTGCCGTGCGGGGCTTCGTGCGCCAGGGCGCGGAACTTCTCGTCACGGTTACCGAGGATGATCACGTCGGAGTTGTTGATCACTTCGTCGAAGTCCGAGTTGAGCAGGGACGACACGTGAGGGATCTTGCCTTCGATGTAGTCCTTGTTCGCGCCGTGCATACGGGCGTACTCGACGTTGCTGTCGTAGATGCTCAGGTCGTAGCCCTTGCCGATCAGCATTTCCGCCAGTTCTACCAATGGGCTTTCACGCAGGTCATCGGTACCGGCCTTGAAGCTCAGGCCCAGCAGGGCGACTTTGCGCTTGTCGTGGCTGGAGACGATGTCGAAGGCGTTCTGCACTTGGGATTCGTTGCTGCGCATCAGCGAGTTGAGCAACGGTGCTTCCACGTCCAGGGAGCCGGCGCGGTAGGTCAGGGCACGCACATCTTTTGGCAGGCACGAACCGCCGAAAGCGAAGCCTGGGCGCATGTAGTACTGGGACAGGTTGAGGGTCTTGTCCTGGCAGACCACTTCCATCACTTCACGACCGTCAACGCCGACGGCCTTGGCGATGTTGCCGATCTCGTTGGCGAAGGTGACTTTGGTGGCGTGCCATACGTTGCAGGTGTACTTGATCATTTCGGCAACGGCGATGTCCTTGCGGATGATCGGCGCGTCGAGTTCTTCGTACAGCGACTGCAGGACGTCGCCGGAGGCTTTGTCGAACTCGCCGATAACGGTCATCGGTGGCAGGTCGTAGTCGGCGATGGCGGTGGATTCACGCAGGAATTCCGGGTTGACCGCAACGCCGAAGTCGACGCCGGCTTTCTTGCCGGAGCAGTCTTCCAGGATCGGGATCACCACGTTGGCCACGGTGCCTGGCAGTACGGTGCTGCGCACCACGATGGTGTGGCGGGTGGTCTTGTCACGCAGCACAAAACCTATCTCACGGCATACCGATTCGATGTAGTTGAGCTCCAGGTCGCCGTTTTTCTTGCTCGGCGTACCGACGCAAATCATCGACAGGTCTGTGTCGCGGATGGCTTCGGCGAAATTGGTGGTGCCGCGCAGTCGACCGGTTGCGATGCCTTGGCTCAACAGTTCGCCCAGACCCGGTTCAACGATGGGGGATTTACCCGCATTGATCAGGTCGATCTTGTCCTTGGAGATGTCTACGCCGACCACTTCATGGCCACGGGCAGACAGGCAACCGGCACACACGGCGCCAACGTAACCCAAACCAAATATGCTGATGCGCATCGCAATTACCTCTATGTTTAAATCATGCCATTAGATGGCCGGAGTTCATGTTTGCAAGCGTCACTGATGCCGCGAAAGTTAGGCGAATAGACGCCGACTTACCGCGTGCAGGCATGTTAAATAGCGAGTGACTAACTATTGCACTCAAGTTGTGCGCAACGTGGCCTTATTATTGGGGCTTGCCCTGAAATGCAGCCGGTTTTCCGTGGCGGAAGGGTCCGGCGCCAGTGCCGCAGAGCTTTGATACAGGTAATAAGCCTTTTGATATCAAAGCCTTGGGTGTTAACACTGGCTCATTTAGGTCAGCGCTGCCTTGGCCTTTAGGGGTTGGCAATGAGTCCTTATCGCCGCCCTCAACTCAATCAGTTGATGATATGACCCTCGAGCCAAAGTGCTTTATGACAACTTGGCTACTTCCATTGGTCGGTATGTAAGTCATCTCTTACGTAAACAGAGAATTTCGTTACCGGTGGTATGAGCGGTGCTTCAAGACGAAGTTCCGGGCCGCTCATCCCCTTTCCGGAAATTTTTTGAAATATTAGAAAAGATGGCACTAGTACTATATTGATAGCACTTGCTATTTAGGCCAGTAGTTATGGGGAGTTGGTGCGAGAGGATAGTTTTGTGCCACTACCGTTAAAAAAAAGTGGTGCCACTACGAAAAAAACCGACGAGTGTCGAGTGAAGAAATTGTTAGAGATGTGTCTTGATATTTTTTGACGCCAAATAAATGACGATTGATAGGGTGAAATGCAGGCAAAAAATGTGGGAGCTGGCTTGCCTGCGATAGCGGTGTATCAGCGACATGTGAGTCGGCTGACCCTCTGCTATCCCAGGCAAGCCAGCTCCCACAGTTGATGTTGGTGGCTGTACAGGCCTTATTCCGGTGCGTGATCGCGCAAAAACACTAGGTTATCCGGCTTGGATTGCTCCGCATTGAAGCGATAACCCTGCACATCGAACTGCTTGAGCCTGGCCGGATCGTTGATGCGTTCTTCAATCACAAAACGGCTCATCATGCCCCGGGCCTTCTTCGCGTAGAAGCTGATGATCTTGTACTGGCCGTTCTTCAGGTCCTTGAACTCGGTGTTGATGATCCGCGCGTTCAGGGCTGTGCGCTTGACCGCCGAGAAGTACTCATTGGAGGCCAGGTTGAGCAGTACATCGTCGCCTTGTTCGGCCAGGGCTTCATTCAACCATTCGCTGATGCGTGTGCCCCAGAACGCGTAAAGGTCCTTGCCGCGGGCGTTGGCCAGCTTGGTGCCCATCTCCAGGCGATACGGCATCATCAGGTCCAGCGGACGCAGCAGGCCGTACAGGCCCGAGAGCATACGCAAATGGTCCTGGGCATAGCTGAAATCGGCCTCGCTGAAGGTTTCGGCATTCAGGCCGGTATACACATCGCCCTTGAACGCCAGCAGCGCCTGCTTGGCGTTGGCCGGAGTGAAGGCCGGTGTCCAACTGCCGAAGCGCGCGGCGTTGAGGCCACCGATCTTGTCGGAGACATGCATCAACTCACTGATTTGCGCCGGGCTCAGTTCGCGCAGTTGCTCGATCAGTTCCTGGGAGTGGTCCAGGTACTGCGGCTGGGTGAAGCGCGCAGTGACCGGCTTGGACTCGAAGTCGAGGGTTTTGGCGGGGGAAATCACCATCAGCATGAAGTTGGCTCCTGGAATCGTGGGCGAGATTCTAGGGGTTGGGGCGTTTTGACTCCACCTATGATGGCGATAGATGCGATCCGCTATGATGGGCGGTAACTCTGTAGAGGGAGACCCCGTGTGCGATTAGCGCTTTTATTGTCCGCTTGCCTGCTGTGCCTGAATGCCCAGGCCGCGCCGGTGGATGTCGCCAGCCTGGACCGTGGTACCTGGCCGGAAAAACTCGCCAGCCCGGCGCTGTTCGATGTGGCTTCGCGGGCGGAAATCCTGATGTTTGCCCATGGTTTAATCGCCAGCGAAGCCCAGGACGAAACCGCGCTCAAGCAACGGCTGGGGCTGAAGATCATCAACCTGGCCGCCATCGATGACCTGCGTCGCCAGCTCTGGCAACGGCTGTTGGAGAACTACACATTCGCCCAGCAGAGCTGCGAAGAAGACGCCTCGTTCTGCTACCTGGTGGAAAACATGGACGACCTGCGTGAGCAGGCCGGCAAGTTCGAGGTCAGTGACAACTCTTTCTATATAGGCTGGGCTGCCCCCAGTCGGCACTTTCACGAACGCTATCTGGACGAATTGTTGCGCAAGGCCGCGCTGTTTCCGCAGATCAGCAGTGAAGTGGCGCGCTTTGGCGATCATGAGCGCAACGGTGATGAACTCAATGACCGGATGTTTTTACTGACCTTCGACGGTGGCCCTGCACCTGTCAGCGGCAATACCGACTGGCTCACCGATTACCTGCGCAAGCAAAAGATGAACGCGACGTTCTTTGTCCTTGGCAGCAGCTTGCAAACCCGTGTGGAGCGCAGTTCCGCCGCCGATGTGCAGGCGCTGTACCAAGGGCAGTGCGTGGGGCTTCAGGGCTGGCAGTACCGCTCCCACAGCCATTGGGTCGACTGGCAAAGCTCCATCACCCGCAGCGCCGGGCTGGTACAGAATCTGCTGCCGGAAAACTATGTGCCGCTGTTCCGTCCGCCCTATGGGCAGCGCCGCGCGGACAGCCAGGGATTCTTCCAGCAACAGGGTTTGCAAGTGGCGTTATGGGACATCGATTCCCAGGACGAGCCGGGCAAGCTCAAGGCCGATGAGTCGGCGCAACGGGTGCTGACGTTGATGCTGCTATGGCGCAAAGGCGTGATCGTGTTTCACGACACCCAGGACAAGGCGCGGGTGGCATTGCCGATGGTATTGCAGGCAACGGCGCAGAGTGGCTTGGGTTGGCAGGAGTGTCGCGAGGCATTTCGATGAAGTGCCCGGCTTTGCTGGGGATGGGGTGTTTTCGGGGCGATTTGCTGCGACATTTCGATGCAGGCGGACTTCCGACTTTAACGGGGTACATGGCACTCGGCTAGTGCTATTCGTCATCCTGAAAAATAAACTTCAAAAAAGCGTCAAAGTACTTTTTCCTGTCATGGGTTTTGCGGTATTACGAAGTCAGACCGCCGAAACCTGCAGCACAGGTGGCGTCTTCCAAGACTCCTCCTGTGGGCACTGCACTTGACCTTGTTCAAGGTGCAATCGGTGGTCGAATCGAGGCGCAGCACCGCCCAGGTATTGCGTCGAATGGCTCCCACAAAGGTGACCGAGTATGGATGATCATGGACGTAACCCTTCTTCCGACCAGCCAATCCTTTATGTGCTTGATACCAACGTATTGATCCACGATCCAAACGCACTGCTGAACTTCGAAGAACACCACGTCGCCATCCCGATGATCGTGCTTGAGGAGCTCGACAAACTCAAAAGCGGCCACCACAGCGTTGCCGCCGAATGCCGCCAGGCCATCCGCCTGATCGACAAGACCCTGGGTGAAGCCTCGCCCGAGGACGTCGAGGTCGGCGTGCCGATCCAGCGTGGCAAGGGCGGGCCCAAGGGCTTGCTGTCGATTCTGATGAGCAAGCGCAGCGAGCCCAACAGCCTGCTGCCGGAAAACCTGAACGACAACAAAATCATCAACCAATTGATCGACCTGCACGCCCGCGACAAGGACCTGCGCGTGGTGCTGGTGACCAAAGACATCAATATGCGCCTCAAGGCACGAGCGTGTGGGATCGCTGCCGAGGACTACAGTACCGACCAACTGGTCGACGACGTGTCGATGTTGTCCCGTGGTTATCACATGATGACCGGCTCGTTCTGGGACCGTGTGAGCAAGGTCGAAACCCGTCAGGACCACGGCCGCACCTGGCATCAGGTACAGCTGATCGACAACCTGCCGGCCGTGCATATCAATGAGTTTATCGTCGATGAACAGGGTTTCGTGGGCTGGATCAAAGAGATCCAGGTCGACAAGCTGCTGATCCTCGACCTGCATCAGGAACCCCTGTTGCACCAGGAAGCCTGGGGCCTGAAACCGCGTGATATCTACCAGAGCCTGGCGCTGTATGCGCTGCTCGATCCGGACATTCACCTGGTCAACCTGACCGGCGCCGCAGGTTCGGGCAAAACCATCCTCGCCCTGGCCGCCGCCATCGAACAGACCATGGTCACCAAACGCTATCGCCGCATCATCGCCACCCGCAGCGTGCAGGGCCTGGACCAGGAAATCGGCTTTCTGCCCGGTACCGAGGCGGAAAAAATGGAGCCGTGGCTGGGGGCGATTACCGACAACCTCGAAGCCTTGCACATGGATGACGAAAACACCCATGGCAGCGTCGACTACATCCTCAGCAAAGTGCCGTTGCAGTTCAAATCCCTCAACTACATCCGAGGTCGCAGCTTCCAGCAGAGCCTGATTCTGATCGATGAATGCCAGAACCTCACACCGCACCAGATGAAAACCATCATCACCCGTGCCGGCGCCGGTTCCAAAGTGGTGTGCCTGGGCAACCTGGCGCAGATCGACACCCCTTACCTGTCCGCGACCAGCTCCGGGCTGACTTACCTGACGGAACGCTTCAAGGACTTCCCGAACGGCGTGCACATTGCGCTGCAAGGGGTACCGCGCTCGATTCTGGCTGAATACGCCGAGTCCCATCTGTAACTACGCTGAACCCGCTGCGAAAAGCCCCGGATTTTTCACGAAATCCGGGGTTTTTGTTCTGTGCGACATTTGCCTGCGTTAACGCGTCCTGGGTGCTTGTGGGTTCTGTAATTATTTTGTTACATTTTTTTTGCGGTAAAAACAATAAGAACACTGCTTGACCCCGTCGGAACGCCACCTCCTTGATTCGACGAACGCTTGGAAAACCTGTCCAGGGTTTTCACCGTGACCCTGCCTATTACAAAAGCCCGAAACACCGCTCATTGATGACGCACATATCCAAAGGGAAAGGAAAATGGACGTAGCAGGTAATGGCTTCACTGTGTCGCAACGCAATCGTACCCCCCGCTTCAAGACCATCCCCCTCACACCCATAGCACTCGGCCTGGCGTTATGGCTGGGCCACGGTTCCATGGCCAGGGCAGACGATAACCCTTACACCCCGCAGGTATTGGAGTCGGCGTTCAGGAAAGCCGTCGCCTCATTCGGCCCTGATACCGCCGTGTACAAAAACCTCAGGTTTGCCTACGCGGATATCGTCGATCTCGCGGCCAAGGATTTCGCCGCCCAGTCCGGCAAGTTCGATTCGGTCCTCAAGCAAAACTACGAGCTACAACCCGAAAACCTGACCATCGGCGCCATGCTCGGCGACACCCGGCGGCCACTGGACTATGCCTCGCGCCTGGATTACTACCGCAGCCGGCTGTTCAGCAACAGCGGCCGTTACACCACCAATATCCTCGACTTCTCCAAAGCCATTATCGCCAACCTGCCGGCCGCCAAGCCTTACACTTACGTCGAGCCGGGCGTTAGCAGCAACCTCAGCGGGCAGTTGAACGCAGGCCAGTCCTGGGCTGGGGCAACCCGTGACTGGAGCGCCAACGCGCAAACCTGGAAGACCCCGGAAGCCCAGGTCAACTCCGGCCTGGACCGCACCAACGCGTATTACGCCTATGCCCTGGGCATCACTGGCAAGGGGGTCAATGTTGGCGTGCTGGACTCGGGCATCCTCACCGAACACTCCGAGTTCCAGGGCAAGAACGCTCAGGGCCAGGACCGGGTGCAGGCGGTAACCTCCACGGGCGAGTACTACGCCACCCACCCGCGCTACCGCCTTGAAGTGCCCAGCGGCGAGTTCAAGCAGGGCGAACATTTCAGCATCCCAGGGGAATACGACCCCGCGTTCAACGACGGGCATGGCACAGAAATGTCCGGGGTGCTGGCCGCCAACCGCGACGGCACCGGTATGCACGGCATTGCCTTCGACGCCAATCTGTTTGTCGCCAACACCGGCGGCAGCGACAACGACCGCTACCAAGGCTCCAACGACCTCGACTACAACGCATTCATGGCCAGCTACAACGCCCTGGCGGCGAAGAACGTGGCGATCGTCAACCAGAGCTGGGGGCAGAGCTCGCGTAATGACGTGGAGAACCACTTCGGCAACGTCGGCGACAGCGCCGCGCAGAACCTGCGCGACATGACCGCCGCCTATCGCCCGTTCTGGGACAAGGCCCACGCCGGGCAGAAAACCTGGATGGACGCCATGGCCGATGCGGCCCGGCAAAACACGTTCATCCAGATCATCTCTGCGGGCAACGACAGCCACGGTGCCAACCCGGACACCAATGCGAACCTGCCGTTTTTCAAGCCGGATATCGAAGCTAAGTTCCTCTCCATCACCGGCTACGACGAGACCAGCGCCCAGGTCTACAACCGTTGCGGTACCTCCAAGTGGTGGTGCGTGATGGGCGTGTCGGGCATCCCGTCCGCCGGCCCCGAGGGCGAAATTATCCCGAATGCCAACGGCACCTCGGCCGCCGCGCCGAGCGTTTCCGGAGCCCTGGCGTTGGTTATGCAGCGCTTCCCCTATATGACGCCCAGCCAGGCGCGGGACGTGTTGCTGACCACCTCCAGCCTGCAGGCGCCGGATGGCCCGGACACGCCGGTTGGCGAGCTGACCGGAGGCCGCACCTATGACAACCTGCAACCGGTGCATGATGCCGCGCCGGGTGCCCCGCAAGTACCAGGTGTGGTCAGTGGCTGGGGCTTGCCCAACCTGCAAAAAGCTATGCAAGGGCCGGGGCAGTTCCTCGGTGCGGTAGCAGTGGCGTTGCCCAGCGGTACCCGCGATATCTGGGCCAACCCGATTTCCGATGAGGCCATTCGCGCCCGTCGCCTAGAAGACGCTGCCGAACAGGCGACCTGGGCCGCCACCAAGCAGCAAAAAGGCTGGCTCGATGGCCTGCCCGCCAATGCCTCGGCCGACGATCAGTTTGAATACGACATTGGTCATGCCCGGGAGCAGGCAACACTCACCCGCGGCCAGGACGTGCTCACCGGCAGCACGTATGTCGGTAGCCTGGTCAAGTCCGGGGATGGCGAGTTGGTGCTGGCAGGCCAGAACAGCTATTCGGGCAGTACTTGGGTGCGTGGAGGCAAATTGTCGGTGGACGGCGCATTGACCTCTGCCGTGACGGTAGATGGTAGCGCCGTAGGCACGCGCAATGCCGATAACGGCGTGATGACCACACTGGGCGGCACCCTGGCCGGCAACGGCACGGTGGGTGCCTTGACCGTCAACAACGGTGGGCGAGTGGCCCCGGGGCATTCGATTGGCACACTGCGCACCGGCGATGTCACGTTCAACCCGGGTTCGGTGTATGCCGTCGAAGTAGGGGCCGATGGCCGCAGCGACCAGTTGCAGAGCAGCGGGGTGGCGACCCTCAATGGCGGTGTGGTGAGCGTGTCCCTGGAGAACAGCCCCAACCTGTTGACCGCCACCGAGGCGCGCAGCTTGCTGGGCCAGCAGTTCAATATCCTCAGTGCCAGCCAAGGTATCCAGGGGCAGTTTGCAGCGTTTGCCCCCAACTACCTGTTCATTGGCACTGCGCTCAACTATCAACCGAACCAGTTGACCCTGGCGATAGCCCGCAACCAGACCACCTTCGCCAGTGTCGCGCAAACCCGCAATGAGCGAGCGGTGGCGACGGTGGCCGAGACATTGGGCGCTGGCAGCCCGGTCTACGAAAGCCTGTTGGCGTCTGATTCCGCCGCCCAGGCGCGGGAGGGCTTCAAGCAACTTTCAGGGCAATTGCATTCGGACGTGGCCGCAGCGCAAATGGCTGACAGCCGCTACCTGCGTGAAGCGGTCAACGCTCGCCTGCAACAGGCGCAGGCACTGGACTCCAGCGCGCAGATCGACAGCCGTGACAACGGCGGCTGGGTACAGCTACTTGGTGGACGCAACAACGTCAGTGGTGACAACAACGCCAGCGGCTACTCCTCGTCCACCAGCGGCGTACTGCTGGGCCTGGACACCGAGGTGAACGACGGCTGGCGCGTGGGCGCGGCGACCGGTTACACCCAAAGCCACCTCAACGGCCAGTCGGCGTCGGCGGACAGCGACAACTATCACCTGTCGGTCTATGGCGGCAAACGCTTCGAGGCAATTGCCCTGCGCCTGGGCGGTGCCAGCACCTGGCACCGTCTGGACACTTCGCGACGGGTGGCCTATGCCAATCAGTCGGACCATGCCAAAGCCGACTACAACGCGCGCACCGACCAAGTGTTTGCCGAGATCGGTTACACCCAATGGAGCGTGCTTGAACCCTTCGCCAACCTCACCTACCTGAACTATCAAAGCGACTCGTTCAAGGAAAAAGGCGGTGCCGCAGCCTTGCATGCCAGCCAGCAAAGCCAGGACGCCACGCTCTCCACTCTGGGCGTACGTGGCCATACTCAGTTGCCGCTCACGTCCACCTCGGCGGTGACCCTGCGCGGTGAGTTGGGTTGGGAGCACCAGTTTGGTGACACCGATCGTGAAGCTTCTCTGAAGTTCGCCGGTAGTGACACGGCCTTCGCCGTCAACAGCGTGCCTGTGGCGAGGGATGGCGCGGTGATCAAAGCCAGTGCGGAAATGGCCCTGACCAAGGACACCCTGGTGTCGTTGAACTACAGCGGCTTGCTCTCCAACCGAGGGAACAATAACGGGATCAATGCCGGGTTTACCTTCCGGTTCTAACCTTGAATGTAGGAGCGAGCAAGCTCGCTCCTACAGGATGGGATAAACAGCCCTGCGCAAATTTTGACCCACAGGTTTACAATCGCTGCTCCTGATCAGGAGTATCCCTGTGCTGACTCATCTCGATTCCCAAGGTCGCGCCCATATGGTCGACGTCACCGACAAAGCCGTGACGTTCCGTGAGGCGGTGGCCGAAGCGCGGGTGCGCATGTTGCCCGCCACCCTGCAAATGATTGTCGACGGCGCCCACCCCAAGGGCGACGTGTTTGCCGTGGCCCGCATTGCCGGGATCCAGGCAGCGAAAAAAACCAGTGACTTGATCCCCCTGTGCCACCCGTTGATGCTCACCGGCGTCAAGGTGGAGCTGAGTGCCGACGGTGCAGACGCGGTTCGTATCGTGGCGCGCTGCAAACTCTCCGGCCAGACCGGCGTTGAGATGGAAGCCCTGACCGCCGCCAGCGTCGCGGCACTGACGATCTACGACATGTGCAAGGCGGTGGATCGCGGCATGACCATTGAGAGTATTCGCCTGCTGGAAAAGCTGGGCGGTAAGAGCGGGCATTTCAAGGCGGATCAGCAATGAGTATCAACGTACTGTTTTTTGCGCGCTACGCCGAAGCGGTGGGCTTCGATTCGCTGGAGATGGAAGGTGAGTTTGCCACTGTTGACGCCGTGCGCCTCGCGCTGGCTGCTGATCCGGAATTCGCCGTGCTCAACGAAGCGAGCCTGATGTGTGCGCGCAACGAGGAGTTGTGCAGCCTGGACGAGCCGGTGCAAGCCGGTGATGAAGTCGCCTTC
The DNA here is from genome assembly GCF_059419065.1 of Pseudomonas sp. GW821-FHT07B01. Taxonomy (NCBI): domain Bacteria; kingdom Pseudomonadati; phylum Pseudomonadota; class Gammaproteobacteria; order Pseudomonadales; family Pseudomonadaceae; genus Pseudomonas; species Pseudomonas sp. GW821-FHT07B01. The sequence continues at coordinate 57,030 of NZ_JBWKRA010000023.1, read as the reverse complement.
TTCCCACCCGTGACCGGAGGCTGATCATGGCCATTCGTGTGCAGGTCGAGGCCTTTGATCCGGGTGCCGAAGTCAACGCCATGCACGCGGCCAACGTGGGCGTGGGCGCGGTGGTGAGCTTTGTCGGCTATGTACGCGACTTCAATGACGGGCGCGAGGTGTCGGGGATGTTTCTTGAACACTACCCCGGCATGACCGAAAAAGCCCTGGCCAAGATCGCCGTGGAAGCCGAACAGCGCTGGCCGTTGCTCAAGCTGGAGGTGCTGCACCGTATCGGCGCGCTGGAACCGGGCGAGCCGATTGTGTTTGTCGGCGCGGCCAGTGCGCATCGGCAGGCAGCGTTTGATGCCTGTGCATTTGTGATGGATTACTTGAAGACGCGGGCGCCGTTCTGGAAGAAGGAAAACACCAGCGAGGGGCCGCGTTGGGTAGAAGGGCGCAGCAGTGACCACGCCGCAGCGGATCGCTGGAAGTAGCCACCCAGACGCAGAAACCGATGTGGGAGCTGGCTTGCCTGCGATAGCATCACCTCGGCGTGACTGAAAAACCGAGGTGTCTGCATCGCAGGCAAGCCAGCTCCCACATTTTTTTATCGCATTCCGGTATCAGGGGCGTTTGCGTTCTACAGCCCGCAGCAAGTGCGTCGGCGGCGTCTCACAGCTGATCTTGCGCCCCAGCAACGCCTCGATGGATGGCAGCTGGTACGAGTCATCTTCCCCTGCAAAGCTGATCGACACACCCGCAGCCCCAGCACGCCCGGTACGGCCAATGCGGTGCACGTAGTCGTCCGGCACTTCCGGCAGGGTGAAGTTGATCACGTGGCTGATGCCGTCGATGTGAATACCGCGACCGGCCACGTCGGTGGCTACCAACACGCGGATCTTGCCTTCGCGAAAGCCTTCCAGGGTCTTGATGCGCTTGTGCTGCGGTACATCACCCGACAGTTGCGCAGCGTTGACGCCGTCGCGCACCAGGCGTTCTTCGATGCGGCGCACCTCGTCCTTGCGGTTGGCGAAGACCATCACGCGTTCCCAACCGTTGTCGTTGACCAGGTTGTAGAGCAGCTTGTACTTGTCGGCACCGGCGACGGCGTAGATATGTTGCTCGACGTTTTCGCTGGCGACGTTGAGTGCTTCGATCTCGACGATAGACGGGTCGGTGGTCCACTGCTTGGCGAGGTTCATCACGTCTTCGGTGAAGGTCGCGGAGAACAGCAAAGTCTGACGCTCGGCTTTCGGCGGCGTCTGACGGATGATCTGGCGTACTTGCGGGATAAAGCCCATGTCGAGCATGCGGTCGGCTTCGTCCAGCACCATCACTTCGACCATGTCCAGGTGTACGTCGCCACGCTGGTTGAAGTCGAGCAGGCGGCCCGGGGTGGCGACGAGGATGTCGCAGTGACGGGCTTCAAGGTGCTTGAGCTGCTTGTCGAAGTCCATGCCGCCCACGAACGTCATGACGTTGAGGCCGGTGTACTTGGTCAGGTCGGCGGCGTCCTTGGCGATCTGCACCACCAGCTCCCGGGTCGGGGCGATGATCAGCGCACGCGGTTCACCCATGTAGCGCTCTTTGGGCGGCGGCGTTTGCAGCAGTTGGGTGATGATCGAGATCAGGAACGCGGCGGTCTTGCCGGTGCCGGTCTGGGCGCGGCCGATGGCGTCTTTGCCCGCGAGGGTGAAGCCCAGCACTTGCGCCTGGATGGGCGTGCAGTACGGGAAACCCAGGTCCTGGATGGCGTGCATCAGTTCCGGGGCCAGTTTGAAATCGTGGAAGCGGGTCTTGCCTTCCTGGGGTTCGACGACGAAGTCCTCGAGTTTCCAGGGGGTCACGGGCGGCTTGGGCGCACGTTCGCGACGGGGCTTGGCCACAGGCGTCGGGGCGGGCTCGGCAGGCTTTACCTGTTCAGGCGGCGTCACCGTGGTTTTGCTCGGTGAGGCGGCGGGTGCGTTCCGGCCGGGCTGTTGACCGTCATTGCGGTTGCCGGGCTTGGGGGCAGGAGCACTGGGAACAGGCGCGAGCGGCTCAGCCTCGCTTTTGCCGAACATCTTCTTGAGTGCTTTGAGCACGGTCATCTCATTAATTGATTAAGGAATGTACGCCGGCCAGTGTAATGCAAGAATCGGGCGCGGCGTAGTGCGTCTGTCATACGGCTACATAAACACGGGATTCAGCGCAGGCGTTCAGTCAGCCAGGTGCCTATATCGTGTATCTCTTGGGGTAACACTTCGTGGCCCATTGGGTATTCCTGCCATGTCACGGTGACACCACGGCCCTTTAAATGCTCGTAGGCACTGCGGCCCATGGCGTTCTGCACCACTTCGTCGTACTGGCCGTGCAGGCACAGCGTGGGGATGCGTTGCTGGCTGGCGGATAATTCCAGTTCATTATCGAAGGTGGGCGCATAGGTGGAGAGGGCGATCACACCGCCCAAGGGGCCCTCCCATTTCTTAAACGCGGTGTGGAAGACCACCGCGCCACCTTGAGAAAAACCGGCGAGGAAAATTCGCGAGGTGTCTATTCCGGTTCTCTGTTGCGCCTCGATCAAGTCGGTGACCATTTTGGCCGACGTTTCCAGTTCTTCCAGGCTGATCGAACGAGCCGGGCTCATGGCCTTGATGTCGTACCAACTCGGCATCTCGTAGCCGCCATTAATGGTCACCGGGCGCGTGGGCGCCTGGGGCAAAACGAAGCGGGTGCTCAGCAAGGTTTCCTGCAGGGCTTCGGCCACCGGCAGGAAGTCGTAGCGATCGGCGCCCAGGCCATGCAACCAGATAACGCAGGCGTCTGCGGGCTTGGCGGGCTGAAGAATCAAGGGTTCGGTCATGTCTGCTCCATAGATGTGCGGGCGCTCCGATGAGGTGCGTCGGAACGGTGCGCAACAGGTTGATCTGTTAAGAGAATGTCGCAAGGCTGAATCTTTTGCCATGTAACCGCAGTTGCAGCCACTCGACCAAGACTCTGGTACGCGCCTTGCTATGTGTAGCTCGATGTCAGAACTCTCCTAGGACGGTAACACTATCAGTGACTGCCGCCTGTGGGAAAGCAACTGGAATTACCGCAAAAACCTCATGCTGCTTGGCCCCAAAAAAAACCAACACGGGTCGATATCGCCTCATAAGGGTGCGCTGAGGTTGGAGCTCCGACACAACAAGAGCAATTGGAGGTTTGTAATGAAGGTATTGAAATCCACCCTGGCCATCGTCTCTGCGGCGGCTGTACTGGGTGTCAGTGGTTTTGCCCACGCGGGCGCCACCCTGGACGCCGTGCAGAAGAAAGGCTTTGTGCAGTGCGGTGTGAGTGACGGCCTGCCGGGTTTCTCGGTGCCGGATGCCAGCGGCAAGATCCTCGGGATCGACGCTGACTATTGCCGCGCAGTGGCGGCTGCCGTGTTTGGCGATGCCACCAAGGTCAAGTTCAGCCAGTTGAACGCCAAGGAGCGTTTCACCGCGCTTCAGTCAGGCGAAGTCGACATCTTGTCGCGCAACACCACCATGACCAGCTCCCGCGACGCGGGCATGGGCCTGAAATTCCCGGGCTTCATTACCTACTACGACGGCATCGGCTTTCTGGTGAACAACAAGCTGGGCGTCAAGAGCGCCAAGGAGCTGGACGGTGCAACCATCTGCATCCAGGCCGGTACCACCACCGAGCTGAACGTTTCCGACTACTTCCGCGCCAACAACCTCAAATACACCCCGATCACCTTCGACACCTCCGATGAAAGCGCCAAGTCGCTGGAATCCGGGCGTTGCGACGTACTGACTTCCGACAAGTCCCAGCTGTTCGCCCAGCGCAGCAAGCTGGCCTCGCCGAAAGACTACGTGGTGCTGCCGGAAACCATTTCCAAGGAGCCCCTGGGCCCGGTCGTGCGTAACGGCGATGACGAGTGGCTGGCCATCGTGCGCTGGGTGGGCTACGCCATGCTCAACGCGGAAGAGGCCGGTGTGACCTCCAAGAACGTCGAGGCTGAAGCCAAGGCCACCAAGAACCCGGACGTTGCGCGTCTGCTCGGTGCCGACGGCGAATACGGCAAAGATCTGAAAGTGAAGAAGGACTGGGTGGTACAGATCGTCAAGCAAGTGGGTAACTACGGCGAGATGTTCGAGCGCAACCTGGGCAAGAGCACGCCGCTGGAAATCGACCGTGGCCTGAACGCCCTGTGGAACAACGGCGGCATTCAATACGCACCCCCTGTGCGCTGATCGCTGATGGTTCTGTCACCCGGTAGGCCAACTGCCGGGTGATGTTCTGTTCCATTATTTTCGGGGCACTTCATGCAAAATAAAATCGGCGCACCCAAGCAGAAGCTCAGCTTCAGCGACCCCAAAGTGCGTGCGTGGCTGTTCCAGATCATCACGATCGTGGCGGTGGTCTCGCTGGGCTGGTACCTGTTCCATAACACCCAGACCAACCTGCAACACCGGGGCATCACCTCGGGTTTCGACTTTCTTGAGCGCAGTGCCGGCTTCGGCATCGCGCAGCACTTGATCGACTACACCGAATCGGACAGCTATGCCCGGGTGTTTGTCATCGGCCTGCTCAACACTTTGCTGGTGACCGTCATCGGTGTGGTGCTGGCAACCCTGCTCGGCTTCATCATCGGCGTGGCGCGCTTGTCGCCCAACTGGATGATCAACAAGCTGGCGACGGTGTACGTGGAGGTGTTCCGCAATATTCCGCCGCTGTTGCAGATCCTGTTCTGGTACTTCGCGGTGTTCCTGACCATGCCAGGGCCGCGCAACAGCCATAACTTCGGTGACACCTTCTTTGTCAGCAGCCGTGGCCTGAACATGCCGGCAGCACTGGCCTCCGACGGGTTCTGGCCGTTTGTCACCAGCCTGGTGGTCGCCATCGTTGCCATCGTGCTGATGACCCGCTGGGCCAACAAGCGCTTTGAAGCGACGGGGGTTCCCTTCCATAAATTCTGGGCGGGCCTGGCGCTGCTGGTGGTGATCCCGGCGTTGTGCGTGTTGATCTTCGGTACGCCATTGCATTGGGAAATGCCCAAGCTTGCTGGCTTCAACTTCGTCGGTGGCTGGGTGCTGATCCCTGAGTTGTTGGCGTTGACCCTGGCGTTGACCGTGTACACGGCGGCGTTCATTGCGGAGATCGTGCGCTCGGGCATCAAGTCCGTCAGCCATGGCCAGACCGAAGCGGCACGTTCACTGGGCCTGCGCCCAGGGCCGACGCTGCGCAAGGTCATCATCCCGCAAGCGCTGCGCGTGATCATTCCGCCGCTGACCAGCCAATACCTGAACCTGGCGAAAAACTCGTCGTTGGCCGCCGGTATCGGTTATCCGGAAATGGTTTCGCTGTTTGCCGGCACGGTGCTCAACCAGACCGGCCAGGCCATTGAAGTCATTGCCATCACCATGAGCGTGTACCTGGCGATCAGCATCAGCATTTCCCTGCTGATGAACTGGTACAACAAGCGCATTGCGCTGATCGAGCGGTGAGGACACACCCATGACTACGCATACGTTCAAACCTGACATGCCACCGCCGAGCAAAGTCTTCGGGCCGGTGGCCTGGATGCGCGCCAACTTGTTCTCGAGCTGGCTCAATACACTGCTGACCTTGCTGGCGATCTACCTGGTGTACCTGGTGGTGCCACCGATCCTGCACTGGGCCATCCTCGATGCCAACTGGGTGGGCACCACCCGCGCCGACTGCACCAAGGAGGGCGCCTGCTGGGTGTTTATCCAACAGCGCTTCGGGCAGTTCATGTATGGCTACTACCCCGTCGACCTGCGCTGGCGCGTGGACATGACGGTGTGGCTGGCCATCGTGGGCGTGGCGCCGTTGTTTATCTCGCGTTTCCCACGCAAGGCGATCTACGGCCTGGGCTTTCTGGTGTTGTACCCGATCATCGCCTACTGCTTGCTGCACGGCGGCGTGTTCGGCCTGAGTAATGTGGCGACCAGCCAATGGGGTGGCCTGATGCTGACCCTGGTGATCGCCACTGTCGGCATCGCCGGCGCCTTGCCGCTGGGCATTGTGCTGGCGCTGGGACGGCGTTCGAATATGCCCGCCATTCGGGTGGTCTGCGTGACCTTCATCGAGTTCTGGCGCGGCGTGCCGTTGATCACCGTGCTGTTCATGTCGTCGGTGATGCTGCCGCTGTTCCTGCCTGAAGGCATGAACTTCGACAAGCTGCTGCGGGCGCTGATCGGTGTGATCCTGTTCCAGTCGGCCTATGTGGCCGAAGTGGTGCGCGGTGGTTTGCAGGCGATTCCCAAGGGCCAATACGAAGCCGCTGCGGCGATGGGCCTGGGCTACTGGCGCAGCATGGGCCTGGTGATCTTGCCGCAGGCCTTGAAGATGGTGATCCCAGGGATCGTCAACACCTTCATCGCCCTGTTCAAGGACACCAGCCTTGTGATCATCATCGGCCTGTTCGACCTGCTCAACAGCGTCAAGCAAGCCGCCGCCGACCCCAAATGGCTGGGCATGGCCACTGAAGGCTACGTGTTCGCCGCCCTGGTGTTCTGGATTTTCTGTTTTGGTATGTCGCGCTATTCCATGCATCTGGAACGCAAGCTCGACACTGGCCACAAGCGTTAGGAGTTTTTTGATGAGCGAAGCAATCAAACAGCCTGTGAGCCCTGAAGGCATTATCCAGATGCAGGGCGTCAACAAGTGGTACGGCCAATTCCACGTGTTGAAAGACATCAACCTCAACGTCAAGCAGGGCGAGCGTATCGTGCTGTGCGGCCCGTCGGGCTCGGGCAAGTCCACCACCATCCGCTGCCTCAACCGCCTGGAAGAGCACCAGCAGGGCCGCATTGTGGTCGATGGCGTGGAGCTGACCAACGACCTCAAGCAGATCGAAGCGATTCGCCGCGAAGTCGGTATGGTGTTCCAGCACTTCAACCTGTTCCCGCATTTGACCATCCTGCAAAACTGCACGCTGGCGCCGATGTGGGTGCGCAAGATGCCCAAGCGCAAGGCCGAGGAAATCGCCATGCATTACCTGGAGCGCGTGCGCATTCCGGAGCAGGCCCACAAGTTTCCCGGGCAGCTTTCAGGTGGCCAGCAACAGCGTGTGGCGATTGCCCGCGCGCTGTGCATGAAGCCCAAAATCATGTTGTTCGATGAGCCGACGTCGGCGCTGGATCCTGAGATGGTGAAAGAGGTGCTGGACACCATGATCGGCCTGGCTGAAGACGGCATGACCATGTTGTGCGTGACCCACGAAATGGGCTTCGCCCGCACCGTGGCCAACCGCGTGATCTTCATGGACAAGGGCGAGATCGTGGAACAGGCGGCACCGAATGACTTCTTTGATAACCCGCAGAATGAGCGGACCCGGTTGTTCTTGAGCCAGATACTGCATTGATGGAGTGTTAAAAATAAACCCGGCCTGGTGCCGGGTTTGTTTTTTGCCCTCAGTCAGGGCGTCGTCGCGATCTCGTGTTCTTTGTGGGTTGTATGCGTGGTGTTACGCATATCAGCACCCTCACTCAAGGTTTTTGCATCAACGAGCAGATGCGGGTGGCGATCAAGCAAGCGCATAAGCACGACGAGGGATTTTGGCGCCAGCAGCTCACCGCGTTCGTAACGTGAAAGTGCGTTATGTCCGCCGCCGGAAAGCAGTTGCACAGTGTCCTTTTGTGAAAGATGCAATTTGCGACGAATGCGCTTTATCTCGTTACCGATCATTCGTCTGAAGCTGTAGACCATCTCATCACAGTGATCTGAATAGCGGTCCGCGTCTTCAGGGTCAAAGATCACCTCACCACAACTTTGGCACTCCCAGCCTGAAAGGTTGTCGATTCGGCGGTGCAAGCCTTTGACTTCCGATGTTTCGCTGCGACCCGAAAAATGCCGCATTCCGTCATGCTGGCCGCAGCTGAAGCACTGTTCTGTTTTCATAGGTTACTCTCCTTGAAGGAGATCACCGGAGGTTTACCGTCCGTGCGGTACGTCACCTTGATGTAGATCTCCAGGCCATGTGAGTGAATGTGATAAACGTCTTGCCAGACGCAATGGTCGCCATAACTTGTCATGGATTTAAACAGCATCTTGCCCGTTAGCTTGTAAACAACCTCCTGCATTTGCGTGATGCTCAGATCGAGCTTTTCCCCGCAGTTGCGTGCTGTTTTGGTAAAAGCTTGTTTTCCAAGCCGCTGACATCCGCCTTGATCAGGGCCAAATCGTAATGAGGTGTGTACTTTTCCATAAGACACCTGAGTCCAATAATTACCCTCTAAGGGTAATTTTACCAATCGAAAATACTGCTCCTTTTCCTGCCTGAGAACCCTAGTGCGTTGCCTTTGTAGGCAACTCCGAATAGCCTGTAGGAAAATTCATCCTATGATTGGACGAAAGCGCTAAACCCATGACAGACATCGCCCCGCTGATCAAACGCTCCCTGGTCGACCAAGCGCTGGAGCAACTGCGCCTGCGCATCTCCCAAGGCGTATGGGCCATCGGCGAGCGCCTGCCCACTGAGCCCGAACTGTCCGCCGAGCTCGGTATCAGCCGTAACACCGTGCGTGAAGCCATGCGGGTATTGGTCTTCTCTGGCTTGATCGACATTCGCCAGGGCGATGGTAGTTACCTGCGCTCGATGACCGACCCGCTGGGCACAATGCGGGCGCTGTCTCATTGCACGCTGGAGCAGGCGCAGGAGACGCGCCAGATTCTGGAAGTGGAGGCCATCGGCCTGGCTGCGTTGCGTCGTACCGAAGCGGACCTTGAGGCATTGCGCAAGGCGCTCGACCTCAGCGCCGACCGTTATCACGGTGACCTGGAGGCCTATATCAGCGCCGACCTGATCTTCCACCAGCACTTGGTGGATGCGGCGCACAACCCGGCCTTGAGCGAGCTGTACCACTACTTCTCCGCCATTGTCGGCGCGCAGCTGCGCCAGACCCTGAACCGCTCACCGCGACGCCAGGCGGTGTTCGACCTGCATGGAGCGCTACTCGATGCGGTGGAACAACAAGACCCGGACCGCGCCAAATCCCTCTGCCGGCAGTTGATCAATGAACCCTGAAGCCCCACGCAAGACCGAACTCGAAGAACTGTTGATCGACGCCGAAGCTGACGACGACAGCGTGCAGCAGGCGCAGCCGAGCGTGGTTCGGCCATGGCTGCTGTTGCTGGGCCTGGTGTTGGTGGCCTTGAACCTGCGCCCGGCCTTGTCGAGCCTGTCGCCGTTGCTGGCAGAGGTTTCGAGCAGTTTAGGCCTGTCCGCCGCCAAGGCCGGTTTACTGACCACCTTGCCGGTGCTGTGCCTGGGCCTGTTTGCACCTACCGCGCCGATGCTGGCCCGGCGTTTCGGCGCCGAGCGCGTGGTGCTCGGCATCCTGCTGACCCTGGCCGCGGGGATCATCCTGCGCAGTTCGTTCGGTGAGGTGGGGTTGTTCCTCGGTAGCCTGGTTGCAGGTGCCAGCATTGGCATCATCGGCGTGTTGCTGCCGGGTATCGTCAAGCGCGATTTCGCCAGCCAGGCCGGCGCCATGACCGGTGTCTACACCATGGCGTTGTGCTTGGGCGCCGCCATGGCGGCCGGTGCCTCCGTGCCACTGAGCCACGCCTTTGGCGACAGTTGGAAGATCGGCCTGGGCTTCTGGATCCTGCCGGCCCTGGTCGCGGCCCTGGTCTGGTTGCCCCAGGTTGGGCAGAAGCACGGAGCCCACCGTGTGGCCTATCGTGTGAAGGGTTTATTGCGCGATCCGCTGGCCTGGCAGGTCACCCTGTACATGGGCCTGCAGTCGTCACTGGCCTACATCGTGTTCGGCTGGTTGCCGTCGATCCTGATCGGCCGCGGCCTGAGCGCGACCGAAGCCGGGTTGGCGCTGTCGGGCTCGATTATCGTGCAACTGCTCAGCTCCCTGGCCGCGCCGTGGCTGGCGACGCGGGGCAAGGACCAGCGCCTGGCGATCGTGGTGGTGATGCTGCTGACGCTCGGCGGCTTGTTCGGGTGCCTGTACGCGCCGCTGGATGGCCTGTGGGGTTGGGCGATTGTGCTGGGCCTGGGACAGGGCGGGACGTTCAGCCTGGCGCTGACCCTGATCGTGTTGCGTTCACGCGATTCCCATGTGGCGGCCAACCTGTCGAGCATGGCCCAAGGCATTGGCTACACCCTGGCCTCCCTCGGCCCTTTCGCGGTCGGCCTGGTACATGACTGGACCGGCGGCTGGACGGCTATCGGCTGGATCTTCGCCGTGATCGGCCTGGGCGCCATCGTCGCGGGCCTCGGCGCCGGCCGTGCGCGCTATGTGCAAGTCACCAGCGAGAAAGTCTAGAGGTACACCACTTCCAGCGTGGCCGAGCCATCGAGCGGTGTTTCCACGCTCAAGTCCAGATTCTTGCGCGCATTGATCACGGTCTGCACCGTCACCATGCCTCCCAGGATACCGATCGCCGTGGGCCCGCTGACGCTGCCCTCGACGTCCGTGAAGCCAAGGTAGCTCCTGGAGCCGATGTCGATGGGGTTGAGGTTGGAGGTTCGCCACGCCAGGCCACCGGTGGTGGATTCGGTGCCGTAGATCTGGGCGGTGTTGCTGGCCTGCGTCTGCCGAGGGTCGAAGGTCATGGAGTAGACCCCCAGGCGGTTACCGCTGTTATCGAACCCCAACCCGTAGTAAATCTCGCTGTTGACCATGGCCGAGCCGTCGCGGTTGTCAGCCATGCGCAAGGCATAGCGCACGGGGCCGTTGCAGGTAATGCCGATGTGAAGGTTCTTGACAGGCAGGCGCGTGGCGGTCTCCAGGTTCAGATCTTGTTGGGCAATCTTGCCGTAGTCGATCAGGCCGCCGCTGGAGAGTTGTGGCAAGCAGGCGGCGGGAATGATCAGTCCCTGGACGCTCAGGTCAACCGTGGAGGCCGCCAGTGCCTGGGCGCTGCCGCATAAAAGCAGGCTGCAAAGAAGGTGTCTTTTCATGATGCGAACTCCTACAAGTAGACGATTTCGAGAGTGCCGGACCCATTGATGCGCACGACATCACGCAGATCCAGGCTTTGCATGGGCGCCAGATACGTCTTGATGCGCATCGTGCCGGTCAGCGTCTGGATGGACACCGGCCCGGTGGTGACACCGGTCTTGTCGGTAAAACCCAGCAGGCTGTTGGCCGCCATGGGGATCTGCCGGGCGGTGGAACTGCTCCACGCCACGCCATTGCTGGTGGAGTCGGTGCGGTACAAGGTGGGAAAGCTATCGGCGCTGAATTCCCCCGGGTCGATGGTCAAATAAAAACGCCCGATTTTGTTACGGCTGGCGTCCAAGTCCAGTCCATAGGCTGTTTCATCAGTGCCGCCGGTGGCCGAACCGTCGCGGTTGTCTTTCATGCGCAGGCCAAAGCGGATCGGCGCGTCGCAGCTCACGTTCAGGCGCAGCGTACGGGTGGGCAGGGGGGTTTCGTTGGTGGCGCTGAGGTCCTTGGCGTACAACGTGCCATAGTCGACCACGCCGTGGTCCGACAGTGTCGGCAGGCAAGCAACGGGCGCAAAGTGCGCGCGCAGCGTCAGTTCCCGGTAGCGGCCGTGGCTTGCGCCGTAGAGCATTCCAGAGACTTCCCAGGTAGTTGCGTCTCTGGCTTGTATTGCCGCCACACCGGCCCAGGCGCGTAGCGTCAGTTGCAACGAAAGGCTTTTGCCCATGAGCACTGCACCTTGTTCAATCGGTGCGATGCCATGCCCGGGACGCCACTCCAGTACCGTTGCACTCATCACGGGGGGCTGGCCGGCAGCGGTCAGCAAGCCCAATTCAACGGCGCGACCGTCGAGCACGGCATTGCCGACCTCGATGGCATAGCTGCCGTGTTCGGTAAATTGCAGGCGCTGCGGGGTGGCAGCCAGCGCACGATAGAAGAGGCTGAGGTCTTCGGCCTGGGGGCAGTTGACGTTCACGCTCAGGCGGCGCTCACCGAGCAAGCGTTCCGGCGCGCCGTCGTGTTGCGCAAGACGGTTCATCAGACCGAAATCAACCTGAGCTTCGCTGACGTTCAGTTGGCATTCTTCCAAGGCTTGGGCCGTGCCGGCGATGCCGAGCAGTAGCCACATACAGAGTGAGCGCATACAGGTTACAAGGGGCATGACAGAAATCCTCAAGGTACGTGGCAACGTGCGGGAGCCGATTCGAAGTACACCGACGGGTCGGCTTTGGCTGCCAGTTGGTAGCGCAACTGGCAACGGCCTCCCTGGGGTGTGGTTATCCACAGCGTTGTTTGATCCAGTACGTTGGGCAGAAAGACCTGGCTGCCGTCCTGCACCAAGGTCACAAACTCACCACTGGCACTGCTGACGGAGGCGCCCGCAGGCAGCGGCGAGCCGTCGTCGTGACTGACGGTGAGCAACACACGGCGGGTCAGACCGACGCCGAACTCGACCCTGTCCACCGCGCCGCGTCCGGCCGAGATCATTGCCAGGCCATTGTTGATATCGGCATTGCGCGGCAGCGAGCGGGTCTGGACTTCCACCGGGCTGCGCCCGTACGCGGCCACTTGCGGCACCACGGCCTGGCCTTGCCAATCGGTCCAGACCGGCCCGCTGGGGGTACTGAGTTTGATGCCGCTCATATCGCCGACGGACACCAGGGCAAAGGTGTCGCGCACCGGGTAGGGAGAAAAGGTCACGCCGCCACCGTGCATCACCACTGCGCCGCGGGCGCCCCCTTGATAGCTGGAGCGCTCGGCATCGGAGCGGCTGTAGCTGAAGTCAAGCTGGCTGTAGCGTGGCAGCGCCGAGACGCCGACGGTGGTTTCCACCTGATGATCGCTGCTGTCATGTTCGGCGCTGACCCGGTAGCTGAGCTGGTCGTCGATCTGTTCGGTCACGCCCAGGCCCGTACGGTTTTCGCCGCCGGAATTGCGTACCCAACTGCGCAGTCGGCGACTCTCGCCCAGCGGCACACTGATGTTGAGGTAAACCGCGTTATCTTGTTGCTGGATACCGCCCATTTGCCATTCGGCGCTGGCTGACAAAGACACCGCGCCAATACTGGTGCCCCAGGATGCCAATGCGCGGCTGCTGCTGTCGCCGGCGAAGTTGGATGAGCGCGAAACCCCGGCGCTGAACGCACCCAGTATTGGGTGCGACCACCCCAGGTTGAGGCTTTGCTGGTCGCGGTAGCGTGAAGCGCGATTGCTGTCGTCGTCGCGCTCGTAGGTGCTCTCTTCGAGTTCGCGGTAGCCGGGGCTGCGCCAGGAATTGGCGGCGCTGAATGACCACTGTTCGTTCAGGCGCTGTGACCAGGAAAGATCGGTTTGCACACCGGAGACTTTTTCACGCGCCTGGGTGTTGGACACTTGCGTGGACAGTTGGATCTGACTGTCCAGCCAGGGAATCCAGCCCAGGCTAGCGCCCACCGAGCGGTATTCGCTGGCCGCCAGCACGCCGCTGCCCAGGGTCACCTGAGGATGCAGAGCGCCTGTCCAGCCGGCACTGACCACCCACGGATCATCCCCTTTGGCGTCGCCGACATTACGCACCCGGCCCGCCGCCACGGAGTATCCCGGCGCCGGCAACCCGAGGCCCAGCATGGCCGCCGGCACGGTAAAACGCCGTTCGCCGCCGACACTTTCCTTGACCGTGACTTCGACATCCGAGCGCGTATTCAACCTGCGCACATCGGCCAGGGCAAAGGGGCCGGCAGGCACCACGGTGGAGTGAATCAACGCACCGTTCTGCCGCACTTCGACCTGGGCGGGACTGTTGGCGATACCTTGAATCAGCGCGCCCTGGCCCTGCTCCTGGAGGGCGTGTTCGGTGAGCACTTGCACCCCGGTGATCTGTGCGCCGGACAGCACCGGGTTGTACAGATTGATCTGCCCGGCCTGCAGCACTGCCCGATGGCTGGCGAAGGTGCGTTGAGCATAGGCTTCCAAGTGGGTGCTGCGTGACAGGCCATCCTGCCAGGTCTGCACCTGGCGACTGCGCACGATCCAGTCGCCGGCATTGAAACCCACCTCGGTATTGGCCGAGCCGAACCGGCTGGCGTCATCGCCGAAGCGGTTGTAGAAGCCGCTGAGGTCGTAATTGAGCAACCCGGCAAATCCGCCGGTTTCGTAGCCGGAAATATCCTGCCGCACCGGGCGCAGCGCTTCGGTGGGCACCACCAGGGATACCGTCAGTGTCGCCGGATCCGGCTCCACCAGGCTTTGCGGATATTGCCCAAGGAAGTCCTGGCAACCTTCGGTTTCACTGGGCAGCTGCAGGTTGGCGGCGTCCAGCAAGGCCCGGTCAAAGCACAGGTTGCCCTGCTGATCAAAACTGACATCATGTCGGCCGCGTCGCTCGCCGTTGACCCGCAGGTGGACGGTATGTCGCCCGGCGGCGAAGCGCGGTGCGGCCAGCAACAGGCTGGCCAGCTGTGGGTCGATGCCACGTTGATGCAAGGTCTGGGTGTCGAAGCCGGCCGGGCTCGAATCATCGGCCCAGGCCTTGGTCGACAGCACTGCGCACAGCAGCAGCGCCAACGGCAACGGCGGTCGGGCAAGGATGGCGGGCACGGCTTCGCCGTCACGGTAACTCAATACTGTTATCACGCAAGGTACTCTTGTAGTGAACACTCAGGCCGTGTGCGCCCGGCGTTCTGGTGACGGTCGATATGCCGTCACTTCGTTATCCAGGCGTCGGTCGATGGTGCGACGCCTGTGGTTTTCCGTCAGAGGGTGATCGGTGCGTCGTAGGCCTTGACCGCAAAGCCATACACCGTGGCCGGCTGCAGCCTGACTGTGCTGGCCTGGCCACCGCTGGCCGGTACGCTGATGGCTTCGCCCGGCAGCACGTAGGTGCGCGGCAGCATGGCTTTGCCGTTACCTGGCAACAGCAGCAGCTCCTGCGCCAGGCGCACCACATAGGGCGTGTCATTGCGCACCTGCAACTGGCCGTCGCGCAGGGTCCAGGTCAGGTCGGTCCACGGTGTGCGGTTCGGCGCCAGGCCCTTGGGGTGCACGATTACCGGCAGGTTCTGGCGCACAGTCACGCCCACGCGGGCATGCCCGGCGGCAGTGGCGGCGCGACCTTGCGGCATGCCTTCGAACACGGCGCGTTTGAGCCGCTGGGTAAGCAGCGGCTGCTGGTTCTGCAGGATGAACCGCACCAGCTGGGATTTGGACGCCTCAACCCGTGACAGCGGCGGTGTCACCACCAGCAACGGTTCGGTGTCTTCTGGAATATCCAGTAGAGTCACATGCAGCAGCGCGAGCTGGCTGTCGGTGTTGGTCACCGACACGGCGGCTTCGCCCTCGGCTTCGTGCACGATCACCACTGAGGTGTCCGGCACCATGCCATCGGCTTTTACTTGAGCACCCAGCACCAGTAGCAGGGCGAGGAGGCCGACGGCGGTGTTTGAGCGTGTCAGGGTCATGACGGTTTCCATTAGACGATAGTTGGGTCAGAGGTAGCGCAAATCCAGCACGATGGAGCCGTCCAGAGGAACTTCCTGGTCCAGTGTCAGGTACTGCGAAAAGTTGATGGCCGTGTCCACCTGCAGCCTGACCAGCAACTGGCTGATGAACTCCGGCTGACGGTCACCGGGCGGCGCGAAGGCCATGTAGGAACGTGGGTAGGCATTGGGGTCTTGTGACCAGGTCTCGCCGCTGTTGATGGAGGCCAGTACCTGCAGCGGCTGTGAGTCGCCCAGGGCGTCGCGATAGGACAACGCTACGGAACCGAGACGCTCCTCAGGGGCGTGTATGTTTCTTCCCAGCCCATAGAAGTAGTCGGGCGCCAGTGACGACTCGGCACGATTGTCGATGCCCACCAGTGCAAACAGCATGGGCCGGGCGCACAGCACGTGCAGATCAAGCATCTGGCTGGGCAGCACGGTGAACTCGTCGACGTTGAGGCTGTGGGACGGGATCTTGCCGTGATCGACAATGCCCTCGTTCGTCAGCTCGATATGACAGGCGTCCGGTGTGACCCGGCCGGTTACCGTGAGGTCGACGAACGAGCCCGCGTGTGCCTGGAACGCGATGAGCAGGCACAATACGGCGGCACAGAGACGGGCGGGTGCAGCCAACACAGGCATCGGCAGGCGCAGCCCATGCCTGTCAAGGTTCAAGGGATGGGCCGCCATGGGTTAAAGGTACTTCACTTCAAGGGTGGCGGAACCGTCGATGGTGACCTCATTGCTCAGGTCCAGGCCATCGGCGCGATTAATGATGGTTTGCACTTCCAGGTCGAGGCTCAGGTCCTTGACCGCCAGTGGCTGGGTGTCGTCATCCATCGCGGCGACTGACATGTACAGGCCTGGGTCCCAGAACTTTTCCCTGTACCAGGTATTACCTTGGTCGCCCGACGCAATCGGCTGCACCACGACGCCACCTTCGGCAACCGGATTGGCGAACGTCAGGATGTACCCGCCAAGCACCTGGGTCTCATTGATAAATCCAAGACCGTAACGTATCGAGCTGCCGGACGCTGCGCGGTTATCGATCGAGTGCAGAGCAAACTGGATCGGCGCGTCGCAATTGACCGCCATGCTCAGTGTGTTGTTGCCGATGACCGTATTTTTGTCCGGGTTCAGGTCCTTGGCGGAAATCTTGCCGTGGTCGATCACGCCACCACCGGACAGGCTCGGTGTACAGGCACTGGGCACGATCAGGCCTTTGACGGTCAGGTCAACGGTGGACGCGGCGAAGGTGGCGGCCGAGTTGAGCAGCAACAGGCTGGCGGCCAGGGTGGTCAAGCGGGTTTTCATGGTGCGGGCTCCTTAGAGGTAATTGACTTGCACAGTGGCGTGACCGTCGATGGGGACTTCGTCGGTAAGCGTCAGCTCGTTGGCGGGTGCAATGTGGGTGATCAGGCGTATCTCGGCGTCCAGTTCCTGGATCGCAATGGGGGTCACGTCGTCGTGGTTGGCGACCGCCGTTAGCAAGGTGTGACTGAGCATCACGGAGGGCATCCAGGTCGTGCCGCCATCCCTTGAAGTGATGGTGCGCACCGATACGTTGTCAGCCACCGGGTTATAGAGGCCAAGCCCGGCGTCGCCGACTTTTTCATCGTTGGCCGTGGTGCCCAGGCCGTGCCAGCTGAAGTGGCTGGCAGCCGTACCCGGGCGGTTATCGATGGTGTTGAGGGTAAAAAAAGTCGGCCCGTCGCAACGCACGCTCAAGCGCATGGTTTCCCTGGGCAAATCGGTATAGGTGTGGGTATTGAGGTCTTTGACCGACACCTTGCCGAAGTCGACAATGCCACCGCCGGAGACCACCGGGGCGCAGGCGCTGGGAGTGATGACGCCCTGGACCAGCAACTCGGTGTTGCTGTTGGCGAATGCTGGCGGGCAGAGCAGCAACATGCCTGTCAGGCTGAACGTGAGTACCTTCATGGTCGAGTGGATATCCTTGGGTGGGGTTAGAACTTCAAAAGAGAATTACAGGTACAACAGTTCCACGGTGGCGGAGCCGTCGATCGGTTGTTCCTGGGTCAGTGTCAACTCACCGGAAGGGGCGATGTAGGGTTGGATGATCAGGTCACTGCTCAATCTCGTCATTACGCTGGGTGCCCAGTTGCCGGTGGAGTCGTCGCCGAAAGCGGCGAGCCGTCCGCGCATCCAGATGGCGTCTTCGCTGTTGGCGTCCCAGGTGGCGCCGTTGTCTCTCGAGGCCAGCTTGGTAACCGGCAGGTTGTCCGCAACGTAGTGGGTGAGCAGCATCACAAAGTTGCCGAGCTTCTCTGTTTCATTAATCAAGCCCAGGCCAAACGAATAGCTGGCCTCGGTGCCCGAGCCTGGACGGTTATCGACGGCATTGAGGGCAAACCGTGTGGCAGCCTCACAGGCCACACCAAATTCAAGAGTGGTGATCGGCAGGGGCGTGGGCTCATTGCTGCGCAGATCCTTGGCGGCGATCTTGCCGTAGTCCGCCACGCCGCCCTGGCTCAGGCTCGGGGTGCAGGCGCTGGGGGTGATCAGGCCTTTGACGGTCAGGTCCACGCTGCTGGCGGCGAACGCGAGTGAAGTCATCGTGAGCAACAAAGCGCTGCTCAGCACGGATACAGAGATCTTCATTTCAATTTTCCATTGCAGGCTGGCAGGTGCAGGCGTATGCAGAGCAACCCTCGATCCGCGGTGGGGCAGATTGCTCAGTGACGCTCTGTCGATTTTGCGGTTGCGAGGAGTGGCAAACCGTCCCTCTTTTGGGGTGGGCACAATTTAGCCAGGGAGAGGGGCGGTTGAAATACAACTAATACGACATTGATCAGGTGCGGCGGTCGCCATGAATATGTGAGGTTTTTCGTAGTTGTTGTATCGGCTTTTAATTGCTCAAAAGGTTATTTGTTTGCGGTCGATAACATTCAAATGGATGTGGCGATTGCTGCTGTCGGATCAATAGTCACGAAGAGGTACTGATGGGTTCGCTTTCAGGTTCAACCGCAGGAGCGAGCCAGCCACTCAAACCGCAGATAACCGTGCCGCGTCATTGGCAACAGTTGAATATTCTGGTCGTAGAGGACCATTCAGCCTACCGCTTGTTACTGGGGTGGCTGTTGCACAAGCTGGGGCTGGGACACGAACTGGTCGCCGACGGGTTCATGGGGCTGGTGGCCCTTACCAGTCGGCCCTTTGACTTGGTGATCAGCGACTGTCAGATGCCATTCATGGACGGTTACAGCATGGCCCGCGCCATCCGCCAGCGTGAGCGCAACCATGGGTTCAAGCGTGTGCCGATCATTGCCTTGACCGCCAATTTGCAGAACGACAGCCCTCAGCGATGTCTCGACGCCGGAATGGATGCCTGGCTGCTCAAACCGCTGACTCTTGAGCAATTGCATGCCCTATTGGTGCGCTGGTTGCCAGGCTGCGATGTCTCCCAACCCGACCAGGAGGGCATTGTGCCGGTTGCCAGTTGGCCAACCCGTGCCGCGTTGGTTGCCACGTTCGGCAGCGACGTGGTCGTTGATTCGTTGCTCGAAAGCTTGCTGGTCGAAGCGTGGGAGGACCATCGTGTCTTGCGTCATGCCTGTTCGACCCTGAACGCATCGCTGGCCGCCGAGCGCCTTCATCGCTTGGTGGGTAGTCTGGTGTTCCTGGGTGGCTCCGACCTTGAATCCACGGCTACGCAGTTGATCAGGCAAGTACAGACCGATGGTGTTGCAATGCACGCCAGGCATTTGGAAATGTTCCAGGCACGCTTGTGTGCGTGTCTGGAGTACTTATCCAGCATTTGAAGGGCTAACCCGCTGGGCTGTAAGCACGGCTGGCGGTCTAGTTTTGGTTGTAGGTATTTTCCTATTATGTTGTAGTCCAAAAATTACCCACTACTGAATATTGGGCGCGGCTGCAAGCAGCTCTTTGTTAGCAGTTGTTGATGGGCGCTGGCGGGGGTATTTTGCGCGGGTCCAAGTTGCCATCATGCGTGGGTATCTATGCTTCGAGTAATTATTGCTGACGATCATCCTATTGTCCGAGTCGGGCAGAAAGTCGTGATTGAGGCGAATGGCAAGTGCAAAGTGGTGGGTGAGGCCGACGGTCCTGATCAGTTGCTTGGGGTATTGAGCACCACCCCGTGCGATGTGCTCGTCACGGACTTCGCCATGCCGGGCGGCCAGCACGCTGACGGTTATGGTTTGTTGGGGCTGCTGCATCGCCAGTATCCGAAGTTGCCGGTGATTCTGGTGACCATGTTCGCGAACGTCGCCACCTTGCGTGCTTCCTTCGCCCATGGGGCCAAGGCCGTCGTCGCCAAAAGCGCTTCAGCCAAGGAGTTGCCCTTGGCCATAAAGGCCGTGTGTGCCGGGCAGACCTTTGCCAGCGAATGCCTGCGAGTGCAAATGATCGAGGCGGGCACAGGCGATCAATCCCAGGAGCCGCAGTTGTCCGGCAAGGAGCGCGAGGTGGTGCGGATGCTGGCCAGTGGCATGACCGTCAGCCAGATCGCCGCCCAGGTCAACCGCAGTATTTCAACGATCAGCAAGCAAAAAAGCACTGCCATGCAACGGCTGAGTATTTCCACCGACGTTGATTTGTTTGCTTATGCCCGACATACCGGCATGGTGCCTTAGAATATTTCAGTTTTATGACGGTCGCTCATAACTAAGCGGTTCTGCTTCAAGTCGTATTAGTTGTATGGGGTTTGAGCAGGACGATATTTAAAGTGTCGGTAATGTCTTGGCTTTATATGCGAAGACATTACGAAAACCCTAGTCTATTAGATGAGTCGAACGTGCAGGTCGACGGTATAGGTACGTACCTGATTGCCCTGTTGGTTGAACGACCGTAAGTGAGCATTGATATGCAATTATCCACCTTAACTATCGCCGCGGCTTTATGCTTCGTTGCAGCCTCCAATGTATATGCCGCGTCCAGCGTGGACCTGCGGGTGACGGGAACCATAACCCCGGCAGCTTGTACACCGGCCTTGTCCAGCGGCGGGATCGTGGATCATGGAAAAATCTCGTTCCAGGATCTCAACCCACAGGGGTTGACTCCTTTGCCTGACGCGACACTGATATTGGAAGTCAGTTGCGACGCAGCGGCGTTGATGGCCGTCAAGGCCACGGATAATCGCCTCGGGAGCGCCGTTCCCGTTTATCCCTCGCAGCCGGTGGAACTCAGCCATTTCGGCTTGGGGCTGACTTCGGATGGCAATAAAATTGGCCGATATGCCCTGAAAACCGACAATGTTTCAGCGGACGGTGTGGCACGTGGAGTGATCGAGTCCGTCACGGGCGAGACCTGGGTCGAGGCCTGGACCACGGTCTGGCAGCCGGGTTGGATGCGTACGGTTAACGACGGGCAAGGTGGAGCACCGTTGCCGGTGCCGCTGCAGAACCTCAAGGCTGACTTGATTGTGTCCACCTGGATCGCAAACAGGGCCACACTGCCTTCTGCTGAGGAAATTCAGATCGACGGCAGCGCTACACTGGATATCGTCTATCTCTAAGTCATGCAGGCAAGCTTGTTTTTGTCATGAATGACCATGGTCTTCACGGCCTGCACGGACTATCGTGCAGGCCTGACAAGCATTCTTCCGGAGCCTGCCCATGAGTGACGCCCACAACGCCCTGATCACCCAGTTCTACAGCGCCTTCCAGCGGCTGGATGCCGAAGCCATGGCGGCCTGCTACACCGACGATGTGCTGTTCAGCGACCCGGCATTTGGCGAATTGCGCGGTCGGGATGCCGGCGACATGTGGCGCATGCTCACCACGCGAGCCAAGGACTTTTCCCTGGTATTCGATCAAGTGCGCAGCGATGACACGGGTGGCAGCGCCCACTGGGTGGCGACGTATCTGTTCAGTGCGACGGGCAATACGGTGGTCAACGATATCCAGGCGCGGTTCGTGTTTCGCGACGGCAAGATCTGCGAGCATCACGACCATTTTGACCTGTGGCGTTGGTCGCGCCAGGCCTTGGGTGCCAAGGGCCTGTTGCTGGGGTGGACGCCGCTGGTGAAAAACGCCGTGCGCGCGCAGGCCAATAAAGGCCTGAAGGTATTTCAGAGCGGGCGTTGATAGACTGGGCGCTCCCTTGCGTTAACCGAATCAACTTGTGAATACTCCTGAGCCAAAACCCTGGTTTGTCTATTTGGTGCGCGCCGCCAATGGTTCGTTGTATTGCGGCATCAGCAACGACCCTTTGCGCCGGTTTGCCAAGCACCAGAGCGGCAAGGGTGCGCGTTTTTTCCTCTCCAGCCCTGCGGTGGCGCTGGTGTACACCGAGCAATGCGAGAGCAAAGGCGAAGCGCTGCGTCAGGAACGCTTGATCAAGAAGTTGAAAAAGAGCGCCAAGGAGTGCCTGGCGACAAGTGGCTCCCCCACCAACGCCTCCTGAGGACGCGAGGGCGGCTAAACAAAATTATTTGCATAAAAAGGTGAGGTAAACCCTCGGCCCATCCGTGTAATGCTTGAAACTGCGATCTATTCGCATTAACAGCGTTTTTCACACGGGTTCTCACAGCATGAAGTCGACGGCGGGCGGTTGGATCAAACAGTGGCTGGGAGCCTCGGCATTAGCGGTATCGGGGCTGGCGTTGTTGCCGCTTGGCATTGCCCAGGCGCAGGAGCAGCAAAGCGCTCAATTCAAGTTTGCCCTGGCGGCCAAGCCATTGCCCCAGGCGCTGAGCGAGTTCAGCCGGATCACCGGTATCAGCGTGATCTACACCGATGAAGCGCCCTACGGCCTCAATGCCCCGGCGGTCAGCGGGCCGATGACTGCAAGCCAGGCGCTGCAACGCCTGTTGAGCCAGTCCGGCTTCACCTTCCGCCAGATCGACGCCCGCACCCTGGCGCTGGAGCCGGTGCCTACAGACGGCGCGGTCAACCTCGGCGCTACCACCATCAGCGGCGCCAACCTCACCCAGGACAGCACCAGCTACCAACCGCCGCCGACCAGTTCGGTGATGCGCTCCCATGGGCTGCTGCTGGAAACCCCGCAGACCGTCAACGTGGTGCCTGCTCAAGTGCTGCGCGACCAGCAACCGCGCAACCTGGATGACGCGCTGGGCAATATCAGCGGTATCACCCAGACAAACACCCTCGGCAGCACCCAGGATGCGGTGATGTTGCGCGGATTTGGCGACAACCGTAACGGCTCGATCATGAAGGATGGTATGCCGGTGGTGCAGGGCCGTGCCTTGAATGCGACGGCCGAGCGCGTCGAAGTGCTCAAGGGCCCGTCGTCGCTGTTGTATGGCATCCAGGACCCAGGCGGTGTGGTCAATATCGTCAGCAAAAAGCCTGAGCTGGTGCAGTCCACCTCCCTGACCGCACGCGGTTCGACCTTCGGCAGCGGCAAGAACGGCAGCGGCGGTAACCTCGACACCACAGGCCCCCTGGGTGACAGCGGCCTGGCTTATCGCCTGATCGTCGACCATGAAGACGAAGACTACTGGCGCAACTACGGCATCCACCGCGAGACCCTGGTGGCGCCGTCCCTGGCCTGGTATGGCGACACCACCCAAGTGCTGCTGGCCTATGAGCACCGCGAATTTCTCGCACCGTTCGACCGTGGCACCGCCATCGACCCCAAGACCAACCATCCGTTGAACATCTCCGCCACCCGCCGTCTGGATGAACCGTTCAACAATATGGAAGGGCGCTCCGATCTGTACCGCCTGACTGTCGATCATGATCTGAACGACGACTGGAAAGCCCACTTCGGCTACAGCTGGAACCGCGAGACCTACGACGCCAGCCAGGTGCGCGTGGTCAAGGTCAACACCAACGGCACCCTGACCCGCAGCATGGACGGCACTCAGGGCGCACTGACCACCGACCGCTTCGCCACCGCCAGCCTCGAAGGCAAGGTAGATGTCGCAGGTATGCGGCACGACCTGGTGTTCGGCCTGGACGATGAGTACCGCAAGATCTACCGCGCCGACCTGATCCGCCAGGCACCGCGAGGCACCTTTGATTACACCAACCCGGTATACGGCAACGAAGTCGCCGGTTCCAAAGTCAGCGCGCCGGACAGCAACCAGACCGACCTTTTGCGCAGCGATTCGCTGTTCTTCCAGGATGCTATCCACCTCAACGAGCAATGGATTCTGGTCGGCGGTGCGCGCTACCAGATGTACGACCAATACGCCGGCAAAGGCGTGCCGTTCACCGCCAACACCGACGGCAATGGCCAGAAGTGGGTGCCGCGGGCTGGGCTGGTGTATCGCTATAGCGATGAACTGTCGTTTTATGGCAGCTATACCGAGTCGTTCAAGCCCAACTCCACCATCGCGCCACTGGCCAATAAAACCGTGTTGAACGGCAGTTTGCAGCCGGAAGAATCCAAGGCCTGGGAATTGGGTACCAAGTTCGACCTGCCGGGGCGCATCACTGCCAGTGCGGCGCTGTTCACCATCGATAAACGCAACGTGTTGGTGCAGGTGGGCGAGGGCCTGACCTCGGAGTACAGCGTGGCCGGCAAGGTGCGCTCTCGCGGCCTGGAGCTGGATGCCAGCGGCCAGCTGACGGATAAGTGGAGCCTGATCGGCAGCTATGCCTACACCGATGCCGAGGTCACCGAAGACCCTAAGCTCAAAGGCAATCGCCTGCAGAATGTGGCAAAAAGCACCGGCTCGTTGTCGGCGGTGTATGACTTCGGCAGCATCCTGGGCGGTGATCAACTGCGCGTCGGCGCCGGGGCGCGTTATGTCGGCGAGCGGGCAGGGGACGCGGCCAACAGTTTCGAGCTGCCCAGCTACACCGTGGCCGATGTGTTCGCCAGCTACGACACCAAGCTTGAGGGGCAGAAGGTCAAGTTCCAGCTCAACGTGAAAAACCTGTTCGACCGTACCTACTACACGTCCTCGGTGAATACGCAGTTTGTGTCCATGGGCGATGCGCGGCAGGTGTCGGTGTCCAGCACCTTGACCTTCTGATTCATTTATCTGTGGGAGCTGGCTTGCCTGCGATGGCATCGACCGGGTTTGCCTGATACACCGAGTTGTCTGCATCGCAGGCAAGCCAGCTCCCACAGGAAAGCGGTCGCCACATTGATAGCGAGCTGTTAGCGTTGCCGCCATTGCATGCTTATGGAAAACGCTACTGATGTACTTTGGAAAATGGCTACGCACCGGCACCCTGCTGGTCGGTTTGAGTTTTTTACTGGGCGGCTGCGCCAGCGTCTCTCAAACTTCCACGCCGGCAACCCTGGATAAACTGCTGAGCGATCCGGCGCTGCAAGGTGCTACGGTCTCGCTGATGGTACGTGACGCCCGCACGGGCTCCACGCTGTATCAGCACAACCCACGCACCCGGTTGGTGCCCGCGTCCAACCTCAAGTTGTTGACCACGGCGGCGGCCATGGATGTGCTGGGGCCGCAATACCGCTTCGCCACCCAACTGCTGAGCAACGGCATACGCCAGGGCGACCGCCTGACCGGCAACCTGTACCTGCGTGGCCTGGGCGACCCGAGCATTCAGTTTGCCGACTACCAGGCGCTGGCCGCGCAGTTGGCCAGCCAGGGTGTACGCCAGGTACAGGGCGATCTGGTGTTCGACGACACCTGGTTCGATGCCGAGCGATTGGGGGTGGATTGGTCCCATGACGATGAAACCACCTACTACGGCGCGCAGATTTCGGCGCTGACTGTGGCACCCAATGCGGACTTTGATGCAGGCAGTGTGCTGGTCACGGCCAAGGCGCCGTTACGGGCCGGCACCCCGGTGAGTGTCGATATTTTCCCGCCTACTGATTACCTGCAACTGAGCAACCGTGCCATCAGTGGGCCGGGCAACAGCTATGGAATCAATCGCCGTCACGGCACCAACCTGTTGCAACTCAGCGGCGCAGTGGCGCCGGGAAAGCAGAGCCAGCAATTGGTCAGCGTCTGGGAGCCAACGCAACTGGTCGCGAATCTGTTTGAACAAGCCTTGGCGCAACAGGGCGTCACCGTACTGGGGCGTCGGGTGATGGGCGGGGCAAGCCCGACGGCGGTAACGGTGCTGGCCGAGCACCAATCGGCGCCGTTACAGGATTTGATCACGCCGTTGCTCAAGCTTTCGAACAACAACATGTCCGAAGCCTTGCTCAAGGCCATGGGGCGCCAGACCGCCAATAGCGGCACGGCAGCGGCGGGCGCTGTGGCGGTGGCCGGGTTCCTCAAGCGCCAGGGGCTGGCCACCGCCACGTTCAACCAGGTCGACGGCTCCGGCCTGTCACGGCGCAACCTGGTGTCGTCGCAAACCCTCACCGACCTGTTGCTGGCCGCCAGCAAACAGCCGTGGTTCGACGCCTGGTACAACGCGCTGCCGATTGCCGGCAACACCGACCGCATGACCGGCGGCAGCCTGCGCTATCGTCTGCGCGACACGCAGGCGCAAAACAACCTTCACGCCAAGACCGGCTCCATGGGCGGCGTGTCGTCATTGAGTGGTTACATCACCGACGCCGGCGGGCGCAAGCTGGTGTTTTCGATGCTGACCAACAACTACGTGGTGGCCGGCGCCCAGGTCAAGGCGCTCGAGGATCGCGTGGCGGTGGCGCTGGCGCGCAGCGACGAGTGATTCAGGGCTGATAGCCCATCCGCCAACTCACGGCCCGGGTCGCCGCCAGCAAGTGCTGCGCCGCCGGGCCATCTTCATCGGCATGGAACAGCGAGGTTGGGCCGACCACGGTCATCACCGCCGCCACGTGCCCGACCGCATTGAACACCGGCGCCGACAACGCATCCACGCCGGGCATCAGCAGGCCATGTACAAAGTGCAGGCCACGGCGGCGGATTTGCTCGCACACGCTGGCATAGGCCTGATCGTCCGCCAAGGTGTGAGCGGTGCCGGCTTGAACCTCGCGTTCGCGCAGCTCCACGGTTTCCCGCGACGGCAAGTAGGCGCTGAACACCAACCCGGTGGACGAACTGAGCAGCGGCAACACCGAGCCCAACTGCGTCACCACGGTGACGGCGCGCACCGCCGGCTCAATCTGCACCACGGTCGCGCCCTGGTTGCCCCACACCGCCAGAAAGCAGGTTTCGTTCAATTCATCGCGCAGTTCGGCCAGGGGCATGGCGCCGACTTTCAACACATCCATGCTGCCCAGCGCCGCCAGCCCCACTCGCAATGCCTCCCGGCCCAGGCCGTAATGGTTGGTGGCTGCGTTCTGTTCGGCAAAACCCGACGCGATCAGGGCCTGCAAATAGCGGTGCACCTTGCTCGCCGGCATCTGCACATGTTCGGCCAGGCGTGACAACGAGGTGGCCGGGGACAGTTCGGCCAGGGCCTTGAGGATATCGGTGCCGACTTCCGCCGAGCGGACTTTCTGTTTACCGGTGTCGCGGGGCTTTTCCATGGAAGGGCGAGAATCCGAGAGATGAATGGGCGTCTTTATAGCTTGACGGTCGATAGTGATCAAATTACGTTATGCGTAACTGGATTACGATAAATATAACTGACCCTCAGAGGACGATCCATGAACCTCGAATACCTGTCGGGCTTCGGCAATGAATTCGCCAGCGAAGCCTTGCCCGGCGCGCTGCCGGTTGGCCAGAACTCGCCGCAGAAAGCCCCTTACGGCCTCTACACCGAACTGTTTTCCGGCACCGCCTTCACCATGGCCCGCAGCGAAGCCCGTCGCACCTGGCTGTACCGCATCCAGCCGTCGGCCAATCACCCGGCATTCGTCAAGCTTGCGCGGCAATTGGCCGGTGGCCCGTTGGGCGCGGTCACGCCGAATCGCTTGCGTTGGAACCCGTTGGATATCCCGAGTGAGCCGACGGACTTTATCGACGGCCTGGTGGGCATGGTCGCCAATTCGGGGGCGGAAAAACCAGCGGGCATCAGCATCTATAATTACCGCGCCAACCGCTCCATGGAGCGCGTGTTCTTCAATGCCGACGGCGAACTGCTGATCGTCCCCGAGCAGGGCCGCCTGCGCATCGCCACCGAACTGGGCGTGCTGGATGTCGAGCCGCTGGAAATTGTCGTGCTGCCTCGTGGTCTCAAGTTCCGTATCGAGCTGCTGGATGCGCAAGCACGCGGTTACGTCGCCGAGAACCACGGCGCCCCGCTGCGTCTGCCTGACCTGGGGCCGATTGGCAGCAACGGCCTGGCCAACCCCCGCGACTTTCTTACGCCGGTGGCCCGCTACGAAGACCTCAAGCAACCGACTACGCTGGTACAGAAGTTCCTCGGCGAACTGTGGGCCTGCGAGCTGGACCATTCACCGCTCAACGTGGTCGCCTGGCACGGCAACAATGTGCCGTACAAATACGACCTGCGTCGCTTCAACACCATTGGCACGGTGAGTTTCGATCATCCGGACCCGTCGATCTTCACCGTGCTGACCTCGCCCACCAGCGTGCATGGCCTGGCCAACCTCGACTTCGTGATCTTCCCGCCGCGCTGGATGGTGGCCGAGAACACCTTCCGGCCGCCGTGGTTCCATCGCAACCTGATGAACGAATACATGGGCCTGATCCAGGGTGCCTACGATGCCAAGGCCGAAGGCTTTCTGCCGGGCGGCGCATCGCTGCACAGTTGCATGAGCGCCCACGGCCCGGATGGCGAGACCTGCACCAAGGCCATCAACGCTGACCTTGCGCCGCACAAGATCGATAACACCATGGCGTTCATGTTCGAGACCAGCCAAGTGCTGCGCCCGACCCAGTTCGCCCTGGAGTGCCCACAACTGCAACCTGCGTATGACGCGTGCTGGGCCGCGCTGCCCGCCACCTTCAACCCGAACCGGAGATAACCCATGACTCAACCAACGCAGACCCGCAGCTGGGTATCCTCGGCCAACGGCCACGCCGATTTCCCCCTGCAGAACTTGCCCCTGGGCGTGTTCAGTATCAATGGCTCGGCACCGCGCAGTGGCGTGGCGATTGGCGATGCGATTCTCGACCTGCATGCCGCACTGGACGCGTTTGAGGGCGAAGCCCGACGCGCCGTCGAAGCCACTGCGGGCGGGCAGTTGAACGCGTTTTTCGAACTGGGCCGTGGCCCTCGCGTTGCCCTGCGCGAGCGCCTGCTGGAACTACTGGCCGAAGGCAGCGAGCTGCAAAACCGCGAAGCGCACGTGCTGCACCGTGCCGCCGATTGCCAGATGCACCTGCCGGCCAAGATCAATGACTACACCGACTTCTACGTCGGCATCGAGCACGCGCAAAACGTCGGCAAGTTGTTCCGCCCCGATAACCCGCTGTTGCCGAACTACAAATACGTGCCGATTGGTTACCATGGCCGTGCCTCGACCATTCGTCCCTCAGGTACAGAGGTGCGACGCCCTAAAGGCCAGACCCTGCCGGCCGGCCAGACCGAACCGACCTTTGGCCCCTGCGCGCGCCTGGACTATGAGTTGGAGCTGGGCATCTGGATCGGCCAGGGCAATGCCATGGGCGATGCGATTGCCATTGGCGATGCCGCCGAGCATATCGCCGGTTTCTGCCTGCTCAACGACTGGTCGGCGCGGGATATCCAGGCCTGGGAGTACCAGCCGCTGGGGCCGTTCTTGTCGAAAAGCTTTATCACCAGCATCTCGCCGTGGGTGGTGACTGCCGAAGCCCTGGAGCCCTTCCGCAAAGCTCAGCCGCCGCGCCCTGATGGTGATCCGCAACCGCTGCCCTACCTGCTGGATAAACGTGATCAGAACGCGGGCGCCTTTGATATCGAACTGGAAGTGCTGCTCACCACGGCCTCGATGCGTGAGCAAAACCTGCCCGCCCATCGCCTGACCTTGAGCAACACCGAACATATGTACTGGACCGTGGCACAAATGGTGGCGCACCACAGCGTCAATGGCTGCCAGTTGCAGGCCGGCGACCTGTTTGGTTCGGGCACGTTGTCTGGCCCGCAGCCGGGGCAGTTTGGCAGCCTGTTGGAGATTACCGAAGGCGGTAAAAAGCCGATTGAACTGGCTTCCGGCGAGGTGCGCAAATTCCTCGAGGATGGCGACGAAATCATCCTGCGTGCCCGTTGCAGCCGCGAGGGCTTTGCCTCCATCGGCTTCGGCGAATGCCGCGGTACCGTGGTCGCGGCGCGCTGAGAGGGCA
Source organism: Pseudomonas sp. GW821-FHT07B01 (assembly GCF_059419065.1). Classification (NCBI taxonomy): domain Bacteria; kingdom Pseudomonadati; phylum Pseudomonadota; class Gammaproteobacteria; order Pseudomonadales; family Pseudomonadaceae; genus Pseudomonas; species Pseudomonas sp. GW821-FHT07B01. The sequence goes on along the minus strand of NZ_JBWKRA010000023.1, from coordinate 27,652 downwards.
GGGCCATGGAACTCTATACTTACTACCGTTCTACCGCGTCGTATCGAGTACGTATTGCCCTGGCCCTCAAAGGCCTGGATTTCACCGCGCTGCCGGTCAACCTGCTGGTGCCGGCAGGCGGCGCCAACCGCCAGCCTGAATACCTGGCGATCAACCCCCAAGGGCGGGTGCCGGCATTGCGTACTGATGAAGGGGCGTTGCTGATCCAGTCACAGGCGATCATTGAGTACCTGGAGGAGCGTTATCCCCAGGTGCCGTTGCTCTCCAAAGACCTGGTAGCGCGCGCTCATGAGCGGGCGGTGGCGTCGATCATCGCCTGTGATATCCACCCGTTGCATAACTCCAGTACCCAGAACTTGCTGCGCAAGTGGGGGCACGATGAGGCGCAATTGCTGGAGTGGATCGGACACTGGATCAGCCAGGGCCTGGGCGCGGTGGAGCAGTTGATTGGCGACACCGGGTTTTGCTTTGGCGAGCAGCCGGGCTTGGCCGATGCGTTTCTAATTCCACAGCTGTACGCGGCCGAGCGTTTCAAGGTGCCCTTGGCGGCGTACCCACGCATTGGGCGGGTGGCGGGGTTGGCGGCCCAACATCCGGCCTTCGTGCAGGCCCATCCCGCCAGTCAGCCTGATACACCCTAGGACCCCTGTGGGACGGGGGGGAAGCCCCAATGCCGTTCAGTTAAGCGAGCGCAATGCTCACAGCCATGAAGATCAAATGTGGGAGCTGGCTTGCCTGCGAAAGCGTTAGTGCAGTGGCAGATGCGGTGACTGACACACCGCCTTCGCGGGCAAGCCCGCTCCCACAGGGGATTCGCGCTTAACTGACTGGCATTGGGGTAAACCCCTGCCACATTTGATCGCGCCAACCTAATAAAAAATAAAGGTACCTTGCGATGCACAATCAGATTGCCAGCTTTCGTGCGGCACTCGACGCCCGTCCGGTGTCGCGCTACCAATGGTTGATTCTCCTGCTGCTGGCACTGCTACTGGTCACCGATGGCTATGACGCTCAGGTGCTGGGCTATGTAGTGCCGGCGCTGGCCCAGGATTGGGGCCTGGAAAAGTCCGCGTTTGGCCCCGTGTTCAGCGCCAACCTGCTGGGCCTCACCCTGGGCTCGCTGCTGGTGACACCGCTGGCGGATCGGTTCGGCGTGCGACGTATCCTGCTGGCATGCGTGCTGATCTACGCCAGCCTCACGGTACTGATGGTGTTCGCCAATTCTCTGACCACGTTGATGGCGGCGCGGTTTATCTGCGGCATTGGCATGGGCGGCGCGATGCCCAGTGCCATGGCATTGATGTCTGAATACTCGCCGCCGCGGATGCGCACCTTGATGGTGACCCTGGCGGCCTGCGGCTTCTCGTTCGGCGGCGCGGCAGGCGGCTTTGTGGCGGCCGGGTTTATCGATGGTTTTGGTTGGCAGGCGGTGTTCCTGGCGGGTGGTGTGACGCCGCTGCTGCTGTTCCCGTTCCTGGTGTGGCTGTTGCCCGAATCCTTGCCGCGCCTGTTGCGCGATGCGCCGCCGTATCTGCGTTTGCGCAAAGTCACGGCGCGGATGCTGCCCGACTGGCAACCGCCACCGGCGACCGAAGCGGAAAACTTGCAGGAGCAGGGCAGCAAACTGACGGTGGTGGAGCTGTTTCGCAACGGCTACGCGCGCCCGACGCTGCTGATCTGGGCGACCTTTTTTGTCAGCCTGATCCTGCTGTATTTCATGATCAGTTGGTTGCCGTCGCTATTGCTCGAAAGCGGCCTGGCGTTGAACGAAGCCAACCTGGTCACCTCCATGTTCCTGTTCGCCGGCACCTTGGGCGCCATTCTCATGGCCTGGTTTGCCGACCGCCTGAAAAGCAAAGTACGGTTGCTGTCCGGCGTGCTGGCGGCGGCAGCGTTGTGCACCGTCCTGCTGGGCTTGAACCACGACAACCCACGCTACCTGGTGGCCTGCGTGTTCGCTGCCGGGTTCTGCATCATCGGCGGGCAACTGACCCTCAATGCCTTCGCGAGCAACTTCTACCCGGCGCACGTGCGCGCCACCGGTACGGGCTGGGCGTTGGGTGTGGGGCGGTTCGGGTCGATTCTGGGGCCGCTGTTTGGCAGCCTGTTGTTGGCGATGCATATACCGGTCGAGCAGATTTTCTTTTTTTGCGCGATTCCGGCGGTGATTGCAGCGTTGCTGATTATTCAAGTGCGGGCGCCTTCACTGTAGGAGCGAGCTTGCTCACGAAGGCCGCAAGGACAGCGCGTTAAACCAGGATGCCTGCGTTATCGTTGACGTTCTTCGCGAGCAAGCTCGCTCCTACAGTGGGGTCAGTGCACCACTGAGTTGGGTGGCAGATGCCCCAGCCGCTCGGTCAGGCGCAGGCGCTGGATCGGGTCGTCGCTGAGCAGCAGCGCGTGTTCCAGGTCGAAGCGTTCGGCGCTGGGGCAGTCCAGGCGTTGATACAGGCTGGCCCGCGCCAGGTAGTCGGAGGCGCTGGCGTTGCCCAGTTCCAGTACGCGCTCGGCGTCCACCAGGGCGGCCAGTGGCTCGTCGTTGGCAAGGTAGAGTTGGCGCAGGTTGCGCGACAGCCGTTGCAGGATGGCCCGTGGCTCGGCGGTCAGCAGGTGGTCGGCCTGCAATTTCAGCTTCGACCCATATTGGCGCGCCAGCAACTCGCGACAGTCGTTGGGGTACAGGCGCCGGCCGCCGCAAGGGTCCAACAGGTGATCGGCTCCCGGTACCCGCAGCAGGAAGTGCCCAGGGAAGTTCACGCCGACCATGGGGATATCCAGGCGCCGTGCCATCTCCAGGGCGATCAGGCCCATGGCCAAGGGTTGCCCGCGTTTGCGTTGCAGCACTTTGTCCAGCAGCGCGGCGGCGGGGCGCAACGGCGTGTGGTCATCCTGGGCAAACCCCAGGTCATTCATGCGCCGCAGTAGCGGCTGGCCGAGTTCATCCGCCGGTAGCAAGGGCATGCCCAGGCTCACCTGTTGTTGTAGCGCACCAAGGTCGTGCAGGATCAACGCGGGCTGCACGCTGGCGTCATGCTCGGCAGCAATCCACAACGCGGCTTCAAACAGCGCAGGGGGTGAACGGTCCAGACAGGCGAAAAAGGCTGTGCGGGGATTCATTGAGTTCTCCGGCGTATGCCCCCGTTTTAGCCTTGCTGCGAATTTTCGTCCAGCATCTTGAGAGATATCCCAAACTCTTATGTCGTAGATCCCACGAAAACGCGCGGCTTATTCCAGCGCAATCCAGCAGTTTTCTGCCGCAAGCCTATACTTGGCCCACTACCAGAAGTGATTCGGGAGCTCATTGATGTTTGCGCTCATGCACAGCACCCGCCTTGAATCGCTGCACCTGAGCGTTGATCCGGTGACCGGCTTGAAGGCGATCATCGCCATCCACAACAGTCGCCTGGGCCCAGCGTTGGGTGGCTGTCGTTACCTGGCTTACCCTAATGATGAAACCGCCGTGGCCGATGCCGCGCGCCTGGCGCAAGGCATGAGCTACAAAGCGGCACTGGCCGGGCTGCCGGTGGGCGGCGGCACGGCGGTGATCATCCGCCCCGTGCACGTGGAAAGCCGTGCGGCGCTGTTCGAGGCGTTTGGCCGTTGTGTGGAAAAACTCGATGGCCGCTTCATCACCTCGATCGACAGCGGCACCTCGGTCGCCGACATGGACTGCATCGCCCAGAACACCCGCTTTGTCACCAGCACCACCGCCGCCGGAGACCCTGCCCCTCATGCTGCCATGGGGGTGTTTGCCGGTATCCGCACTACCGCCATGGCGCGCCTGGGCAGCGACAACCTCGAGGGCCTGCGCGTCGCGGTGCAAGGCCTGGGGAATGTCGGTTATGCCCTGGCCGAACAATTGCACGCCGCCGGTGCCGAACTGCTGGTCAGCGATATCGACCACGGCAAGGTGCAACTGGCCATGGAGCAACTGGGCGCCCACCCGATTGCCAACGACGCCTTGCTCAGCACCCCCTGCGATATCCTCGCACCGTGCGGCGTCGGCGCCGTGTTCAACCGTAACAGCGTCGGCCAGTTGCGTTGCGCCGCCGTGGCGGGTGCCGCCAGCGCACAACTGACCAACCTGGACATCGCCGACCAATTGGAAGGCCGCGGCATCCTCTACGCGCCAGACTACGTGATCAACTCTGGCGGGCTGATCTACGTCGCCCTCAAACACGCCGGCACCGACCTGCCTGGCATCACCGCACACCTGTCGAACATCGGCAGCCGCCTGACCGAAATCTTTGCCCACGCCCAAGCCGAAAAACGCTCCCCCGCGCGGGTGGCCGATGAACTGGCCGAACGCTTGCTGTACAAATAGGCCAGGCATTAAAAAGGCCCTGAATCCATGATTCAGGGCCTGTTCAATTCGGGCTTTACTCGGCTGCCGGGTTCAGCAACTCGGACAGCGCGTCCGGTTGGCTCTTGAACGCCTTGGCAAATACATCACGGTTCTTCGCCATGTAAATCCCGGCTTCCTCCACCTGCTGCTCGCTCAACGACGGCACGGCTTTTTGCAACACCTCTGCCAGCAACTCAGCGAGTTCAAGCATCTTGTCATGACGGTCAGCTTCGGCTTTATCCATGAACAAACGCTCCAGATCTCGGCTGCTGCGGTATACCACTTCGACGGCCATTCACCACCTCACATGCCTTCACGATAGTTGTCTTTTGCGACTACTGTATTTATATACAGCGAAAAGGATAAGCCAAACGTCGGGGTTTGGGTAGTAGGTTTTTAATGTAGTTGGGAAATAGGGGGCTGAACCGGAAATTTCGCACGGCACGCTGAGGTCGATGGTCGATCGTTCCCACGCTCTGCGTGGGAATGCATCCCGTGACGCTCCGCGTCACCCACGAGCTGGTCTGCGGGACGCGCACTGTGGCGAGGGCTCGATTTCTGTGCCTCATGCCACCGAGCCATCATCTCATGGCAGTGCTGGCCTTTTTTCTGCATGCAGAACAACCGTCACGTCCACCCCGCATTATCCGGTCGAGCCGACCTAAGGAAGCATCATCGTGAAAATCAATTGGGCCGAAAGGCTGCGTCAGCAAGTACATGGGCTGGCCGAGTCGTTGGGTAATCTGTTTGTCGAGTCGTTCCATTACCTGGCGCTGTTCGCCATTGGTGCGGTGACCGCCTGGGCAGCGGTGATGGAGTTCTTGGGGATGCTGGAGAATGGGCACATCAAGATCGATGACATCTTGCTGCTGTTCATCTACCTGGAATTGGGCGCCATGGTCGGGATTTACTTCAAGACCAACCACATGCCGGTGCGCTTCCTGATCTACGTGGCGATTACCGCGCTCACGCGTTTGCTGATCTCCAACGTGTCTCATCACAACCCGCCAGACCTGGGCATCATCTACCTGTGCGGCGGGATTCTGCTGTTGGCGTTTGCGATCCTGGTGGTGCGCTATGCGTCGTCGGCGTTTCCTTCGGTGAAGGTCGAAAGCCCGCGTCGCAAGGGCGAGGCGAGCCTGGAGACCGAGAAGGGCGAGCTTTAAAGCCCGACGCTGAAGGGTAGGGTGCGGGCGGGCGGTCGCTGCAGGAGTTTGTGGCTGTCGCCGTCCGTCATCAGCTCCAGGATTTCCACGGCGCTGTGGCCCTGTTCGATGGCGATGCCGAACTGGATGCTTTGCACCAGGCGCCTGAGGCGCTGCGGGTCGTTGCGTTGTTCGGCGCTGATCATGCGCTTGGCCACTACGCCAGTCTCGTCAGAGAGGGTGAGCATGATGCTGCCGTCCAGCCGTTGGATGCTCAGGTTGACGCGGTATTGGGGGCTGAACGTGTCGGTGATGATCTGAAAAGGATTGTCCATGGTGCGTTACCGCCTGATAAGAACATGCAGTCATTGACGGCCGGTGTCGGGATTAGTTCGCATTGCCTGACCACTGGCCAAATTCCGTTTTCCTCAAAAGTTCTACAGCAAAGGCCGTGCCGTACAGCGATTTACCCGGCACAGAAATCCAAATGTGGGAGCGGGCTTGCCCGCGATTGCGGTGTATCAGCCAATCAATAGTTGGCTGAATGATCGCTATCGCGGGCAAGCCCGCTCCCACATTGGATGTATGTCGTGAGCTAATTCAGGGCATTACGGAAAAAACGATCGCAGACAGCGCAATCAGGCCGATGACCACTACAAACACATTCGATACCTGACCTGAATACTGGCGCAAAGATGGCACGCGGCGAATCGCGTACATCGGCATCAGGAACAGCAGGCACGCGATGATCGGCCCGCCCATGGTTTCGATCATGCCCAGGATGCTCGGGTTGAAGGTGGCCACGGCCCAGCAGGTCAGCACCATGAACAACGCGGTGCAGCGTTCCAGCCATTTCGCCGACATCGAACGGTTGCGCCCACGCAGGGATTTGACGATTAGCCCCTGGAAGCCTTCGCTGGCACCAATGTAGTGACCCAGGAAGGACTTGGTAATCGCCACCAGCGCGATCAACGGTGCGGCGTAGGCAATCACCGGCGTCTGGAAGTGGTTGGCCAGGTACGACAGGATCGAGATGTTCTGCGCCTTGGCAGCGGCCAGGTCAGCCGGTGACAGCGCCAGCACGCAGCTGAAGCAGAAGAACATCACGGTCAGCACCATCATGCCGTGGGCGGTGGCCAGGATGCCGCTGCTTTTGCGCTCGGCCTGGGCGCCGTAGACGCGCTTCTGGTCCACGGCAAAGGCGGAGATGATCGGCGAATGGTTGAACGAGAACACCATCACCGGGATCGCCAGCCACAGCGTTTTGAAGAGCAGCGGCAGCGGCATGCCCTCGCTGGCCGAGGCGAAGAACGCGCCGTTCCAGTTGGGAATCAGGCTGAACGCCAGCAGCAGCAAGGCGGCCACGAAGGGGTACACCAGCACGCTCATGGCCTTGACGATCACGCCCTGGCCGCAACGCACGATGGCCATCAGGCCAAGGATCAGCACGAGCGACAGAATCGCCCGGGGCGGCGGCGCCATGTGCAATTGGTGCTCCATGAAACTGCCGAGGGTGTTGGTCAGCGCCACGCTGTACACCAGCAGGATCGGGAAGATCGCAAAGAAATACAGCAGGGTGATCAGCTTGCCGGCGCCGACACCAAAGTGTTCCTCGACCACTTCGGTGATGTCGCCGGATTTGCCCGACAGCACAAAGCGCGTCAGCCCACGGTGGGCGAAGAAGGTCATCGGAAATGCCAGCAATGCCAGCACGATCAGCGGCCAGAAGCCGCCGACGCCGGCATTGATCGGCAGGAACAGGGTGCCCGCGCCGATGGCGGTGCCATAGAGGCCGAGCATCCAGGTGGTGTCGTGTTTGGTCCAGCCGGTGGTTACTGTGCTTTCTCTGACATCGGGATTTTCGGCAGCAGGTGTACGTACATCAGTCATCGGTATTGCCTCGTTATTATTTTTGCGCGGGCTCACGTTGGGGCGGGTAGCAGTGCTCCGATCAGCACTCCACCCAGCTGACCGCCAGGCCGCCCCGTGAAGTTTCTTTGTATTTGTCATGCATATCGGCGCCGGTATCGCGCATGGTGCGGATGACCCGGTCGAGGGAGATGAAGTGTTTGCCGTCGCCGCGCAGGGCCATCTGCGTGGCGTTGATCGCCTTGACCGCCGCAATGGCATTGCGCTCGATGCAGGGCACCTGTACCAGGCCACCGACCGGGTCGCAGGTCAGGCCGAGGTTGTGTTCCAGGCCGATTTCGGCGGCGTTTTCCAGTTGCTCCGGGGTGGCCCCGAGGATATCGGCCAGGCCGGCAGCGGCCATGGCGCAGGCCGAGCCCACCTCGCCCTGGCAGCCGACTTCGGCGCCGGAGATGGAGGCGTTTTTCTTGCAGAGGATGCCGACGGCAGCGGCGGCCAGGAAGAAATTGACCACGTCGTCGTCAGACGCGTCGGCGTTGAATTTCATGTAGTAATGCAGCACTGCCGGGATAATTCCGGCCGCGCCATTGGTCGGGGCGGTGACCATGCGCCCGCCGGCGGCGTTTTCTTCGTTGACGGCGAGGGCGAACAGGTTGACCCATTCCATCGCCGACAAGGTCGAGGTGATCACGTTAGGCTTGCCGATTTCCAACAGGTTGCGATGCAACTTCGCGGCGCGACGGGGCACATCCAGGCCACCGGGCAGGATGCCTTCATCGCGCAGGCCCTGTTCCACGCACTCGCGCATCACCGACCAGATATGCAGCAGGCCGCTGCGGATCTCTTCGTCGCTGCGCCACGCCCGTTCGTTGGCCATCATCAGTTCGGATACCCGCAGGCCGTGCTTGTTGCACAAGGCCAACAGTTCTACGGCACTGGAAAAGTCGTAGGGCAATTGCACGTCGCTGGTCGGCGCAATGCCTGATGCAGCTTCGGCGGCTTCGATGATGAAACCACCGCCCACCGAGTAATAGGTTTGTTCGCTCAGCAGGCCGCTGTCGCCATAGGCGTGCAAGGACATGGCGTTGGGGTGGTACGGCAGGCTTTCGTCCAGCAGCAGCAAGTCGGTGTGCCAGTTGAAAGCAATTGCCTGAGAGCCCGCCAGCAGCAATTGGCCGGACTCGCGCAGTTGCTGGATACGCGCATTGATCGAGGTGGGGTCGACGCGGTCTGGCCATTCACCCATCAAGCCCATGACACAGGCGCGGTCGGTGGCATGGCCGACACCGGTAGCGGACAGCGAGCCATACAGGCGCACTTCGACGCGACGGGTTTGGCTGAGCACATGCTGGTCGGTCAGGGCTTGGGCGAACGTCGCGGCAGCGCGCATCGGGCCGACGGTGTGGGAGCTGGAAGGGCCGATGCCCACCTTGAATAGATCGAAAACACTGATAGCCATGCTAAAGCCTTACAAGCAATGGAGTAGAAATCGCTGCCATGTTTTGTAGAGCAGGCGGAATTGGCGCGATACTGAGCCTCTGGCTCGGCAGTGACCAACGAATTATCCTAAGACACCCTTTAGCAGGACTAAACGCTATGACTCGCCCCCTCCACGGCCAGACCTATGTCTGGCTGCATGTGTTTTCCTGCGCTGCGCGGCATCTATCGTTCACCCGCTGCGCCGAAGAACTGCACATCACGCCGGGAGCGGTGAGCCAACAAATTCGCCAGTTAGAAGAGCGCCTGGGCTTTCGACTGTTTCATCGGCGTGCGCGAGGCGTTGAACTCAGCGCCGAGGGGCAGCGCCTGGCGGCCGTTGTGGGGGAGGCTTATGGCAGCATTGATGCCGAACTGCAGCGCCTGGACGCCGGGATGATCAGCGGCACCTTGCGCCTGCGTTCGATCCCCTCGTTTCTGGGCAAGTGGCTGACCCCGCGTCTGCCGCGTTTTCAGCAGCGTTTTCCGGACATTCAACTGCGCATGGTCGCCGAAGACAGCAGCATCGCCCTGCATGAAGGCGACTTCGACCTGGCCATCGACCTCAACGACGGCAGCTACCCTGGCTTGTTATCCACAGCCCTGTTGGACGAACAGATATTCCCGGTGTGCGCCCCCGGCCTGTTGCGTGGCCGCCCACCCTTGCATGGCCCGGCGGATCTGGTGCATTTCCCGCTGCTGCACGACATCACGGCCTGGCGTGGGAGTTATGAATATGCCGAGTGGGAGTTTTACCTCAATGCCATCGGCTACCACGGTGCCGACGTACGACGCGGGCACACCTTCAACCGCAACCACTTGACCATCGAAGCCGCCATCGCCGGCATGGGCGTGGCGATTGCGCGGCGCACCTTGCTGAACGATGAGCTGGAGCGCGGCACCTTGATCGTGCCGTTCGGCCTGGCCGTGCCCAACCATAAACGCTACGTGCTGCTGTATGCGCCGGGCGCGTTGAACCATCCGGGCGTGCGTGCGGTGCATGACTGGCTGGTGGAGGAAGCGGGGATTTTTCGCAGCTTGCACCCGTTGGGAGAGGGGCAATTGTGAGGAAAACAGAACGTAAGAAGTTGTAACTAACTCCCCACCCTACCAGCGTTTTTGCTCGTCGTCAGGGTTAATTTGTAATGTAGGATTTATCTTTGCAAAGGGGTTGAAATGTTTCAGCAGGTGCTCAATTGTGTAATCAAGAGGTCATGGTTTCACCACCCCGGTGTTGCAGTTTGTGACCTCTGGCGAGCTAGCTGAAATAAGGGAAGAACTATGCAAATCCAAGTCAATAGCGATAACCATATTGAAAGCAGCATCCGACTGGAGGAGTGGGTACGTACTACCATTGAGAGCACGCTCGAACGCTACGAAGAAGACCTGACCCGTGTAGAGGTCTACCTGCGGGACGAGAACGGCGACAAGCCCGGCCCCCACGATTTGAGTTGCCGTCTGGAAGCACGGCCAAAGGGCCATCAACCAGTTTCCGTGTGCCATAAAGCCGATACGCTGGAGCAAGCGATCGATGGCGCCGCAGTCAAGCTCGACCACGCACTGGAACATCTGTTTGGCAAACTGCAAGGCAAGCCGCGCGCTGCCGGTAAAAACCAGCCAATCAACAAAGTGAACGAAGACGCTTTGGAAGAGGAATTCCTGGAAAACGAAAACGCTGCCATTAACGGCTGATTGTTTTTTCATTCCCCCACTGAAAACGGGCCTGCACATGCAGGCCCGTTTTTCGTTCAGCGCTCACGCCGGAAGAAATGCCGGCTCAGCATCGCCAGCCCGCAGGCGCCCAACCCCGCAAACAGCATGGCCCAGCCGGCGCCGCTGCGCAGTGCTGTTTGCGCATCCTGAATGGTCAGCCCCGGCGCATCCAGCTTGCCGGCGGCAATATGCTGGCTGAGGTTTGTCCACTCCAGTGTTGTGCTGTCAGGCAACACGTGGGCCAGGTTGTGGCTGATCCCCAACAACAGCACCAGGCCCATCAGCGCGATATTGAGCGCGAGGGTGATCAGCCGTGCGCTGAAGTCGATGCCCGAGGCCATGCCTGCGCGGTCATTCGAGACGGAGCCGGTGGTGGTGTTGGTGGTCGGCGAATTGGTCAACGCCAGCCCGATACCGGCGATCACGCAACTGAGCAGCACCAGCGCGGTGCTGGGTTGTTCGGCGTAATTAACGGCGGCCATTCCCATGAACCCTGCGCCCATTACCCCCAGGCCCAGGGGAATGATGCGTTCGGCGCCAAAGCGTAGGGCCAGGCGTTCGGCCAGCGGCGGTACCAGCAAAGTCGGCAAGGTGTAGGCGAGCAAGGCGGCGCCGGTGGTCAGCGTGTCGTAACCCAGGCCCGCCTGGAAGTACAACGGCAGGTAAATCATGAACGGCCAGAAACTGAAGTTCATGCCTATCGAGCCCATCAACGCGCCATTGAAGCGTTGGATGCGGAACACCGAGAAGTCGAACATCGGATGGGCGCTGCGCCGCTCAAGCAAGATAAACAGCAGCAGCCCGGAGACCGCCAGGCCGGCCCAGCCGAGCATCGCCGGGGCGCCAAAGCCGATTTCGCTGCCCTGGGTGATGAAATAAACCAGCGCAAACACCGTGAGTGTCATGGTCAGCATGCCGGCGATGTCGAGGCGATGGTTGGCCGGGTCGCGGGATTCCTGCACGCTGATGTGCAACAAAGCCAAGGTGAGCAGGGTCAGCGGTACATGCACCAGGAACACCCAGCGCCAGTCCGCCACGGCCAGGATCATGGCTCCCACCATCGGTCCGAAACCCAGGCCCACGCCAGCGATCACGCCCCATATCGCAAAGGCCCGCGCACGCGTTGCCGGTTCGCGGAACTGATGGGACAAGATCGCGAACTGGCAAATCATCATGGCCCCGGCCCCAATGCCCTGGACGAACCGCGCCGCGATCAGTGTCGGCGCATCGTTGGCCAAGCCACAGGCCAGTGAGGCCAGGGCGAATACCCATAGACACACCACCAGCACACGCCGACGACCGAAGCGATCCGCCAGGGTCCCCGCCGCCATCAGCACGCTGGTGCAGGCCAGGGTGTAGGCATTCATGATCCATTGGGCGTCTTGAAAGCCCGTGCCCAGTTCCTGTTCCAGCGTCGGCAGGATGACCGGCACGCTGGAGATTTCCAGGCCGAACATCAGGGCCACCAGGCAGACGGCGGTGAGGGCCAGGCCGTTCCTGGCGGTGCGCGGGGGAGTGAGGGCCGATAGTGCGGCGGCGCGGGACATACGACATTCCTTTCGAAAGCGGGAGGGGCTATTCTCTCGGGAATCAGGTTCTTTATTGGCGATAACTTTTCCGTAGACAAGGGAATACAAGGCGACAATTAAGCATGGCTACCCCACGTTTTGATGGTGTCGAACTCTTTCTGCAGATTGTTGAAAGCGGCAACCTCACCGAAGCCGCCGAGCGCCTGAACCTCACGCGTTCAGCGGTGGGCAAGGGCCTGGCGCGCCTGGAAGCACGCCTGGGCACTTGCCTGTTACAGCGTTCCACCCGGCGCCAGCGGTTGACCGAGGACGGGCAGGCGTACTACGAGCATTGCCTGCGCGCATTGGCAGAGCTGGAGGCCGCCGAGTCCGTGCTGGAAAGCGGCCGCCAGCAACCTCGGGGGCGTTTGAGAGTGAGCGTGCCCCTGGCGTTTGGTCATCACTATGCCGCGCCGGCGTTATGGGCTTTGCTGGATCGTTATCCGGAACTGGAAATCGACATTTGTTTTTCCGACCGCATGATCGACTTGGTGCAGGAAGGCTTCGATATGGCCGTGCGCATCGGCCCGTTGCCCGACACCGACCGCCTGAGTGCACGGCGCCTGGGTCAGCAGGTCATGGGGCTGGCAGCGTCGCCTGCGTATTTGCAGCGCAAGGGTGCTATTGGCAGTATCGAAGACTTGGCCGCTCATCGTGGCATTGCCTACCGCAGCAACACCGCGCAGCGCTCGCGCCTGGCTTCGCCCTTGATCGTGGACGACCTCCAGGCGGTAGCCGATGCCGCTATCGCGGGCGTGGGCCTGGCCTGGTTGCCGAGTTGGTTGATTGCCCACTATGCGCTGCGCGGGCAGTTGCAGGCCGTGCTGCCCAGCTACCGTGAGCAACCTGCGCCGATCCATGTGATCTGGCCGACGGCGGCGCATATGCCGGCCAAGACGCGGTGTGCCATTGACGCGTTGGTGGCCGCCACCCCGAGTTGCCTGGCGGGTAGCTAGCCCCATTCAATCCTAAACACACCGACAATCAACTGTGGGAGGGGCTTGCCCCCTCCCACAGTTGGATGTGTTGCAGTCTGCAGATTGCAGTCAGAACGCGATAGAGGTTTGCACATACACCGTGCGCGGCTCACCCACGTACTTGCCCTTGTTGTTGTCGTCGAACGAGCGGGTGTAGTACTGCTTGTTGAAGATGTTCTTCACCCCCACCGCCACATTCAGATCCGACAACTGCGGGCCGAAGTCATAGGCTGCGCGGCTGCTGAACAGCATGTAGCCGGGGATGCGGCCATTGGCACCGTCGGCGCTTTCGGCCTGGGTGTTGGCGTTGTCGGCGAACTGGCTGCTCTGGTAGCTGCTGTCCACATTCAGCTTCCACGGGCCTTCGGTGTAACCCACGCCCAGGGTGCCTTTGTGCTTGGAGGAGAAGGGCACGCGGTTGCCTTTGTTCGGGCCGTCTTCGCGGATGGTCGCATCCACATAGGCGTAGGTGGCGTACACATCAAACCCTGCCAGCGCCGGGCTCAGGCCGTCGAGGGCGTAGTTGATGCTCGACTCGATGCCTTGGTGGCGAGTTTCACCGCGGGCGATCACGGTGTCGTTGGTCTGGTTGCTGTCGTACTGGTTGTCGAAGTTGATCAGGAACGCACCGATTTCCGCGCGCAGGTTGCCATTGTCATAGCGCGTGCCGAGTTCCCAGGTGCGGGCTTTTTCCGGTTTCACTTCACCGCTGTTCACACGGTTTGGCATCTGGCTGTACTGCACGCTGCCGAACGAGCCTTCGGTGTTGGCGTACAGGTTCCAGTCGTCGGTGAGGTGGTAAAGCACATTCAGCGCCGGCAGGGCAGTGTTGTAGTCGCCCTTGTATTTGACGTTGCTCAGGTTGTTGGTCTGCTGGGACTCGATCATCTCGTAGCGAATGCCAGGGGTGAGGGTCCACTTGCCGATGTCGATGCGGTCGTCGATGAAGAACGCATTGGCTTCGGTGCCGCCGCGCGTATCGCGGTCGTTGCGGCTGTTGGTGGTGGGGATTTGCTGGTTGGCGGCAATCGGCGTGCGGTAGCGCAGTTCGTGGCCGGCTTCATTGATGTAGCGGTAGCCCACACCCACTTCATGGCTGGTGGGGCCGAGGTCGAAGCCCTGGGCGAAGCGCGTTTCCAGGCCGCGTACCCAATATTCCCGTGGCGACAGCGACAGGAAGCTGCCTTGGTCCAGGTAGCCGCTGCGCAGGGTCTTGGTGAAGAAACTGTTGACCGTGAATTCGCGGCGGTCCTGCTCGTAGCGGTAGCCGACGTTGAACATCGTGCGGCGGCCCCAGAACTTGTCATACGGGCGGGTGGACTGGTACGGATCAGCCTTGTAGTCCTTGACGTTCAAACCGCCCGGCATATCGGCCTGGCCTTCGTAGTACTGTGCCATGGCGTTGAAGCTGTTGGCGTCGTCCAGTTGGTATTTGCCCTTGAGGATCAGGTCATCGATGCGCGTGTTGCTGTTTTCGCGCCAGCCGCCGCCGCGGGTGCCGGAGTACAGCAGCGCGCCCCCCAAGCCATTGTCGGCAGTGCCGCCGGCCAGCAAGTTGCCGGTGGTCTTGAAGCCGTCGTGGCTGGAGGAGGGGCTGGTCTCGGTCTGCAAACCGCCCTTGACCGTCGGCGCATCCGGGATGGCACGGGTGACGAAGTTGACGATGCCACCGACGTTCTGCGGGCCATAGCGCACCGCACCGCCGCCACGTACTACATCCACCGCGTCCATATTGCCCATGCTGATCGGCGCGAAGGAGAGTTGCGGCTGACCGTAAGGCGCGAAGGGCACCGGGATGCCATCCATCAGCACGGTGGAGCGCGACGCCAGGCGCGGGTTGAGCCCGCGAATGCCGAAGTTCAGCGCCATGTCGTGGCTACCGGTGCCGTTGTTGTCCGGGGCGTTGACGCCAGGGATGCGGTTGAGCACATCGCGGGCCTGGGTGGCACCCTGGCGTTCGAATTCTTCACGGCGGATCACATCTCGGGCGCCGGGGTGTTCGAACACGTTGGTTTGCGCCGCGTCACCGAGCCAGTCGCCGACCACGTTGGAGGTCTGCAACTCCAGTGTGGCGGGGGCGCCGGCCGGTTGCAGGCTGTAGGCGTTATCCCCCTCGGCGCGGGCTTGCAGGCCGGTGCCCTCCAGTAGTTTTTGCAGGCCCTCGGCAGTGCTGTAGCTGCCCGATAACCCAGGGCTTTGCATCCCTGCCGTCACGGCGGAGCCGAAGGACACCAGTACGCCGGCTTCACGACCGAATTGATTCAGGGCCGCTTCCAGGGTGGTCGGGGCGATATGGTACGCCTTGGCGTCGGCTGCCATCACCGCCGGCAGTGTGGTCAGGCTGAGACTGGCACCGAGCAGGAGTTGGCGCAGTGTACGGGCGAGAAGCGTCGGGTGCTGGGGCATGAAGGGCGGTCCTGAGAAGGAAGGATCAAGGTGGCTTTCCTTCTCTGTCACGCCAGGTGCGGAAAACGGCTCACACAAAAGTAAAATAAATTCAGACCCGGGCCTGCACGGTCACCCAATAACGCGTAAAGCGCCGCACTTTCACCGGCAGGCTGATCTCCAGCAGGTCGAGGATGCGTTCGCTGTCATCCAGTGGGTAACTGCCCGACAGCAGCAGGTTGGCGACTTGTGGATCGCACTGGAGCTGGCCGCGACGATAGCGTCCCAGTTCCCCCAAGAAGTCTTCCAGGCGCATGTGTGCGGCCACCAGCATGCCGTCGGCCCAGGCGCCGCTGTTGGCGTCGGTGGGGCGTGGGGTGTCCCAGCCTTTGCGGGTGAAATTGACCTGATGCGCGGCATCGACCCTCAGCGCCAAGCCGTTGTAGCGGTTGGGCATCACCTCGACCTGGCCGGCCAGCACTGCCAGTTGGGTGTGGTCGTTGAACTGGCGCACAGTCAAGCGCGCCGCCTGGCTGCTGAGCAGGCCCTGGCCGGTCAGCACGTGCAACGGCGCCTGGCCTGCACGGGCGGTGAGCAGGATTTCACCTTCAAGCAGGCGCACCAGGCGCTGCTGGCTGTCGAAATGCACATCCACCGCGCTGCCGGTGTTGAGCTGCAACTGGCTGCCGTCGGCCAGTTGTACTGTGCGGCGCTGGCCCACCGGGCTGCGATAGTCAGCCGTCAGCGGCGGCAGGATATGTTGCTGGCGCAGGCTCCAGGCGGCGGCCGAACCGGCACCCACAATCAACAGCAATTTAAGCGCCTGACGCCGGCTGCGGGAGGTAGGCGCGTTCAACGCCGCGTGGGCCAGGGGGGAGGGCACGCCGCGCAGGCGTTGGTTGACGCGCTGGATCTGCTCCCACGCGCGTTGGTGTTCGCTGTGGGCATTCAACCATTGCTGCCAGGCCGCCTGCTGGCGTGGGTTGAGCGTGCCTTGCTGCATTTCCAGCAACCAGTGCACGGCTTGTTCGGCGACTTGGCTGGAGACGTTCATAGGGCGAAGTAGCAGCGCATGGCCGCTTTGGTCAGGTGGCGTTTGACGGTGGCGATGGAGATGCCCAGTTGCGCGCCGATTTGCGCGTAGGTCAGGCCGTCGAGTTGGGCCAGCAGGAAAGCGCGTTTGACCTGCTTGGGCAAGCCGTCGAGCAGTTGGTCCAGTTCCAGCAGGGTTTGCAGGATGATTGCGCGGTCTTCTTCCGACGGTGCCACGTGTTCGGGCATCTGCGCCAAGGCCTCGAGGTAGGCGCGCTCCAGGTCCTGGCGGCGGTAGAAGTTGAACAGCACACGCTTGGCCACGGTGGTGAGGAAGGCGCGCGGCTCGATCAGCGTTGGCGCTTCCCGGGCACTGAGCACGCGGATAAAGGTGTCCTGAGCCAGGTCGGCGGCGTTTTCCGGGCAGCCGAGCTTGCGTCGCAACCAGCCGGTGAGCCAGTGGTGATGGTCGTTGTACAACACTTCGACG
This sequence comes from Pseudomonas sp. GW821-FHT07B01, assembly GCF_059419065.1. NCBI lineage: Bacteria > Pseudomonadati > Pseudomonadota > Gammaproteobacteria > Pseudomonadales > Pseudomonadaceae > Pseudomonas > Pseudomonas sp. GW821-FHT07B01. The sequence continues at coordinate 10,652 of NZ_JBWKRA010000023.1, read as the reverse complement.
GGGTTGGACGGCTGCAACGCGATCACTCCGCAAGCATTCGATATGCTTTAGAGAACAAGAATTGTTCGCATTGTAGGGCGCATAACAAGGTTCGGCAATCGGCCAAGGCAGGTGATTCATCCGTTCTCTTTTGCTTATGAGAATATTTATCATTAATATTGCGCGCTGATGAACCAGGCGCCTGCCGCATGAAAAGCAAAACCTCATTGCCCGTTTCCTACCGCCTCGCCGTCACCTCGCGCGTGCTGGCGGCGGTGATTGGCGGTTATCTGATGGCCTCCCTGGCCGCCATCTGCCTGGCGCTCTGGCTGCCCACCTCCCGTGCCGATGCGGTGGTCACCGGCATGATGAGTTCCTTTGTGTTCTACCTGCTGGCGGTGCTCTGGTGTTTTGCCTGCCGCACGGCATGGCGCGCCTGGGCAGGGGTGATGGTGCCGAGCGCACTCTTGGCCACCCTGGCCGGCATTGGTTTCTGGATGGCTCGCATATGAAAGAGGGCTTTCGCCAGGCCATGGCCTGGCTGCACACCTGGGCAGGCTTGATCTTCGGCTGGCTGCTGTTCGCGATTTTCCTGACCGGCACCCTGGCCTATTTCAAAGATGAAATAACCCACTGGATGCAGCCCGAAGTGCAGGCCCATCCCCTGGACGATGGGCGCAGCCTCGCCGTCGCGCAAAACTACCTGCAACAGCAGGCGCCTACCGCCGCACGCTGGTTCATTACCTTGCCGACCCGCCGCGACCCCGTTTTGTCGGTGATGTGGCAAGACAAGCTCGAACCCGGCAAGCGCGGTACCTTCATCCAGAAAGTCCTCGACCCCGTCTCCGGCCAACCGGTGCAGGCCCGCGAAAGCAAGGGCGGCGAGTTCTTCTATCGTTTCCACTTTCAACTGCAAATGCCTTACCCGTGGGGCCGCTGGCTGTCGACCATCGCCGCCATGGTGATGTTAGTCGCACTGATCACCGGCATCATCACCCATAAAAAAATCTTCAAGGACTTCTTCACCTTCCGCCCGCGCAAAGGCCAGCGCTCCTGGCTCGACGGGCACAACGCGGTGGGTGTGCTGGTGCTGCCGTTTCACCTGATGATCACCTACAGCAGCCTGGTGATTTTCATGAGCATGGTCATGCCTGCGCCCATCGTGGCGTCCTACGGCGACGACAGCCGCGCGTTTTTCAGTGAGCTGTTCCCCGCTACTGACAATGCGCCGGCCCTCGGCCAGCCGGGCAAACTGCTGCCGTTGATGCCGATGTACCAGCAGGCGCGGGAACAGTGGGCGGGCGGGCATGTGGGGCGTGTGGCGGTCAACAACCCCGGCGATGTCAACGCCTCGGTCAATGTGTCTCGCGCCGGCTCCGACAGCGTAGTGCATGCCTCCGGCAGTACCCTGTCGTTCAACGGCACCACCGGCGAGCTGTTGCGAGGCAGTGCCGAGCCGTCAGTGGCGACGGCCATCGGTGGCAGTTTCTACGGTTTGCACATGGGCCATTTCGCCGGCCCGGTGCTGCGCTGGCTGTACTTTATCTGCGGCCTGGCGGGTACGGCGATGATCGGCACAGGCTTGGTGATCTGGCTGGGCAAGCGCCAGCTCAAGCATGCCAAGGCCTCGGTGATGCCCTTTGAACTGCGGTTGGTAGAAGTGCTGAATATTGCCAGCATGTCTGGCTTGATGATCGCCATCGCGGCGTTTTTCTGGGCTAACCGCCTGCTGCCGGTGAGCTTCACCGCGCGTTCCGACTGGGAAGTGCAGGCGTTCTTTATCGCCTGGGCCCTGAGCTTGTTGCACGCCTTGCTGCGGCGCGGTCGCCAGGGCTGGGTCGAGCAACTGAGCTTCGGCGCGCTGTTGTTTGCCGCCATTCCATTGCTCAACGCCATCACCACCTCGCATCACTTGGGTGTCTCTGTGCCAAGCGGCGACTGGGCGATGGCCGGCTTCGACCTCACCTGCCTGGCCAGTGGCGCGTTCCTCGCCTGGGCAGCCTGGAAGATGCACCACCGCAGCGCGCCGCTACCCAAGGCTGAGCGTGCCCGCGGGTTAACATTCAAGCAGCAGGCCAACTGATGCTTCTAGCGCTATTGATGTGCTACGCCGGGTTCATGGCACTGTGCTTGTCCACCGAGCGTCACCACGGCGAATTGCTGCACAGCAAACCTACAGCCATTCGGCGCCTGGGGTTGCGGATGGGCGGCTGGTTGTTGCTGGTCATGTCGATCTGGCCGTCGGTGCTGGGCACCGGTTGGAGTCAGGGCCTGGTGGAGTGGTGCGCGGTGTTGATGCTCAGCGCCTTGCTGCTGGTGTTGCTGTTGCCGTATCGGCCAAGGCTGGCCTTGATCCTCGCGGGGCTCGCTCTTTTGGCCAGCCCTGTTGCGGCGTTCGCCCTCTCTTGAGCCGGCCATGGCCATGAGGACCCAACCACCGCAATCTTCTAAGGACACTCCGCACCCGGATGCAGCGGGTGGACGCGCGCATTTCCTGCAGGTGTTTTTGTCCCAGCGCCCGCAAATGGAGGCGTTGGTCAGCCGCCGTGTGGGTTGCCGCGCCACGGCAGCCGACCTGGTGCAGGACCTGTTCCTGCGCTTCTGGCGTCGCCCGCTGGTGCAGGTCGAAGAGCTGAGCACCTACCTGCTGCGCTGCGCCGGCAACATCGCCATCGACCATCTGCGCAGCGAAGGTGCGCGAGCACGCAGCAGCGAAGGCTGGCTGCCGGAACAATCCGACCACCAAGGCTGCGAACCCCAGGCAGCGCTGGAGGCGGGCAATGATCTGCGCCATGTGGAAGCCGCCTTGCGCAGCTTGCCCGAGCGCACCCGCCAGATTTTCCTGCTTAACCGCATCCACGGCCGCAAGTACGCCGAAATCGCCAAGGCCATGGGCCTGTCCCAAAGCGCCGTGGAAAAACATATGATGCGCGCCCTCGAAGCCTGCAAGGCCAGCCTTCGCGAACCACCGCCTCCACGCATGCCAGGGAAAGCCCCGTGAACGTCACGCCCACGCCCGCCCAGGAACAGGCCGCACTCGATTGGTTGTGCCTGCTGCATGACCAGCCCAGCAGCGGCGACCAGGCCACGTTCAGCCGCTGGTTACGTGCAGATCCCGCACACGTCGAGGCCTACTCCCAAGCCCAGGTGCTCTGGGAATTAAGCGAAGTACCGGCGCGCCAACTGGCCGATGAGGACGCGCTCGCCTTGCAGGGCTACCTCAATACGATCAACGCCTCCAAACGCTCCCGGGTAGCGCGTTGGTCTGGCGCCTTGGCCGTCGCCGCCTGCCTGCTGCTAATGGTGTCGATGGGCGCCGGTTGGCAGCCGTCACGCTGGGTCGATGAGTGGGGCGCCGATTATGTGACGGCGCCGGGTGAGGTAAAGACCTTCACCCTGGCCGATCAATCCAAGGTCACCCTCGACGCCGACAGCGCCATCGCCGTAGATTTCAGCCAGGGCGAACGGCACATCCAATTGCGCCGTGGTGCAGGTTTTTTCAGCGTGACCCACACCGGCCAACCCTTCATGGTGGAGGCGGGCGGCGGTGAAACACGGGTACTGGGCACGCAGTTTGAAGTGCGCCTGCAACCTGACGGCGTCGAGGTCACTGTGCTGTCCGGCCGTGTGGGCGTGACGCCCTCCAAACAGGGCCAGCAACAGCTGCTGACAGCGGGCCAGCAAGTGGCCTATGCCGACGGTATTGCCGACCCTTTGCATGGGGTCGACAGCGCCTCACGCCTGGCCTGGCGCGAAGGTTGGCTCAACTACTACAGGGCACCCCTGGCCGATGTGGTCCAGGACCTGAGGCGTTATTACCCCGGTCGAATTCTTCTGCTTAACGAGAACATGGCCGCCAAACGCGTCAGCGGCAGCTTTCCGAGCCAGGACCCTGTAGCGGTCTTGAACGCCTTGCAAGCGGTGCTGGGTTTTGAACAGCACAGCCTGTTGGGCCGCATGATTGTGCTGCGCTAGGCCTGCGTTGCGGTTTTCGCTGCTGAACCTGTCAGGCAAGAAATACCTCAGCTCGACACGCTCGGCGATGGTGTCGCTGGAGGCCAATTTTCAATCACACCCCAGAGCTCGATGCGCAGAGCAGACTTGTGTGGGAGCTGGCTTGCCTGCGATAGCGGTGTGTCAGTCACAGGTATTGAACCTGTTACACCGCCATCGCAGGCAAGCCAGCTCCTACATTTGATTGGGTGTTACTTCAGGGCGGCCATGATTGCTTCGGGATTGTAGTCGCGAATCAAGGTGCCGTTCACATCCACAAACGGAATTCCGCCACCGCCCAGTGCCTCGTACGCCTTGCGCGCCTCGGCATCCTTTTCTATATCGACGGCCTGGTACGGGATACCCTTCTGGTCCAGAAAACGCCGGATCTGCTTGCAGTACCCACACCACTCGGTGGCATAGAGCACCACCCGCGCAGAGGCGCGTACGTGCTCGGGCGCCACCTGGGACGGGTTGAACAGCCGCTCCACCTTGCCCCAGTTCTGGATGGCAACCACCACCAGCAATACCAGGAGGACTTTCTTGAGCACCCCGCCCAGCATCAGTTACGGCGCTTGAGCTGGTCGGTCAGTTGGGTCGGCAGGCCCTTGATGATCAAGGTGCCGGCGGCTTCGTCGTACTCGATCTTGTCGCCCAGCAGGTGCGCTTCAAAGCTGATGGACAGGCCCTCGGCGCGCCCGGTGAAGCGGCGGAACTGGTTGAGGGTGCGTTTGTCGGCCGGAATCTCCGGCGACAGGCCGTAATCCTTGTTGCGGATATGGTCGTAGAAGGCTTTTGGCCGGTCTTCATCGATCAGGCCCGAGAGCTCTTCCAGGCCCATGGGTTCGCCGAGCTTGGCCTGGCTGCTGGCGTAGTCCACCAGGGTCTTGGTTTTCTCGCGGGCGGACTCGTCGGGCAGGTCTTCGCTCTCGACGAAGTCACTGAACGCCTTGAGCAGGGTGCGGGTTTCGCCCGGGCCGTCGACGCCTTCCTGGCAGCCGATAAAGTCGCGGAAGTACTCCGAGACCTTCTTGCCGTTCTTACCCTTGATAAAGGAGATGTACTGCTTGGACTGCTTGTTGTTCTGCCACTCGGAGACGTTGATACGCGCCGCCAGGTGCAACTGGCCCAGGTCCAGGTGGCGCGAGGGCGTCACGTCCAGCTCGTCGGTCACCGCCACGCCTTCGCTGTGGTGCAGCAGGGCGATGGCCAGGTAGTCGGTCATGCCTTGCTGGTAATGGGCAAACAGCACATGGCCGCCGGTGGAGAGGTTGGATTCCTCCATCAGCTTTTGCAGGTGCTCTACCGCTGTGCGGCTGAAGGTGGTGAAGTCCTGGCCACCGTCAAAGTATTCCTTCAACCAACCGCTGAACGGGTGCGCGCCGGACTCGGCATGGAAGAAACCCCAGGCCTTGCCTTGTTTGGCGTTGTAGCTCTCGTTGAGGTCGGCAAGCATGTTCTCGATGGCGGCGGACTCGGACAGCTCCGAGTCGCGGGCGTGAAGAATTGCGGGTGTGCCGTCGGGTTTTTTGTCGATCAGGTGGACGATGCAATGACGGATCGGCATAGGCTTCTCGGCTGGTTGAAGGGGAGCGGTCGGCCTCCCCGAAAAGTCGCCCAGTGTACCGCACCCATTGGTCAAGACGTGCCCCGAACGGCATTTTGCACGCCCTCCCACTGGCCATATGCCTTTTTTTCACGGTTTAGAGCGATAAAGCTGACCAAATGGGTATGTTGAGGCGGATATTTCCCCGTCTCTGTGCTAGTTTTGCCCCGTCTTACGCCAAGTCTCGGCGTTAAGCGTGCATTCAGCATTTGTCAGGTCGAACCAATCCCCGTTTCAAGCATCTATAACCCCGATCTCCGTGGTTATGGCCGGGGATGCCAGGCCATGACGGTCGGGCTCGACGGCTGACACTGCACTCTGCAATCCATATGAATTTGATAGGGAAGGAACACCACAATGGCTATTACTAAAGACCAACTGATCGCTGACCTGGCTGAAGCAGTAGACGCACCGAAAACTACCGTGCGTGCTCTGCTGGACCAACTGAGCCAAGTTGTTGCTGATCAGCTGGAAAATGGCGGCGAAATCACTCTGCCAGGCGTTGGCAAACTGAAAGTGACCGAGCGTCCTGCCCGTACTGGCCGTAACCCTTCGACTGGCGCTGCCATCGAAATCGCTGCCAAGAAAGTTATCAAGCTGGTTGTGGCTAAAGGCCTGACCGACGCTGTTAACAAGTAAGACGCAGCAAAAAAACCGTGCTTCGGAGTGATCCGGGCACGGTTTTTTATTGCCTGCGATTTTATTGTAGAGCGCGGTTATTGTGGCGAGGGAGCTTGCTCCCGCTGGAGTGCGCAGCGCTCCCAGGATTTTGGGGCCGCTGCGCTGCCCAGCGGGAGCAAGCTCCCTCGCCACAATGATTCTTATCGAACCCAGCGCTGGCGCCAGATCTGCTGCTCGTTCTTGGTCTGGAATGTCCAGGCCACAAAGCGGCTCTGCTTCTGCCCCTGGGACATCTCCACCACCTGGCTTTCCAGCACGCCGGCTTTTTTCAGCGCGGTTTCGATCGCCGGCAAGTTGGACGCTTTGGACACCAGGGTGCTGAACCACAGCACTTTATGGGCAAAATGCGCGCTTTCGGCGATCAACTGCGTCACAAATCGCGCTTCGCCACCTTCACACCACAGTTCGGCCGATTGACCACCGAAGTTGAGCACCGGCAACTTGCGTTTCGGGTCGGCCTTGCCCAAGGCGCGCCATTTACGCTCGCTGCCTTTGGTGGCTTCGTCCATGGCTGCATGGAAGGGCGGATTGCACATCGTAAGGTCAAAGCGCTCACCCGGCTCCAGCAGGCCCAACAGGATCTGCTTGGGGTTGGGTTGCTGGCGCAGCTGGATGACCTTGCTCAGGTCGTTGGACTGCACGATGGCCTTGGCGGCGGACACGGCGATCGGGTCGACCTCCGAGCCCAGGAAGTTCCAGCGGTACTCCATATAGCCAATCAGCGGGTACACGCAGTTGGCGCCCATACCGATGTCCAGCACCTTGACGATCGAGCCCCGCGGGATCTTGCCGTCGTTGACGCTGGCCAGCAGGTCGGCGAGGAAGTGCACATAGTCAGCACGCCCCGGCACCGGCGGGCACAGGTAGTCCGCCGGGATATCCCAATGCTGGATGCCATAGAACGACTTGAGCAGCGCCCGGTTGAACACCCGCACTGCATCCGGGCTGGCGAAGTCGATGCTCTCTTTGCCGTAGGGGTTGATGATCACGAACTGCGCCAGTTCCGGCGTGGTCTTGATCAGCGCCGGGAAGTCGTAACGGCCCGTGTGGCGGTTGCGCGGGTGCAGGGTGGCCTCTTTGCGTGGCGCGACGGGTTTGGCCGTGGCGGCGGTTTTAGGCTTCTTGCGCGGAGGTTTGGGCGTAGTGGGGGCGGTCATGATGATTCTGGGTTTGGCTCAATGTGGTGGGCATTGTCACACATTCCTGAACACAACTCGGTCAAATGTGGGAGCTGGCTTGCCTGCGATAGCATCACCTCGGTCTGCCTGATACACCGAGTCGTCAGTATCGCAGGCAAGCCAGCTCCCACAGGGATAGGGTTTTGATTGGGAAATGGTGTGGTTTTCCTGGACAAAAAAAAGAGGCCCGAAGGCCTCTTTCTCTACACGGTTTCCCCTTACAGGCTGGAAATCCGCGCGTGTTGCTCCGCCAGCTTGCCCAAGGCCTGTTCAGCCTCGGCCAACTTGGCGCGTTCTTTCTCGATCACTTCAGCTGGCGCTTTGTCGACGAACGCCGCGTTGGACAGCTTGCCGCCCACTCGCTGCACTTCGCCTTGCAGGCGCGCAATTTCCTTGTCGAGGCGGGCAAGTTCCGCGCCCTTGTCGATCAGGCCGGCCATCGGCACCAGCACTTCCATATCACCCACCAACGCGGTGGCAGACAACGGTGCTTCGGCATCGGCAGCCAATACGGTGATCGACTCCAGCTTGGCCAGTTTCTTGAGCAGCGCATCGTTCTCGCTGAGGCGACGCTGGTCTTCGGCACTGGCGTTCTTGACGAACACGGCCAGCGGCTTGCCCGGCCCGATGTTCATCTCGGCGCGGATGTTGCGTGTGCCGAGCATCAGGGTCTTGAGCCATTCGATATCGCTTTCGGCGGCCTCATCGATGCGCGCTTCGTTGGCCACCGGCCAAGGTTGCAGCATGATGGTCTTGCCTTCGATACCGGCCAGCGGCGCCAGGCGCTGCCAGATTTCTTCGGTGATGAACGGCATGAACGGATGCGCCAGGCGCAGCGCCACTTCGAGCACGCGCACCAGGGTGCGACGGGTGCCGCGCTGGCGTTCGACTGGCGCGTTCTCGTCCCACAGCACCGGCTTGGACAGTTCTAGGTACCAGTCGCAATACTGGTTCCAGATGAACTCGTACAGGGCCTGTGCGGCCAGGTCGAAACGGAATTGGTCGAGCTGGCGGGTCACTTCGGCTTCGGTGCGCTGCAGCTGCGAGATGATCCAGCGATCCGCCAGGCTCAGCTCATAGGCTTCGCCGTTCTGGCCGCAGTCTTCGCCTTTGTCCAGCACGTAGCGCGCCGCGTTCCAGATCTTGTTGCAGAAGTTGCGATAGCCTTCGACGCGGCCCATGTCGAACTTGATGTCGCGACCGGTGGAGGCCAGCGAGCAGAAGGTGAAGCGCAGGGCGTCGGTGCCGTAGCTGGCGATGCCGTCGGCGAATTCGTCGCGGGTCTGCTTCTCGATCTTTTTCGCCAGTTTCGGCTGCATCAGGCCCGAGGTGCGTTTCTGCACCAGGGTTTCCAGGTCGATGCCGTCGATGATGTCCAGCGGGTCCAGGACGTTGCCCTTGGACTTGGACATCTTCTGGCCCTGGCCGTCGCGTACCAAGCCGTGTACGTACACGGTCTTGAACGGTACCTGCGGGGTGCCGTCTTCGTTCTTCACCAGGTGCATGGTGAGCATGATCATCCGGGCAACCCAGAAGAAAATGATGTCGAAGCCGGTGACCAGCACGTCGGTGGAGTGGAATTTCTTCAGGAACTCGGTCTGCTGCGGCCAGCCCAGGGTAGAGAAGGTCCACAGGCCCGAACTGAACCAGGTGTCCAGTACGTCGTTGTCCTGTTGCAGCGCGATGTCCGCGCCGAGGTTGTGCTTGGCACGCACTTCGGCTTCGTCGCGGCCTACGTAGACTTTGCCCGACTCGTCGTACCAGGCCGGAATACGGTGGCCCCACCACAGCTGACGGCTGATGCACCAGTCCTGGATGTCGCGCATCCACGAGAAATACATGTTTTCGTACTGTTTAGGCACGAACTGGATGCGGCCATCTTCCACGGCGGCAATCGCAGGTTCTGCCAGCGGCTTGGTGGACACGTACCACTGATCGGTCAGCCACGGCTCGATCACGGTGCCGGAGCGGTCGCCCTTCGGCACTTTCAGGCCGTGGTCGTCGACGCTGACCAGCAAACCGGCGGCGTCGAAGGCAGCTACGATCTGCTTGCGCGCTTCAAAACGGTCCAGACCTGCGTATTCGGCGGGGATCTTGCCGTCGATGCTGTCGTTCAGCGAGCCGTCCAGGTTGAACACCTGGCAGGCCGGCAATACGGCGGCATTTTTGTCGAAGATGTTCAGCAGCGGCAGGTTGTGGCGCTTGCCGACTTCGTAGTCGTTGAAATCGTGGGCCGGGGTGATTTTCACGCAGCCGGTGCCGAACTCAGGGTCGCAATAGTCATCCGCGATGATCGGGATGCGGCGGCCAACCAGCGGCAGTTCGACAAACTTGCCGATCAGCGCCTGGTAGCGCTCGTCGTTCGGGTTAACAGCGACGGCGGCATCGCCGAGCATGGTTTCCGGACGGGTAGTGGCGACGATCAGGTAATCGTTGCCTTCAGCGGTCTTGGCGCCGTCGGCCAGCGGGTACTTGAGGTTCCACAGGAAGCCTTTCTCGTCGTGGTTTTCCACTTCAAGGTCGGAAATGGCCGTGTGCAACTTGGTGTCCCAGTTGACCAGGCGCTTGCCGCGGTAGATCAGGCCGTCTTCGTGCAGGCGCACGAAGGCTTCCTTTACGGCTTCGGACAGGCCGTCGTCCATGGTGAAGCGCTCGCGGCTCCAGTCTACGGACGAACCCAGGCGACGGATCTGACGGCTGATATTGCCGCCGGACTGGTCTTTCCATTCCCAGACTTTCTCCAGAAATTTCTCGCGACCCAGGTCGTGACGGTTCTGGCCGGTGGCTTCCAGTTGGCGTTCCACCAGCATCTGGGTGGCGATGCCGGCGTGGTCGGTGCCCGGTTGCCACAGGGTGTCGCGACCCTGCATGCGGCGGAAGCGGATCAACGCATCCATGATCGCATTGTTGAAGCCATGGCCCATGTGCAGGCTGCCAGTGACGTTCGGTGGCGGAATCATGATGGTGTACGAGTCGCCCGCACCTTGTGGGGCGAAATAGTTCTCGGACTCCCAGGTGTTGTACCAGGAAGTTTCGATAGCGTGGGGCTGGTAGGTCTTATCCATGCGCGGCGGGACCCTAGTTGGCATTTATTCAGGAAAGCCGGCAAGTATAACGGGGGATAGGGGCGAGGGCGAGGCGAAGACGGTTAAGACCGATGCAGAATTAATGTGGGAGCTGGCTTGCCTGCGATGGCGGTGTTTCAGTCAGCATCT
>NZ_JBWKRA010000022.1:0-112179 GCF_059419065.1 Pseudomonas sp. GW821-FHT07B01 | reverse complement strand
TGCCGAGTGGTGGGGCAAGAGCGTTTTGCTTACTTTTGCGCTTTTCAAAAGTGAGCCGCCGTCAGGGCGGAACCCTAGGTGGCCGTTACCTAAATAACGGATATGTACCCGGTCCAACTGTGTTGACTGTTAGGCCGCCTTCGCAGGCAAGCCAGCTCCCACAGTTGGATGGTGGGGTGTCAGGTAGATAGATGTCGGCTGTCAGGCCGTCACGGGAGCAAGCTCCCTCGCCACAGGTTCAGCGTCGCACCAAAATTGTGTAGATACCTATGCATATGCAGGGGAACGCCGGATCGAAACACACCTCGACACGCCCTCCCAGTGAACTTTCTTGCAAATGCCATGCTCCTTTCCTATGCGAAGTCAGCGCGCCCTGAGCCCAGGGTGCAGAACGATAAGGAGCCGCCACCAACATGACTACCCTCTCCACTTACCCCGTCGTCAGGCCTGGGCCGTTGCACGGGACTTTGCTTGCCGGCACCGTGCCGTTGTTTCTCGGGGCCTTGCTCAGTGATATCGCCTACGGCCAGACCTACCAGATCCAATGGGCCAATTTTGCCTCCTGGCTGATCGCCGGAGCGCTGGTGTTCTGTGGTTTTGCCCTGCTGTTTGCACTGGTCAACCTGGTGCGCGCCGAACACAAGGGCGGGCGCCCGGTGGCGTACTTCCTGCTGTTGCTGGGCACTTGGGTGCTGGGGCTGGTGAACGCCTTTCAACATGCCAAGGATGCCTACGCCATGATGCCTGCTGGCTTGGTGCTGTCGGCGATCGTCACCGTGCTGGCGATTGTCGCCACCTGGATCGGCTTGACCAACCTGCGCTCAGGAGCTGCCCGATGAAACCACTCAACACACTGACCCTGCTCAGCGCCGCCCTGTTGCTGAGTGCCTGTGGCGGCGAAGGTGACAAGACCCAGGCGCGCGGCCCTGACCCCAAGCTGCCCGAACAACAAAGCAGCCTGTTGCCGAGCATGAAGATTGCCGAGCCCACGCCGTGGGGCGATCAAAAGCCCAAGGTGCCCGAAGGCTACAGCGTCACCGCCATCGCCACCGACCTTGCGATCCCGCGCCAGACCCTGGTGCTGCCCAACGGCGATATCCTGGTGGCCGAAGGCCGTGGCGGCAGTGCGGCCAAGCTCAAGCCCAAGGACGTGATCGCCAGTGTGATCAAGGCCCAGGGCAACACCAAGGTCAAGGGCGGCAACCGCATTACGCTGCTGCGTGACGCCGACGGTGACGGCACCTATGAACTCAAGACGGTATTCGCCGACAACCTCAACGCTCCCTACGGGCTGGCATTCGCCGACGGCAAACTGTATGTGGCCAACCAGGACGCACTGGTGCGCTTTGACTACGCCGACGGCCAGACCAAGGCCAGCGCCCCGCCCGTCAAAGTCACCGACCTGCCGGCGCAGATCAACCATCACTGGACCAAGTCATTGGCCGTGAGTGACGACGGGCGTCAGCTGTATGTGGGCATCGGTTCCAACAGCAACATCACCGAACGCGGCATGGAAGTGGAGATCGACCGCGCAATGGTCTGGCAGATCGATGCCGCCACCGGTGCGCATAAGCCCTACGCTACGGGCCTGCGCAATCCGACGGCGCTGACCATCCAACCGGGCTCAGGGCAACTGTGGACCGTGGTCAACGAGCGCGATGAACTCGGCCCCGACCTGGTGCCAGACTACCTGACGTCGGTGCGTGAAGGTGCCTTCTACGGCTGGCCCTACAGCTACTGGGGCCAGAACGTCGACCCCCGCGCACAACCGCAGAACCCGGCCAAGGTGGCTGCCGCGATCAAACCCGATTACAGCCTGGGCTCCCATGTGGCCGCGTTGGGCGTGGATTTTTCCATCCCCGCCATGGGTGAAAAATTCGCTGACGGCGCGTTTGTCGGCGAGCACGGCAGTTGGAACCGTGACAACCCAGTGGGCTACAAGGTGATCTTCGTACCGTTCAGCAACGGCAAGCCCGCGGGCGAGCCCATCGACTTTGCCACCGGCTTTCGCGGCGACGATGGCAAGACCCGCGGGCGTCCAGTGGGGGTGACGGTGGACCCCAAAGGCGCGCTGATCATTGCCGACGACCTGGCCAATACGATTTGGCGCGTCACGCGCAACCAATAACCGCAGATGACAGGGGCAGCGACGCCCCTGTCAGCCGTCACTTTGCAATTGTGCGTCAAGCCAGGCCAACAACGCCGTGACCTCCTCCCGACTGCCCGCCCCTTGCTGCCTGTAGACCGAAATAGCCTCGGGCAAAAACACGCTTTCTGCGCAGGGCCGCACCAGCGCCCCACTCTCAATCAGCCGGCTTGCGGTACGACGCCAACCCATGGCGATACCGTGCCCTTCCACGGCGGCTTGCAACATCAGCGGGTAACTGTCGAAGGTGGCACTGCGCGCATCCCTGGCCAACGTGTGGCCGAACATCTGCAGCCACTCATCCCATTCCATCAAGTGCGGCGGCTCGGAGCTGTGGTGCAGAAATGTGCAGGGCTGTAATTCAGTCAGCGCTAACGGCTTTTCCGGGCATAGGTAGCCGGGGCTGCACACCGGGAACACCTCGTCGGAGGCGGTGAACATCAGCGTATGGCTGCCACTGGCACGCCGGGTACTTTGCAGGGCCACATCGAAATGCCCGTCGAACTGGGTGATCGGCCGCGTGCAGGTCACCACCTGGATCTCGATCTGCGGGTATTGCTGGTGGAAGGTCGCGAGACGCGGCATCAACCAATAGAACGCCTCGCATAGCTGGCACAGCAGTACCACGCGATTGCGCTGCGGTGATGTTCTCAGGCTGACCGCGCCCTCACTGATGCTCTGCAAGGCCTGGCTGACCACCCGCCCCAGCTCACGCCCTTCTTGCGTCAGGAACACCCCACGGTTGCGCCGACAAAACAGCTTGACCCCCAGGTTGTCCTCCAGCCCGCGAATCTGCCGACTGATAGCGGCCTGGGTGAGGTGCAATTCATCGGCCGCCTTGGAGAAACTCTCCAGGCGCGCCGCCGCTTCAAACGGCAGGAGGCTGGCCAGAGGCGGTAAGGTTTTGCCAAGTGCATTCATAATCTGTGGTTATGCATCCAAGGCTGAAAACTCGTTTGTAGCACAGCCGCAGCGCTGGGCACCATGAATCCCTCACTTCATGGAGCAGCCTGATGACCAGCGCCCGCGCCTCACTCTTTACCGGTGTGATATTGGCCGTTGTCGCCACCCTGGGCTGGGCGCTGAACTTCATTGCGCCCTACGTCACCGGCGTCTACAGCCTCTACGACTTGATGGCCGTACGGTTTCTGATGGCCGGTGGGCTGGGTCTCGTCTGGATCATGGTGTGCAGGGCGCAATTGAGTGTACTCAGCACCGGCCAGTGCGTACTGGCGGCAGCACTGGGCGCACTGGGTTGCCTCGGTTATGGCGTGTGCATTGCTGCCGGCGTGATGTTCGGCGGCCCGGTGCTGACGCCAGCGTTTGTCGGCATGGTCCCGGTGCTACTGGCGTTGATAGGCAACGCCAGTCACAAGACCCTGCAATGGCGCCAGTTGGTGATGCCGTTGTCCTGCCTCACCATGGGGCTGTTGCTGGCCACGGTCAGCAGCCTCCAACTGCCCGCCTCCGGCACCGGTTCCTGGCTGGCGGCTTTGTGCTTCTCCCTGGGCGCAGTGGCCTTGTGGCTGGGGTTCAGCGTCATCAATCAACAGCAACTGGCGCGCCTGCCAGCCAGCGCAACCGGCCTGTGGACTGCGCTGATGCTGTTAGGCGCAGGCGGCGCGGCGCTGTGCCTGCTGCCATGGCTATACGCGCTGGGCTTGTTCCGGTTGCCGACCCTTGGCGCGGGCTGGAACCAGGCATGGCCGCTGTATGCCTGGAGCCTGGGCATCGCCGTGATGTCTACGGTGGTCGGCGCCTGGGCCTGGAACGCGGCAACGCAGCGCCTGCCCATGGTACTGAGTGGCCAATTGATTGCCCTGGAATCACTCTTCGCCAGCCTGCTCGGTCTAGGCTTTCACCGGCGCTGGCCGACGCCAATGGAAGCCGTGGGCCTGGCTGCCGTGCTCGTCGGCGTGGTCATGGCGGTTCGTATCCTCCTGGCGCAGGCAAAACCCGCCACAACCCATCAGACCTTAGGGGAGACTCAACCATGACCCATTCAAACGACGCACTGGTACTGCCCCACACCTTTGACTTCCACAATCAAACCGTGCGCTGGGGCCAGCTGGGTACCCAGGGGCCGGCGCTGGTGATGGTGCATGGCACGCCGTTCTCTTCCCATGTGTGGCGGCGTATCGCGCCCTTGTTCGCCCAGCAGTACCGCGTGTTCTATTACGACCTGCTTGGCTATGGCCAGTCTGAACAGACGCCGGGCCAGGACGTGTCCCTGGGCGTGCAAAACCTGTTGCTCGCCGCCCTGCTACACCATTGGGGCCTGGAACGTCCTCATGTGCTGGCCCATGATTTTGGCGGCGCCACGGCGCTGCGTGCGCATCTGCTCAATGGCTGCGACTATGCCAGCCTGACCTTGATCGACCCCGTCGCCATGGCGCCCTGGGGTTCGCCGCTGGTGCAGCATGTGCGCCGCCATGAACAGGCCTTGAGCGACGCGCCGGCCTATATCCATGAGGCGATTGTGCGTGCCTATCTACAGGGCGCCGCCTTCACGCCGCTACCTGCCGAGGTGCTGCACGCCTACGTCACGCCCTGGACAGGCGAGGTTGGCCAGCCCGCCTTCTATCGCCAGATTGCACAGATGGACCAGCGCTATACCGACCAGATTGAAGAGCGGCTCGCCGAGCTGCGTTGCCCGGTACAACTGCTCTGGGGCGAAGAAGACCAATGGATCAACGTGGCACAGGGCGACGCGCTCGCAGGTAGATTAGGTGCACACTACCTGCGCGTCCCGCGTGCGGGGCATCTGGTACAAGAGGACGCGCCCGAGGTCATCGTCGCTGCCTTGATGACCTTTCTAGGCGGCGTTACAGGTCAGTGATTTCCTTGTGGCGCGGCACCAGCGTCTTCATCACGCTCCAGGCCACCAGGTAAGCCAGGGCGCAGATGGCAAACATGATCATGTAGCCGGTATGGATGTCGTTGATGGACTTGTAATAGTCGAACACCCAGCCACCGATCTTGGTCATGAGCACGCCACCCAGGCCACCGGCCATGCCGCCAATGCCGACCACCGAGGCCACGGTTTTCTGCGGGAACATATCGGACACGGTGGTGAAAATGTTGCATGACCACGCCTGGTGTGCCGAAGCGCCCACACCGATCAGCAACACCGGCACCCAGAAGCTGAGGTAACCCAACGGCTGCGCCAGCAACACCACCAGCGGGAACAACGCAATCACCAGCATGGCTTTCATGCGCCCGTCATAGGGGGCATCGCCGCGCGCCATGAAGTAGCTGGGGAACCACCCGCCGCCAATACTGCCGACCATGGTCATGCTGTACAGCACCGCCAGCGGCATCACGATATCGGCGCCTTTCATGCCGTACTGGGCAGACAGGTAGGTGGGCAACCAGAACAGGAAAAACCACCACACGCCGTCGGTCATGAACTTGCCGAAAGCAAACGCCCAGGTCTGGCGGTAGGTCAACAGTTTGAACCAGGAGACTTTCTTTCCTGCGGTGCCCGTCGGTGCCGGGGTAAATGGTTGTACGGTCTGGTCGCTACGGATGTAGGCGAGTTCCTCAGGTGATAGGCGTTTTTGCTGTTCCGGTTTTTCGTAAACGGCGGCCCACACGGCTACCCAGACAAAACCCAGCATGCCGATGACCATAAACGCCGCCTCCCAACCCCACAGGCCGGCAATCAGAGGGACACAGATCGGCGCCAGGATCGCGCCGACGTTGGCGCCGGAATTGAAGATACCGGTGGCCAGGGAGCGTTCTTTCTTGGGGAAATATTCGGCAGTGGCCTTGATCGCGATCGGGAAGTTACCCGCTTCGCCAATCGCCAATACCGCCCGTGAGAGCATGAAGCCGGCAATCGACACCGGAATCACCGCCAGGCCAATGGCACCACTGACCGCTGCGATACCCTCGCCCATCGGCACCGCAAACGCATGCATGATCGCGCCGGTGGACCAGATACCAATGGCTACCACATAGGCGGCCTTGGTGCCGATCCTGTCGACGAAGCGCCCGGCAAACAGCATGGAAATGGCGTAGACGAACTGGAACACCGCCGCGATGTTGGCGTAATCGGTGTTGCTCCAGCCAAACTGCGTTGACAGTTGCGGTGCCAAGAGGCTGAGCACCTGGCGGTCGAGGTAATTGACCGTGGTCGCGAAAAACAACATCGCGCAGATCGTCCAGCGATAGCTGCCGACCGCCTGGCCGACACGAAGGGCACTGATGGGCTCGTTCAGATTCATGGCATCACTTTTTATTTTTGTTAGGTAGGACATATGTAACGTCATATGTCGTCGTACAACTGCGAGTTTTATAACGAGACGCCCACGCAGTGTCAATCGCAAAGATTGCCGCTTATCCAGGATTTACGTGAATCAGAAAAATGTCAGAGCTGTGCAGTTGTAGGACGACAAACCCTGAACACTAGGCTGGGCGCTTGACCGGGGACATCATCCAGCAGGCCAAAGCGTTGCATGCCGAGCTTCTCCAATACGCGGATCGACGCAGCATGATCGGGCCGCACTAACCCGAAGACTTCCGGTAGAGATCGCGTGTCAAACGCCAGAGCCAGGGCATCCCGCCCCAGTTCAGTGGCATACCCCTGCCCCCAGGCCTCGACGGCCAGGCGATAGCCAAGGTTGATGCGCCGCTGCGTCAGGTAGTTAAGTGGCGCAATGCCGCCAAACCCGATGATGTGCTCGGGGCTCTCTTTGCGGGCAATCGCCCACCAGCCGTAGCCCTGGGAGATCCATTGCTCCAGCCAGTGATCCAATAGCCGTTGTGCCGCATCCAGGTTGGGCAGCGGGCCGGCAGGATTGAACAAGTTGGTCTGTGGATCGCCGAAGATCGCGAACAATCGCTGAACGTCTGCGGGTCCTGGTTGGCGGTAGGTAAGGCGTGAATAGCTGCATTGCATATGAAAGACTTCCCTGCTTTGCCTGACTAACAATGACAATTCCCCTGTGGGAGCGCTCGAGCTTTAGCGAGGCCGCGATGGCGATAGTTCAGGCAACACAACTGCCAACAGTACCGCCGCCCTCGTCACCTCGCCGGGGCTCGACAACTCCCACATCGGTTATGCGCCTGGCACAAATCCCTGTAGGAGCGGGCTTGCCTGCGAAGGCGGTGTGTCAGTCACTGAATCTTTGACTGAACCACCGCTTTCGCAGGCAAGCCAGCTCCCACATTTGATCTGTTTTGCCAATAGCCATGCTTCGGCCTCCAGAACCCGGCATTTTTACCCCCGTGAGAAAAAATACACAAAGCGGTGAATTATTTCGTGTCCACTTGTATCTGAACTGACAGAGCGGTGCCATCGTAGCGATGGCACCTCCCCTGTTCAGCTTTTGAGTGGCCCGCATGAAACTACGTAAAAAACGCGTCAAACCCATCGGATTGAAAGACATCACCATTGTCGACGACAACAAGATGCGCAAGGCGATCACCGCCGCCGCACTTGGCAATGCCATGGAATGGTTCGACTTTGGCGTCTATGGCTTTGTCGCCTATGTGCTGGGCAAGGTGTTCTTCCCCGACGCTTCCCCCAGCGTGCAGATGATCGCAGCACTGGCCACCTTCTCCGTACCTTTCCTGATTCGCCCGCTGGGCGGCCTGTTCTTCGGCGCACTGGGCGATAAGTACGGGCGGCAAAAAGTCCTGGCCGCCACCATCGTGATCATGTCCTTGAGCACCTTTGCCATCGGCTTGATCCCCGGCTATGCCTCCATTGGCATCTGGGCCCCGATCCTGTTGCTGCTGTGCAAAATGGCCCAGGGTTTCTCGGTGGGCGGCGAGTACACCGGCGCGTCGATTTTCGTGGCTGAGTACGCCCCGGACCGCAAGCGCGGATTCCTTGGCAGCTGGCTGGACTTCGGCTCCATCGCCGGTTTCGTGCTCGGCGCGGGTGTGGTGGTGTTGATCTCCACCGTGCTCGGTGAAGCCGAATTCGAGGCCTGGGGCTGGCGCCTGCCGTTCTTCCTCGCCCTGCCCCTGGGCATCATCGGCCTGTACCTGCGCCACGCGCTGGAAGAGACCCCGGCGTTTCAACAGCATGTCGACAAACTCGAACAGGGTGACCGCGAAGGCTTGAGCCACGGCCCTAAAGTCTCGTTCAAGGAAATCGCCACCAAGCACTGGCGTAGCCTGCTGACCTGCATCGGTATCGTCGCGGCCACCAACGTGACCTACTACATGCTGCTCACCTACATGCCGAGCTACCTGTCCCACAACCTGCACTATGCCGAAAACAGCGGCGTGCTGATCATCATCGCGATTATGGTCGGCATGTTGTTCGTGCAGCCGTTCATTGGTTTTGTCAGCGACAAGATCGGCCGCAAGCCGTTCATCATCGCCGGCAGCATCGGCCTGCTGTTCCTGTCGATTCCGGCCTTCATGCTGATCACCAGCGGCAAGACCGGCCTGATTTTCGGCGGCCTGTTGATTCTGGCGGTGGTGCTGAACTTCTTTATCGGCGTGATGGCGTCGACCTTGCCAGCAATGTTCCCCACCCATCTGCGCTACAGCGCCCTGGCCAGTGCGTTCAACGTCTCGGTACTGATCGCCGGTGTTACGCCGACCGCCGTGGCCTGGCTGGTGGAGAGCACCAACGACCTGTACATGCCCGCCTATTACCTGATGGTGTTTGCAGTGGTTGGACTGATCACGGGCCTGACCATGAAGGAAACCGCCAACAAGCCCCTGCGTGGCGCGGCCCCGGCGGCTTCCGACATGGAAGAAGCCAAGGAGCTGCTGCAGGAGCATCACGACAATATCGAGCAGAAAATCGAAGACATCGATGCCGAGATTGCCGCGCTGCAAACCAAGCGGGAAAACCTGGTACAGCAACACCCGCGCATCAACTAATAACCTGACTGTGCGTGGTCGCGGCCTGCGACCACGCCATTGGAGCGTTCAGCATGGTTTCAAGCGTCACCGCCGCACACAGGTTACTCAGCGCAGACGAGCGCGCCGCCATTGCCGAAATTGAAGCAACCACCAACATCCTCAAGCTGGTCACTCGTCTGACCGGGATGAGATTCGCCGGTATCGCCAAGTTCACCGACCAGGAATGGGTGGTGTGTTCGGCCTACGACCCGCTGCAAATGGGCATCAACGTCGACGACGTACTCGACCTTGAAACCACCCTGTGCAGTGAGTTCTGCATCAACCCACACACCCTGTTCATCCCCCAGATCAGCCAGAACGGCCGTTTCGCGTCACGCCCGGTGGTCAAGCAATACGCCATCGAAAGCTACGCCGGTGCGCCGATCTTTCTGCCCGATGGCCGCCTGTTCGGGGCGCTGTGTGCGCTGGACTCACGGGCCATGCTGTTCGACGACCCCAACCTGCCGGAAACCCTGAGCCTGTTCGCACGGCTGATTGGCTGCATCTTCTACGCTAATCTGACGCCGGCGGATCACTGACACCCGCCCTGCCCCGCAGTGTCGCCATATCACGCTTGGGCGGCACCCCGAACAGCCGGCTGTACTCACGGCTGAATTGCGACGGGCTCTCATACCCGACTTTGAACGCGGCACTGGAGACATCCTGGTGCTCGTTCAACATCAATCGTCGTGCTTCATTCAGACGCAGCCATTTCTGGTATTGCAGCGGGCTCATCGCGGTCAGTTGCCGGAAGTGATGGTGAAAGGTCGCCGCGCTCATTTGCACCCGCGCTGCCAGCTCTTCCACACGCAGGGCCGCGTCGAAATTCAACTTCAGCCAGTCGATCGCCTTGGCAATTCGATAGCCCTGCCCGTCCACCGAGCAGATCTGGCGCAGTCGGCCGGCCTGGTCGCTTTTCAATAGCCGGTAATGAATCTCGCGCTGGATCAATGGCGCAAGTACCGGGATAGCCTCGGGTTCATCCAGCAACGCCACCAGGCGCGCGAATGCGGCCAGCATGCCGTCGGTGACCGTGCCGATCCCCACGCCCTTCATGACCGCGCGCTCACGCACCGGTGGCAAGCCACCCTGGGCGATCAGCTCGGCGAGCATGCGCAGGTCCAGCTTGAACGTCAGCCCCAGGCACGGCTGCTCGGGGCTGGCCGCCAGCACCTCGGAATTGGCCGGGATGTCCAGCGACGTCACCAGGAACCGGGACGTGTTGTAGGGGTAGCCCTCGCCACCGACCCACAACTGCTTCTCGCCCTGGGCCACCAGCACGATGCACGGCTCAACCATGCACACCACCGGCGCAGCGGGTTGCTCACGCCGATAAAAGCCCAGGCCGGGGATCGGCATGGCGTAGTCGCCGGACGACGGGGTGCGCGAACCAATCGACTGGATCAGCGCGTTCAGTGGGGTGGGAGTGGACGTCATGACAGACCCTTTCAATGCTTCATTGCACTTTACCCGCGCAAGTCACGGGCGTCGTCACCTGGCCCTGAAACTCAGAGGATCAGGCAAGTAATCCACTCAAATGCACTACAGAAGCCCTGCCGTCACCCGGAAAATGTGCTGACACTTCACGAGGAACCCCCCTATGAAACGCCTCTTGCTCGCCCTGGGTTTGTTGGTGACTTCTCTTTCTTCATTTGGAGCCGATATGTCTAACGGTGCGGATAACTTCTACAGCAGCGACACAGTGACGGCCGAGCCTGTCACCTTCAACAATCAATACGGCATGCAGGTCGCAGGCACGCTGTTCGTGCCCAAGCACCTTGCCCCAGGCTCAAAGCACGCAGCCCTTGTCGTCGGCCACCCGATGGGCGCCGTCAAAGAGCAAAGCGCCAACCTCTACGCCACCAAAATGGCTGAACAGGGCTTCGTGACCCTGTCCCTGGACCTGTCGTTCTGGGGCCAGAGCGCTGGCACACCACGCAACGCGGTGTTGCCCGACCTCTACGTGGAAGACTTCAGCGCCGCCGTGGACTTTCTCGGCACTCGCCCACAGGTCGACCGGGAACGCATCGGTGCCATCGGTATTTGTGGCAGCGGCAGTTTTGTGATCAGTGCTGCGAAGATCGATCCGCGTCTCAAGGCAATCGCCACCGTCAGCATGTACGACATGGGCGCGGCCAACCGCAATGGCCTCAAGCACGGCATGACCTTGCAACAGCGCCAGCAGATCCTGCGCCAGGCCGCCAACCAGCGCTATGTAGAGTTCCAAGGCGGCGAGACCCTCTACACCGGTGGCACGCCGCAGAGCCTTACCGGCGACCCGGTCGGCGACGAGTTCTACGACTTCTACCGCACCCCCCGCGGCGAAGTCACCCCGGCAGGCGCCTCATCGCAGACCACCACCCGGCCGACGCTGACCAGCAACGTCAAGTTCATGAACTTCTACCCCTTCAACGATATCGAGACGATCTCGCCGCGCCCACTGCTGCTGATTACCGGGGCCAACGCGCACTCCCGTGAATTCAGTGAAGACGCCTATCAACGCGCCGCCGAGCCCAAGCAATTGCTGATCATCCCCAACGCCGGCCATGTAGACCTGTACGACCGCGTCGAACTGATCCCGTTTGACACGCTCACCACCTTCTTCCAGAGCCACTTGCAGTGAGTTCCGTTACCCCTCAACCGCAACGCTGGGGCGCGGTGCTGGCGATGTCGCTCGCGGCGTTTGCCTTGGTCGCCTCCGAGTTCATGCCGGTCAGCCTGTTGACGCCGCTGGCCGCTGACTTGCACATCACTGAAGGCCAGGCCGGCCAGGGCATTTCCGTGTCCGGGGTGTTTGCCTTGCTCACCAGCCTGGTGATCGCGGCGGTTGCCGCGAGGATGGATCGCAAGCGCCTGCTGATGGCCCTGACCCTGCTGATGATCGTCTCTGGCAGCGTGGTGGCGTTCGCACCGAATTACGCGGTGTTCATGTTCGGGCGCGCATTGATTGGGGTGGCGATTGGCGGTTTCTGGTCGCTGTCGGCGGCCACGGCAATGCGCCTGGTCGAGCCCGCCCAAGTGCCAAGGGCCTTGGCCATCGTCAACGGTGGCAACGCCCTGGCGACGGTGATCGCGGCGCCGCTGGGCAGCTTTCTTGGCGGCCTGATTGGCTGGCGCGGCGCATTTTTTTGCGTGGTGCCGGTCGCCGTGATTGCGCTGGCCTGGCTGTGGCTGAGCTTGCCTGCGCTCAAGCACAGCGGCGCAGCGAACACCGGCAATGCGCTGCGCCTGCTGAAAAACTCCAAGGTGGCCGTGGGCATGTGCGCCGTCAGCCTGTTCTTCATGGGCCAATTCATGCTGTTCACTTACTTGCGGCCATTCCTGGAAGGCGTGACCCGGGTCGAGGTGTCCATCCTGTCATTGATGCTGCTGGTGCTCGGCCTGGCCGGCCTGGCGGGTACGGTGTTGATTGAGCATTTGCTCAAGCGTCACCTGTACCCGACGCTGATTGCCATTCCGTTGATCATGGCCGGCATTGCCCTTGCGCTGGTGGGGTTCGGCGGTTCAGCGATTGTCACCACTCTGCTGTTGGGCTGCTGGGGCCTGGTAGCGACAGCTGCACCGGTTGGCTGGTGGACATGGCTGGCGCGCACCTTGCCCGACGACGCTGAGGCCGGCGGGGGGTTGATGGTCGCCATCATCCAGTTGGCGATTGCCGCCGGTGCCACCGTCGGTGGTGTGGCATTCGACTTGAGCGGTTATCAGGCCACCTTCGAGTTGAGCGCCGCCTTGCTGGTAGTCGCCACACTGCTGGCTTACCTGGCATCCCGGCGCCCTGCTCACGCGCGCATGGCGAGCGACGCTATTTGAAAAAATGACTCGGCGTTTTGCCAAACTGTTTCTTGAACATGCTGGTAAAAGCGCTGGGGCTTTCGTAGCCCAATTCAAACGCCACATCAATGATCTTCTCCCCCACCGCAATGCGCTCCAGCGCCAGCAGCAACCGCGCCTGCTGGCGCCATTGGCCGAAGGTCATGCCGGTTTCCTTACGGAACAGGCGCTGGATGGTGGTCTGGTCCAATCCCAACCGCGCACTCCAGTCGGCGACGGTGGAGGCATCACTCGGTTCATCCTGCAACGCCAGGCAGATCGGGCTCAGGCGCGGGTCGGCAGGCTGGGGCAGCGACAGCGGCAAGGCCGGGAGAATGGCCAGTTCGTCAAGAATCAGGTGCATGATCCGCGCGTCGCGTGAATCCTCGGCATACGGCGGTTTCAAGCTCACCGAGGCCTTGATCAGTTCACTCAGCAGCGGCGAAACCGTCACCGTCTTGGGCTCGGCCGGCAAGTTGGGGAAGCTGTCCGGGCGCACGAACACGCTGCGCATCTTCAGCGTACCCACGCAACGCAGTGAGTGAACTTGACCGCAAGGCATCCAGAAGCCACGATTGGGCGGCACCGTCCATTGCCTCAGGGCCGAGTACACCACCATCACACCGCCAATGGCGTACAGCAGTTGGTGCTTGTTGTGGCTGTGTTCGGGGATCACCCAGTTTTCGGGGTAATCGGTGGCCGAGCTGATGACGGCCCAGTCGCCCTCGTCGATTTCTCGCAGAAATTTATCCAGTAATTTGATCATTTCGCCCTTTTTGCGATGGTTTCTGCCCGAATTGCGCGAGACAGGCATTGGCGCCGAATCTAGCATAAACGCCGAGTCCAGATGGAGTGGCGGTTCACATCACCGCCGCCCGCCTCCACGCCTGTCAGCTGCCTTGTACGGAATGCCCGCATGTCCACAGTCACAGCGTCACCCGCCGCACCTTCGACCAGCCCGCAAGTAAGCCCCTTAGTCATGCGCGTCCTGGGCGCCTGTGCCCTCGCGCACCTGATCAATGACTTGATCCAGGCTGTGCTGCCATCGATCTACCCGATGCTCAAGGCCAACTACGGCCTGAGCTTCACCCAGGTCGGCCTGATCACCCTGACCTTCCAGTTGACCGCCTCGCTGCTGCAACCGTGGATCGGCTACCACACCGACCGCCACCCCAAACCCTGGTTATTACCAGCGGGCATGGTGTGCACCTTGATCGGCATCCTGATGCTGGCCTTTGTCGGCAACTTCCCGGCGATATTGCTCGCGGCGGCGCTGGTGGGTGTGGGCTCATCGACCTTCCACCCGGAAACCTCCCGCGTCGCACGCCTGGCTTCCGGTGGGCGCTACGGCCTGGCGCAATCGACCTTCCAGGTCGGCGGCAACACCGGCAGCGCTTTCGGCCCGCTGCTGGCGGCGGCGATCATCATTCCCTACGGCCAAAGCCACATTGCCTGGTTCGGCCTGTTTGCGGTGTTCGCCATCCTGGTGCTGTACGGCTTGAGCCGCTGGTACCGCCACCACCTCAACCTGTTCAAGCTCAAGCAAGGCAGCCAGGCAACCCACGGTTTGTCCAAAGGCCGCGTGACCTTCGCCCTGGTGGTATTGGCTGTGCTGGTGTTTTCCAAATACTGGTACATGACCAGCCTGACCAGTTACTTCACGTTCTACCTGATCGAGAAATTCCAGCTGTCGGTAGCCAGCTCGCAGATGTACCTGTTCCTGTTCCTCGGCGCAGTGGCCGTGGGCACCTTCGCCGGCGGCCCGATCGGCGACAAGATCGGCCGCAAGAAAGTCATCTGGTTCTCGATCCTCGGCGCCGCACCGTTCACCCTGGCCCTGCCCTACGTCGACCTGTTCTGGACCGCCGTACTCAGCGTGGTCATCGGCTTTATCATCGCCTCGGCGTTCTCGGCCATCGTGGTGTTTGCCCAGGAACTGGTGCCGGGCAATGTGGGCATGATCGCCGGGATATTCTTCGGCCTGATGTTCGGCTTCAGCGGGATCGGCGCGGCGCTGCTCGGGATGCTCGCTGACCATCACGGCATCGAATACGTGTACAAGCTGTGTTCGTTCCTGCCGCTGGTGGGCATCCTCACGGTACTGTTGCCGTCGACCAAAGGCGTTTGATCGATCACGTCGCCCCATAGCCGTAGTTATCTACAACTTTGGGGCGACGCGGGACCTGTGGCGAGGGAGCTTGCTCCCGTGACGGCCTGCCAGCCGACGCATATTTATCTGACACCACTAGATCCAAATGTGGGAGCTGGCTTGCCTGCGATGGCGGCCTGCTAGCCGAAGCCTATCTACCTGACACCCCCACGATCCAGATGTGGGTGGCTTGCCTGCGATGACCCTAGGTATCGACACAATTCCGTAGCGCTCAACGGTAACCACGATGCGAAGAGAGCCGCTCTTGATCTGCTATGGATACGTCCACAATCCAACTGTGTTGACTGCCAGGCCGCCTTCGCGAGCAAGCCAGCTCCCACTTTGGACGTCGTGCGTCAGGTAGATCAGCGTCGCTGGCAGGTCGTCACGGGAGCAACAAGCCTCACTTCATGGCCCGGCGAGAAAATCCATTAACCACGATATAGAGCAAAGGCCCTACCGACACAAACACTGCCGTCAGTAAAAAATACGGCAGCACTGAGGCCATCGACCGCCCTCGCCCACGCGCATCCCGGTACATCCACACACACGCCAGCACCGCCATCAGATACAGGTCAATCACCACCTGTGCCGTATCGGGTCTGGACATCAGTTCCCATCCAAATGCCAACAGTGACTGCTCGGCCGTGAGCATGGTCGCCACGGTATAGACGGTGAATCCCAGCAAGGCCGCCAGGGCGATATAAGGTTTTTGCATGGTCTCTTCCTTGAAGTGCAACGTTAATCAACGCGGCCACCTTAGCGATAAAGGGCGGCCACTCGCAATGTTGCTGACGCCTTGCGCGGGGATGTCGTTCCCGCCGCCTACGCGAAGTAGGCCGCGCTGGTTTTGTGAAATATCTGTACGTAGACTGCCGCCATACCCCCACTTGAAGGCGGCGAAAAAAACGTGATGCAAGTTACTGAAGTCTCCATTGCCCAATTGCGCGCTGCGCTTGAAGCCGGCCAGACCACGGCGGTCGAACTGGTGCAGGCGTACCTGGCGCGGATCGATGCCTACGATGGCCCGCAGACGGCCACCGCGCTGAACGCCGTGGTGGTACGCAACCCCGATGCGCTCAAAGAAGCCCAGGCGTCCGATGCGCGCCGCGCCAAGGGGCAAACCCTGGGGCCGCTGGATGGTATCCCCTACACGGCCAAGGACAGTTACCTGGTCAAGGGCTTGACGGCTGCATCCGGCAGCCCGGCGTTTGCCAAGCTGGTGGCCCAGCGCGATGCCTTCACCATTGAGCGTCTGCGTGCCGGTGGCGCTATCTGCCTGGGCAAGACCAACATGCCGCCGATGGCCAATGGCGGTATGCAGCGTGGCGTGTACGGTCGCGCCGAAAGCCCCTACAACGCCGACTACCTCACCGCGCCGTTTGCGTCGGGTTCCTCCAACGGCGCTGGTACCGCCACCGCCGCCAGCTTTGCCGCGTTCGGGCTGGCTGAAGAAACCTGGTCCAGCGGTCGCGGCCCGGCCTCCAATAATGGCTTGTGTGCCTACACGCCGTCCCGTGGCGTGATTTCGGTGCGCGGCAACTGGCCACTGACCCCGACCATGGACGTGGTGGTGCCTTATGCACGCACCATGGCCGACCTGCTGGAAGTGCTCGACGTCGTGGTGGCCGAAGACCCGGACACACGTGGTGACCTGTGGCGCCTGCAACCCTGGGTGCCGATCCCCAGCGTCACCTCGGTGCGCCCGGTGTCCTACGCGGCGCTGGCAGTCAACAGCGAAAGCCTGGCCGGCAAGCGCTTTGGCGTGCCGCGCATGTACATCAACGCCGACCCGGAGGCTGGCACCAGCGAAAAACCGGGTATCGGCGGCCCGACCGGACAAAAGATCCACACCCGCGCCACGGTGATCGAACTGTGGCAAGCCGCGCGCCAGGCATTGGAAGCGGCGGGTGCCGAAGTGATCGAAGTGGATTTCCCGCTGGTGTCCAACTGCGAAGGCGACCGCCCCGGCGCACCGACGGTGTTTACCCGTGGCCTGGTCTCTAAAGAGTTCCTCCACGACGAACTGTGGGAACTGTCTGCTTGGGCCTTCGATGACTTCCTGCGCGCCAACGGCGACCCGCACCTGAACCGCCTGGCCGATGTGGACGGGCCGAGCATCTTCCCCCACGACCCCGGCACCCTGCCCAACCGTGAAGACGACCTGGCCGCCGGCATGGACGAATACGTGCGCATGGCCCAACGCGGCATCACGCCATGGGACCAGATCAGCACCGTGCCCGACGGCCTGCGCGGCTTGGAGCAAACCCGGCGCCTGGACCTGGAAGACTGGATGGACACCCTCGGGCTGGACGCCGTGCTGTTCCCCACCGTGGCCGACGTAGGCCCGGCGGATGCCGATGTGAACGAAGCGTCTGCCGACATTGCCTGGAGCAACGGCGTGTGGGTGGCCAACGGCAACCTCGCCATCCGCCACCTGGGCGTGCCCACCGTCACCGTGCCGATGGGCGTGATGGCGGACATTGGCATGCCGGTGGGGCTGACCTTCGCCGGGCGTGCCTATGACGATTCGGCGCTGTTGCGCTTTGCCTCGGCGTTCGAAGCCACCGGCAGCAAACGGATGATCCCGCCGCGTACGCCACCGCTGGCGGCTATCTAGCTGGGCTCCTCATTCAAATGCGGGCTTGCTGTGGCGAGCAAGCTTGCTTGCGCTGGGGTGCGTAGCGCCCCAAAAAAGCCGGCTCCAGCTGCGCTGTCGAGCGGGAGCAAGCTCCCTCGCCACAGCAAGCCCGCTCCCACACTTTTTGTTCATATTTCAGTTCAAACACCGTGGTGCGAGGACCGAAGCACCTCGTTGCGACGCTGCCACTCCTCCACCACATCCCCCAAAGTCTTGGGTGTACCGTTACGAATCCACGCCATGAATGGACGGTTGAACTTGAACGCCGGGCCACACTGCTCAAGCATAAAGCGGCGCACGTTCTGGGTGTTTTTATAGCTAGGGGTGAGGGGTGTAGCGCGGGTGATGACGTCGCTGTGCCAGTCAAAATCCATGATGTACCTCGGCTGCGCGGATGGTGATGAACACTCTAGCGCCTACTCACCTCAAGCTTCTGCAAAATTTCACTTTCCTTCCGCCTTGAGAATATTGCATGGTTGTACGACGACATACCTCGTCGTATTTCTTAACAACAATAAGGAAACACCCATGTCCAACTTCAAAGTGCTGATCGGATTTCTGTGCCTCTTCTCCGGCTACGTCGCCGCCGCGCCCGGCGCCGCCGAGAAGGATGTAGCCCAGGCAGTCGATCAATTGACCCAAGCCATGCTGCATCTGGACCTCAAGCAGCTTCATGCACTGACGTCCGACAAGCTCACCTACGGCCATTCCAGCGGCAAGGTGCAAAACAAGGCGCAATTCATTGCCGACCTGGAAACCCATACCAGCGCATTCAAAACCCTGGAGATGCAAAACCAGACCATCACCCTCAACGGCGATACCGCTCTGGTGCGCAACCACTTCCACGCCTTGGCAGTGAACAGCGGTGTGGACACACCAACCGATATCGACAACTTCCAGGTCTGGCAAAAACAGCATGGCAAATGGCTGCTGATTGGTCGCCAGGCTTACAAGTACTGAAGATCGCTCACCACGCCACCACCTTGCGCACCTTCACCAGCGCCTCACGCAACGCCGCCATGGGCACCGAACCCAGGGCCAGGCGCAGCGCGTGGGGCACCTGGGCCGAGACCGCGAACGGTTCGGCGGTTGAAACCGAGATGCCTGCGCGCTGCAAGGTCATGGCGACCTGATCGGCGCGGGCGTCTTCCGCCAACAGTAGCCACAGAAAGTAGGAGGACGGGTGGCTGATGGTCTTCACACCGCCCAGCACCTGTGCTGCCAACGCCTGACGGGCCTGGGCATCCGCACGCTTTTGCGCCTCCAACTGCGCCACCGTGCCGTCCTCGAGCCAGCCCACCGCAATCGCGCTCATCACCCCCGGCACGTTCCAGGTAGTGGCCATGATCGTGCGTTCCAAGCCGCTCACCCAAGCCATAGGCGCAGCGATAAAGCCCACGCGTAAACCGGTGGCGACACTCTTGGACAGCCCGCCGATGTACACCGTGCGCTCGGGTGCGAGGGTCGCCAAGGGCGGCGGCGCTTTTTCGGCGAGAAACGCATAGGCGCCATCCTCGATGATCATCAGGTTGTGCTGCCGGGCGATTGCCACCAAACGCTCGCGCTGCGCCAGGCTCATCACCCAGCCCAGCGGGTTATGCAGGGTCGGCATGCTGTACACCGCTCGCACCGGGCGCTGGCGACACAGGCTGTGCAGGTGGTCAAGATCAGGGCCGTTGGCTGTGACTGGGATGGCGACCAGTTCCAGGTGCAGGGTTTCGGCCAGCACCTTGAACCCCGAATAGGTCAGTGCATCCACCGCGACCACATCCCCAGGCTTGAGCAAGGTCATCATGCTCACCGCCAGGCCATGCTGGGCGCCGCTGACCACCAGCACCTGCTCGGCTTGCACCGTCAACCCTCGGTTCAACAAGTGCCGGGCCACGGCGGCGCGCTCGTGCACACGTCCGGCATGGGGCTGATAACGCAGCAACGCCTCCAGATCGCCGGACAGGGCGAGTTGGCGCAACGCCGTGCGCAGCAGCTCGGCCTGACCCGGCAAAGACGGATAGTTGAAATTCAGGTCCAGCAAACCCGCCGCAACCGTCATCTGCCCGCTGCCCTGCCCCGGTGGCAAGGCAATCTCACGCACAAAGGTGCCGCGCCCGGTTTCTCCACTGACCAGGCCCATGGCTTCCAGCTCGCTGTACACCCGGCTGGCAGTGACCAGCGCCAGGCCATGCTCGGCGGCCAATCGCCGATGGGTAGGTAACCGCGTGCCGGGCTGCAATTGGCCGCTGCGGATGGCCTCGGCGAAGGTATCGACCAGCGTCTTGTAGCGAGCACGGGGCATAGGGATGTATCCATGACAATTTTTTGATTGTCTTAATCTTCAATCCTAGGATGCCCAGCACGCAACTGCCATTTTCGGACAGGTCCCCCATGGAACGCACTTCTCCTCTCGGCACTCTGGACAGCAGCACCCAGGGTTGGATCAACGGTTTTATCGGCGTGGTGATTTTCAGCGGCTCGCTGCCAGCCACGCGCCTGGCGGTGATGGAATTCGATCCGGTGTTCCTGACCATGATCCGCGCTACCCTCGCGGCGCTACTGGGGTTGTGCCTATTGGGGGTATTCAAGGAAAAACGCCCCACGCGCCAGCAATGGGCACCGCTGGTTATCGTCGCGCTTGGCGTGGTGATCGGCTTTCCACTGCTGACGGCCCTGGCCCTGCAGTACGTGACCTCGGCCCACTCCATCGTCTTTATCGGCCTGCTGCCACTGGCTACGGCGGTGTTCGGTATGCTGCGCGGCGGTGAACGGCCGAGGCCGGTGTTCTGGTTGTTTTCGATCCTGGGCAGCCTGTTGGTGATGGGATATGCCGTTGCCCAAGGCTTGAGCGCCGCACCCGCGGGCGATGTGTTGATGCTGTTGGCCGTGCTGGCATGCGGCCTGGGGTATGCCGAAGGCGCCAAGCTGTCGCGCAGCCTGGGCGGCTGGCAGGTGATCTGCTGGGCGCTGGTGGTGTCGCTGCCGGTGGTGGCGCCCTTGAGCCTGCTGCTGGCGCCGTCCACCCTCAGCGGTATCAGCCTGCCGGCGTGGTTGAGCCTGGGCTATGTGGCGTTGTTCAGCATGTTGATCGGCTTTGTATTCTGGTACCGCGGCCTGGCCCAGGGCGGGATTGCCGCGGTCGGCCAGTTGCAGTTGCTGCAACCGTTCTTCGGCCTGGCGCTGGCGGCGGGTTTGCTGCATGAACAGGTCAGCCTGGGCATGGTGCTGGTGACGGTGGCGGTGATCGGCTGCGTTGCCGGGGCGAAGAAGTTTGCTCGCTAACCCCTGGCCTGCTAAATAGAAGCGTCGCCCAAACAACAAGGACTCTGCATGCACAGCGTTTCTCTCCAGGACACCACGGCGCCGGAAGGCATCTGTTACGGCTGCGGCAGCAGCAACCCTCATGGCCTGCACATCAAGAGCCGCTGGGATGACGATGGCGTGCACGTCATTGCCGAGCACCAACCCGAGGCCAAATACAGCGGCTGGCCAGACCTGGTCTACGGTGGCCTGATCGCCATGCTGGTGGACTGCCATTCCAACTGGACCGCCATGGCCTACCACTACCGCGCCGAACAGCGTGAACCCGGCAGCCTGCCGCGCATCGACTGCGTCACCGGCAACCTGGGGATCAAATTCATCAAGCCCACGCCCATGGGCGTGCCCCTGGTCCTGCGGGCGCGGGTCGAAGGCGAAATCGGTCGCAAAAGCCGGGTGATCTGCGAAGTGTATGCAGGCAGCGTGCTCACCGCCGTCGGCGACTCGGTGTTCGTGCGCGTCGACACCGGGCAACTGGCCGCTGCTGCCCATGGCCGTGCGGTTTGATCCTGGTCTACAGTGACGGCAACCGCTAATCGAGGACTGCACCGATGACTCGTCTGACCGCGAAAGACTTTGCTCCCGAACTGCTGGAACTCTACGACGGCTATGCCCACGGCAAGATCAACCGCCGCGAATTTCTCGACCGCGCCGCGCTGTTCACCCTCGGTGGCCTCACCGCTTCGGCATTGCTCGCGGCCCTGAGCCCCAATTACGCCCTGGCCGAACAGGTGAAATTCACCGACCCGGATATCGTCGCCGACTACATCACCTACCCCTCGCCCAAAGGCAACGGCACCGTGCGCGGCTATCTGGTGCGCCCAGCCAAGGCGGCAGGCAAGCTGCCAGCCGTGGTGGTGGTGCATGAAAACCGGGGCCTGAACCCCTATATCGAAGACGTCGCCCGACGCCTGGCCAAGGCCGGCTTTATCGCCCTGGCCCCGGACGGCCTGACCTCGGTGGGCGGCTACCCTGGCAATGATGAAAAAGGCGTCGCCCTGCAGCAGACCGTCGACCCGACCAAACTGATGAACGACTTCTTCGCCGCCATCGAGTGGCTGATGCAGCACGACAGCAGCACGGGCAAAGTCGGCATCACCGGGTTCTGTTACGGCGGTGGCGTGACCAATGCAGCGGCGGTGGCCTACCCGGAACTGGGCGCGGCAGTGTCGTTCTACGGGCGCCAACCCGACGCCAAGGACGTGCCGCGTATCAAGGCGCCGATCATGTTGCATTTCGGTGAGCTGGATACACGCATCAATGAAGGCTGGCCGGCGTATGAGCAGGCATTGAAGGCCGCGGGGAAGAGGTATGAGGCGTTTATCTACAAGGGCGCCAATCACGGTTTTCATAATGACTCGACACCGCGCTATGACGAAGCAGCGGCGAACCTTGCCTGGGAACGCACCTTGGGATGGTTCCGCCGATACCTCGCCTAGCCAAGCGCTGACTGTGGGAGCGGGCTTGCCCGCGAATGCAGTATGTCAGTCGCTGCACCTGTTACTGCACGACCGCTATCGCAGGCAAGCCAGCTCCCACCTTTGATCTTCGTTGCTTTGGGCATTGCGTTCGCTAGACTGATCGGCTTCACCTCAGGCAACACTTGCCTGCAACCACCCTTTGAACGCCAACATCGCGGGTGTCTCAGCCCGCGACTGCAAGCGCGTCAACCAATAGCTGCCGGTGGTGATCCCCACCTCGAACGGCTGGCGGATCACATCGTTCTCCAATTGCCGTGAAAACATCAGGGCTGGCGCCAGTGCTACGCCAGTCCCTTGCAGCGCGGCCTCCATCATCGCCAGCGAAGAGTCGAACACCACGCTGCGCGGCATCCGTGTATCGCTGGGCAAACCAGCGGCCTGGAACCACAGGTTCCACTCATCGGCACGGTAGGAACGCAGCAAGGTGTGCTTCAGCACGTCAGCCGGGCTGTGCAGTTGTTCGGCAATCTGCGGCACGCACAACACCGTCAGCGGTGCCTCAAGCAAGGGGCAGGCGTCGGTGCCGTGCCACGCGCCGGCGCCAAAGCGGATGGCATAATCCAGGCCCTCGGCGGCGACATCCACGCGATTGTTGTGGGTGGACAAGCGCAAGTCGATCAACGGGTAGCGGCTGTGAAAATCCGCCAGGCGTGGCAACAACC
This sequence comes from Pseudomonas sp. GW821-FHT07B01, assembly GCF_059419065.1. NCBI lineage: Bacteria > Pseudomonadati > Pseudomonadota > Gammaproteobacteria > Pseudomonadales > Pseudomonadaceae > Pseudomonas > Pseudomonas sp. GW821-FHT07B01. The sequence continues at coordinate 89,111 of NZ_JBWKRA010000022.1, read as the reverse complement.
AGCCCACCGCAAAGGTACCGACCGCCCCTACCGTCAGGACTTCACGGTAATGGCCGCCTTCAAACTGATCCAAGGTCAGGGCAATACGGTCGAAGGCGTCACGCAGCACAGGCAGCAGGGATTCACCTTCACTGGTGAGCATCAAGCCCCGTGGCAGGCGCTTGAACAGCGTGACGTTGAGTTGCGCTTCGAGACTTTTGACCTGATGACTGACCGCCGCCTGGGTCACGCACAGCTCAATGGCCGCACGGGTAAAGCTCAAATGGCGCGCCGACGCTTCGAAAGCGCGCAACGCATTGAGCGGCAGGTGGGAACGCAACATGGCTTGACCCAAATTTTTCTAATGGCAGGTGCGAGATATCATCGTTTGCCGGCGCCCGGAAATCCACCTACATTTGCCACGCCTGCGCAGGTTCCGATCGTCATTGCCTTATTTACATGGAAGCGAACCATGAAACACACCCTGAAAAAATATGCGGTTTCAGCTTTGTTGCTCGGCGCTGGCAGCTGCATGGCCGCCACCGATATGCGCCAGGTCGTGGACAGCCACGTCACCCCTCTGATGAAACAGCAAGGCATCCCGGGCCTGACGGTCGCGGTCGTCCAACACGGCGAGGTGCAATACTTTAACTACGGCGTCGCCGCCAAAGACACCCAGGCACCTGTCACCGAAAACACCCTGTTCGAAATCGGCTCAGTGAGCAAAACCTTCAACGCCACCCTAGGCGGGTATGCCCAGGCCATCGGCAAGCTCAAGCTGTCGGACATGACCAGCCAACATCTGCCCGTCCTGGCTGGCAGCGCGTTCGATCGCATCAGCCTGCTGCAACTGGCCACTTACACCGCCGGCGGCCTGACGCTGCAGTTTCCAGATGCCGCCGACAGTGCAACCACCATGATGGATTACTTCCAGCATTGGAAACCCACTTATGCGCCGGGGGAACAACGCCTTTACTCCAACCCCAGCATTGGCCTGTTCGGTTACGTGACCGCAAAAAGCCTGGGCCAGCCGTTCACCGTCGCCATGGAAAAAACCCTGCTGCCCAAGCTGGGCTTGACCAATACCTATACTCGCGTCCCCGCCGACAAGGCCGGCCAATCCGCCCAGGGCTATGACAGCCAGCAGAAACCGGTACGGGTCAACCCCGGCGCCCTGGACTTCGAAGCCTATGGCATCAAGAGCAGCAGCCAAGACCTGGCCCGCTACGTGATCGCGAACATGCATCCGCAAACCCTGGAACAACCGGTGCAACAGGCCATTGCCACCACTCACGCCGGCTACTACACCGTCAACGGCATGACCCAGGGCCTGGGCTGGGAACGCTACCCCTACCCCATCAGCCTGCAAGCGTTGCTGGACGGCAACTCCACACCGATGGCGATGGAGCCGCACAAGGTCACCTGGCTCAAACCCGTCCAGCCGCAGCCTGCCAATGTGCTGTACAACAAAACCGGGTCCACTGGCGGCTTTGGTGCGTACGTGGCGTACGTGCCAAGCAAGGACATGGGGGTGGTGATTCTGGCGAACCGGAACTACCCGAATGCCGAACGGGTGAAAGTAGCGCACGCGATCTTGAGTGCGATGGACCAATAAGGCCGCCATCGCAGGCAAGCCAGCTCCCACATTTGGATCGCGGCGCGTCAGTTAGATCAGCGTCCGCCGTCGGGTAGTCACGGGAGCAAGCTCCCTCGCCACAGGGCCTGCGTCGTCCCTGAGTTATGTAGATACCTATGCCCCGATGAGGAAGTGTCTGACCCACCGCCATCGGGGCAAGCCCCCTCCCACCCTACATTCCGAGCCACTGCGGCAGCGCGAGGAAAATGAACGGCAAGTACGTCACCATGATCAGGAACACCAGCAAAATCATCAGCCACGGCATCGCCGCGCGAATAGTCTGCCCCAATGTCAGCCCGGTCACCGCCGAGGTCACGAACAGGTTCAGCCCCACCGGCGGGTGCACCAGGCCGATTTCCATGTTCACCACCATCACAATCCCCAGGTGAATCGGATCAATGCCCAGCTTCATCGCAATCGGGAAAAAGATCGGCGCCAGGATCAGCACAATGGCCGAAGGCTCCATAAAGCTGCCGGCAATCAGCAGCACCACGTTGACCATGATCAAAAAGCCAATCGGCGTCAGCCCTTCCGAGATTACCCACGCGGTAATTTGCTGGGGGATCTGTTCGGTGGTCAGCACGTGGGCAAACAGCATGGCGTTGGCGATGATGAACATCAGCATGATCGACAAGCGCCCCGACTCCAGCAGCACCTTGGGGCAGTCGCACAGCTTCATGTCCTTGTAGACGAACAGCGCGACGAATGCTGAATACACGGCCGCCACTGCCGCCGCTTCGGTCGGGGTGAACATGCCGCTGTAAATGCCGCCGAGGATGATCACCAGCAGCAACAGGCCCCAGAATGCCCGGCGTGCACAGCTCAGCCACTCACGGAATGTCGCCCGGGGTTGCGCCGGCAGCTTCTTGATGCGGGCGACGATATAGATCGCGACCATCAACATCAGGCCCAGCAACAAGCCCGGAATCACCCCGGCCATGAACAACTTGCCCACCGAGGTTTCGGTCGCCGCCGAATACACCACCATCACGATCGACGGCGGAATCAGAATGCCCAAGGTCCCGGCATTGCAGATGATGCCCGCACCAAATTCCTTCGGATAACCGGAGCGCACCATGCCCGCCACGGCAATCGAACCCACCGCTGCCACCGTGGCCGGTGACGACCCGGACAGCGCTGCAAACAGCATGCACGCCAGCACTGCGGCAATCGCCAGGCCACCGCGGATATGCCCGACACAGGCGTTGGCAAAGTCGATCAGCCGCTGGGCCACGCCGCCGGTGGTCATGAAGGCACCGGACAACAGGAAAAACGGAATCGCCAGGAAGGTGTAGGCATCGCTGGTTTCAAACAGTTTGATCGCCAGGGAACTCACCGAGTCCTGGCTGAACATCAAAATCGACACCGCACCGGACAGCCCCAGGGCAATCGCAATCGGCACGCCCAGGAACATGAACACGAACAACAGCAAAAACAGACAGAGCACGGCCATCAGTGACGCTCCTCATGGCTGCCGGCCAACTTGCTGGCCTCACCGGCCTCGTCGGCCAACCCCAACCCGACCTGGCGGTGGGTAAAGATGCGGTAGAAAATTTCCAGGTAGCGGATCAATACCAACGCAAAGCCAATGGGCACGATCACCACGATGTCGCCGACATCGATGCCGAACTGGTCGAGGTCTTCGGCGCCGATATGCGCGGTCATCACCGCACTTACCCACTTGTAGCTGGCCACCATGAACAGCCCGGCATAGGCCAGGCAGCACAGGCAGGCGAGCATGCCGAGCAGACGCTGCACCGGGCGCCGGGTCAGCCGCACCAGCGCGTCCACACCCAGGTGGCCAGCGGTGCGCACGCCGTAGGAAATGCCGAAGAAAATCAACCAGCCGAACATGGCCTTGGTCAGCGCCACACTCCAGGTCATCTCTTGGGCCCAGGTCATGCTGCCGTCGCCCAGGGCATTGAAGAAGGGGCTGCTCCAGGCCCATTTGTCGGCCAGGGCAAAGAACAGGGTGTAGACGTTGTTGAGCATGACGTAGACGAATGTCACCAGGGTCATGGCGGCCAGCAGGAAAGCGATAAAGCCTTCCTCCAGGTGCTCCCAGACGCGCCTTAGCGTTTGCATGGCAAAACCTCGCGAGGCAGAGATAGGTAAAAGCCAGGTCAACCTGCTAGATCGTTCCCACGCTCCGCGTGGTAATGCCGCCCCGGACGTTCCACGTCCTGTATCACGCTGTGCGTAAGGCGACGCGGAGCGTCACGAGATGCATTACCACGCTGAGCGTGGGAACGATCAGTCGCGGGCAAGCCCGCTCCCACAGGGGATTACTGGTTGGAAGCGTCCGCCGCCTTGATCAGGTCTGCCCCAATCTCGCCTTCGAACTTCTGCCACACCGGGCGCATGGCTTCGCGCCACAGCGCACGTTGCTCGGGGGTCAGTTCGATGATTTCGCTGGTCTTGGCGTCGATGATCTTCTGCTTGGCCGACTGGTTCAGCGCTTCGGCCTGCTTGTTCACCTCCACGGTGACCTCGGCCATGATCTGTTCCAGGGTGCTGCGCACATCCGGCGCCAGGCCATTCCAGAACTTCGCGTTGGTGATCACCATGTAGTCGATCAGGCCATGGTTGGACTCGGTGAAGTACTTCTGCACTTCATTGACCTTCTGGCTTTCATAGTTCGACCAAGTGTTCTCGGTGCCATTCACGGTACCGGTCTGCAGGCCCTGGTAAACCTCGGCAAAGCTCATTTTGCGCGGGTTGGCGCGGATCGCCTTGAACTGTTCTTCGAGCACACTGGAAGCTTGCACGCGGAACTTCAGGCCACGGGCGTCCTTGGGTTCATGCAGGGCCTTGTTGGCAGAGAGTTGTTTGAGGCCGTTGTGCCAATAGGCCAGGCCGAGGATGTTTTTATCCTGCATCGAGGTCAGCAGTTGCTTGCCCTGGGCCGCCTGGAAACGGTCGACGGCGGCCAAGTCGTTGAACAGGAACGGCAAGTCGTAGATCTGCACTTGCTTGGTGTAGTGCTCGAATTTGGCCAGGGACGGGGCCAGCATTTGCACGTCACCCAGCAGCAATGCTTCCATTTCTTTGCCATCGCCAAACAGCGACGAGTTCGGGTACACCTCGACCTTGACCTTGCCGGGCAGGCGCTCTTCAGCAAGTTTTTTGAACAGCAGCGCGCCCTGGCCTTTGGGGGTGTTTTCGGCCACCACGTGGGCGAACTTGATCACAATCGGGTCTGCCGCCTGGGCCAGGCCAGCGGTAAACAAGGTGGCGGCGCACAGCAGCGCCCGGGAAAGCTTGAGCATGGGAATCACCTTCTTATTGTTGTGTTTAAGGCAAGGTGCCTGATGTAACGCGTGTCGTGAATTTCGAATTTTAGATACCTGCGTTCGGCCTGGCCGAACGCGCCCAGTGTGGGAGCTGGCTTGCCTGCGATAGCGGTGTGTCAGGCAACACAGACATTGACTGTCCTGCCGCTATCGCAGGCAAGCCAGCTCCCACACTTTGTTCCCGGTTTTGTCAGTTACAGTTGCGCGGCCAGCAGCCTTTGAGCGCGCAGCAACACCGGCGCATCCACCATCTGCCCATCAATCTGATAAGCCCCTGCCCCATGGGCGCCCGCCTCCACCACCCGCCTGGCCCAGGCCAGCTCTTCAGCGCTCGGCGCCAGCGCGGCATGGATCACCGCGACTTGCTTGGGATGAATGCACAACGCCCCGGCAAAACCCATCTCATAGGCGTGCCGGATCGAACGGTGCAGGCCTTCTGGGTCGTCGATGGCCGGGTGCACGCCGTCCAGCGGCGCCGCCAGGCCCGCGGCGCGCGAATGCACGATCAACGCCAGGCGCGCCTGGTCGAGGGCCAATTCGGCGGCACGGGAGTGACTGCTCAGGTTCAGGTCCAGCGCCAGGTCCAAGCCACCGAACGACAGGCGCTCCACCTGGGGCGCCTGGGCAATCTGCGCCAGTGCCAGCAAACCGCGTGCGCTTTCGATAATCGGCCAGATAGCCTTGCCGGTCGCGGCCACCACCGCCACCTGGGCCGCGCTTTCGACCTTGGGCAGCAATACCCCGGCGACATTTGCATGGGCCTTGCAGAACGCCACGTCCTCAAAATGCTCGGCATGTTGCGGCGCGTTGATGCGCACCCACACCTGGGCCTCAGGATGGGCGTGCAGGAACGCGCCCAGATTATCCCGGGCCTGACGTTTGAGCGGCTCTTCCACCGCGTCTTCAAAATCCACAATCACTGCGTCGGCGCCGCTGGCCAGGGCCTTGGCAAACCGCTCCGGGCGGCTGCCCGGCACAAACAGCGCAGAACGTACTAAAGGCTTTGGCATCACTTGATTCCTGATTAGATAACGCCGCGCTCGCGCAGGTGGTTAATGGCCTCAACGGAGTAACCCAACTGGTCGAGGATGCCTTGGCTGTGTTGCCCCAGCGCTGGAACGCCGTCCATGCGCGGGGTAAACGCAGCGTTACGGGCCGGTGGCAGCAGCGACGGCAACGGCCCCGCCGGGCTGTCGACGTCGCGCCAGCTGTCGCGGGCCTTGAGTTGCGGGTGGTCCCACACGCCTTGCATATCGTTGACCCGGGCGCTGGCAATTTGCGCGTCTTCCAGGCGCTGGATCACCGCCTCGACGTCCAGTTGGGCAAAGCGCTCCACGATGATCTGGCGCAGCACCTCGCGGTTGGCCGAGCGCTTGAAATTGGCGCTGAAGCGTTCGTCCATGGCCAGCGCCGGGGTGAGCAGCACTTTGTCGCAGAACGCCGCCCATTCGCGCTCGTTCTGCAAGCCGAGCATCACCGTGCCGCCGCCCCCGGTGGGAAACGGCCCGTAGGGGTAAATCGTCGAATGCGCGGCACCCGCACGCGGTGGCGGCGGCGCGCCGTCGAAGGCGTAGTACATCGGATAGCCCATCCACTCCACCAGGCTTTCGAGCATGCTCACATCAATGCGGCTGCCCTGGCCGGTTTTGCCGCGCAGCAGCAGCGCCGACAGAATGCCGCTGTAGGCGTACATCCCGGCGGAGATATCCGCGATGGAGCAACCGGCCTTGGCCATCTGCTCTTCACCTGGGCCACCGGTCACCGAGAGAAAGCCGCCCTCGCTCTGGATCAGCAGGTCGTAGGCTTTCTTTTTCTCGTAGGGCCCGCCTTCACCGTAGCCGGAAATATCGCAGACGATCAGGCGTGGAAAGCGCACGTGCAGCGTCTCGAACGATAAGCCCATGCGCGCTGCCGCGCCGGGGGCAAGGTTCTGCACCAACACATCGGCATCGGCCAAAAGCGCATCCAGAATAGCGCCCGCCTCGTCCTGCTTGAGGTCCAGGGTCAGGCTTTCCTTGGAGCGGTTGGTCCAGACGAAATGCGACGCCAGGCCACGCACCCGCTCGTCATAGCCACGGGCGAAGTCGCCGGTGCCGGGGCGCTCTACCTTGATGACCCGGGCACCGAGGTCGGCCAGCTGGCGCGTGCAAAATGGCGCGGCAATCGCGTGTTCCAGGCTGACGACGGTGATGCCGTCCAGCGGTCGTTGTTCAGTCATGACAAATCCCTCAAAGCCAATGGGCCATGGACGCGGTAGTGCGCAGGTTCCACACCTGCTCGATCAGGCCTCTGGCCTGGGCCGGGGTGCGGGCGCCGCTGAAGTGGGCCAGGCGCTGGAACTTGTCCGCCAGCTCGGCACGGCTCAGGGTGTTGCCCGGGTCGCCCTTGGGTTCATCAATGGCACCGTGCAGCGTGCGGCCATCGGTGGTGGTGACGGTAACGCGGCCCAGCCAGCGTTGCGGGTAGGCGTTGTCGACTTCGGGGTCCAGGCTCATGCAGACCTTGTCGCGAAACGCCGCGACCGCAGGATCGGTCAACGCCAGCTCATGGAATTCAGGCAAACCGGCTTTGCCATGCACAGCGATCAGCCCAAGCACCGTGCCCATGGAAAATTTGGCCTGGTGCACGGTGGCCGGCACCGTCACTCGGCCGAGTACGTCAATGGCGCCTTGGTGCACGTGGGTTTGCACCTGGGAAATCTGCGCAGCGCTCAGGCCTTCACGCTGCATCACGTCCAGCAGCGCATCGGCAGCAGGATGGGTGTGGCGACAGGAGGCGTGGAATTTGAACGAGGTTTCCACCAGCGCCCAACGGCTGCCCAGCTCGGAAGACAATTTGCCCGGTTGGGCATCACTGGACATACCGGCCGCCAAACCTTGCTCACCTTCAAGGATATTGCGCGCGCCGGTCAGCCCATCGGCCGTAAGGTAAGCCGCCAGCAAGCCGTCCGCCGCCGCTTTGGCCGTGTGCAGTTGCTTGGAGTCGGCGGCATCGCGCAGAAACTCCCACAGCCCGGCAGCCTGGGTGCCGGCGCTGCCGAGCAGGTTGATGAATTGTTCTTCGTTGAAATCGAGCAACTTGCCCACCGCGACCGCCGCCGCCAGGGTGCCGACCGTGGCCGTGGTGTGGAAGATGCGGTAGTGCGAGCGGCCCATGAACTCACCGATGCGAATCCCCGCCTCGTAGCCGGCCACCGAGGCCAGCAACAGTTCACGGCCAGACTTGCCGAGGTCCTGGGCAGCCGCCAACGCGGCGGGAAACACCACGGTGGCCGGGTGCAGCACGGAACTGTTGTGCAGGTCATCCTGCTCCACCAGGTGTGAGGAGGCGGCGTTGACCAGTGCGGCGAAATACGCGCTGGTGCCGGTGCCGTTGACGATCATCTGGGCCGGGCCGCTGCTCGGGCCCATCTTCTGCGCGTAGCGTTCAAACAAGGGGATCGGGTGCGCGCCTTGGCTGGCCAAGGCTGATGCGAGCCAATCCAGGTACAGCTCTTCGGTGCGCGCCAGCACGGGCTCGGGCAATTGTGAGTACGTCAGCTCGGCCAGGAACCGGCACAGGGCTTGGGTATGATGCATGCTCAAGGCCCTCAGAAGCTGCGTGGCAATTCGAGCAAATGCTCGGCCACGTAGGACAGGATCAGGTTGGTGGAGATCGGCGCCACCTGGTACAGGCGGGTCTCGCGGAATTTGCGCTCCACGTCGTACTCGCAGGCAAAGCCGAAGCCACCGTGGGTTTGCAGGCAGGCGTTGGCCGCTTCCCAGGACGCCTTGGCCGCCAGGTACTTGGCCATGTTGGCACTGGCCCCGGCGTTTTTGCCGCTGTCGTATTCCTCGCAGGCACGCCAGCGCATCAGGTCGGCCGCTTCGATCTCGATATGCGCCTCGGCAATCGGGAACTGCACGCCCTGGTTTTGCCCGATGGGCCGGCCAAACACCACACGGTCGCGGGCATAGGCGCTGGCCTTTTCGATGAACCAGCGGCCGTCACCGATGCACTCGGCGGCAATCAGCGTGCGCTCGGCATTCAGGCCATCGAGGATGTATTTGAAGCCCTTGCCCTCCTCGCCAATCAGGCTGTCCAGGGGCAGCTCCAGGTTGTCGAAGAACAGCTCGTTGGTCTCGTGGTTGACCATATTGGCGATGGGCTGCACGGTCAGGCCGTTGCCGATGGCGTGGCGCAGGTCTACCAGGAAGATTGACATGCCTTCGGATTTTTTCTTTACGTCGGCCAAGGGCGTGGTGCGTGCCAGCAGGATCATCAGGTCGGAATGCTGTACCCGAGAGATCCAGACTTTCTGGCCGTTGATCACGTACTTGTCGCCGCGCTTGATCGCCGTGGTCTTGATCTTGGTGGTGTCGGTGCCGGTAGTGGGTTCGGTGACGGCCATCGACTGCAGGCGCAATTCGCCGCTGGCCAGCTTGGGCAAGTAGAAGCGTTTTTGCGCTTCGCTGCCGTGACGCAGCAGGGTGAACATGTTGTACATCTGGCCGTGTACGGTGCCCGAGTTGCCGCCGCAGCGGTTGACTTCCTCAAGGATCACCGAGGCTTCGGCCAGGCCCAGGCCGGAACCGCCGTATTCCTCGGGGATCATGGCCGACAGCCAACCGGCGTCGGTCAGGGCCTTGACGAAGGCTTCGGGGAAGCCTTTTTCTTCATCGATCTTGCGCCAGTAAGCGGCATCGAACTCGGCGCACAAGGCGCGCACGCCTTCGCGGATGGCCTTGAGTTCTTCGTTGTCATGGGCATTCATTAACGGCTCTCCGCCTGTTGTTATCGGGTTATTCGAAATGCACTTGGGCGGTCTGTGCCAGGCCTTCAGTGTTGCCAGCCCAGAGTTCTGCGACGCCGGTTGCGGTGATGCGCCCGCCGACCTCAAAAGGCTGTGGCGCAATCAGTGGGCGCACGCCGCGATAGGCAAAGCGGCGCAGGGTCGCCTCAGGGTGCGCCCGGCAGAACGCACGCAGGTTCAAAGTGGCGATCAGCGGGCCATGCACCACCAGGCCGGCATAGCCTTCGGTACCGGTGACATAGGGGTAGTCGTAGTGGATGCGGTGGCCGTTGAACGTGACGGCGCTGTAGCGGAACAACAGGGTCGGCGTCGGCTCGACGGCCTCTGTCCATTCGCCCCGGGCCAGCGCGTCGCCGCTGCCAGGCTTGGGTGGCGTGGGTTCGCGGTAGACGATGTCCTGTTCCTCGCGGATGGCCAGGCGCCCTTCCTGGGAGTAGTCATGGCGCACGGTGACAAATAGCAGTGAGCCGGTGCGCCCGGTCTTTTCTTCGACCTGGGTGATGGTCGACACGCGCGTAGCCGCCTCGCCAGCCCGCAGTGGCTGCAGAAATTCAACACGCCCTCCGGCCCACATGCGATTGCGGTTATCGGCCGGTGGCAGGAACCCGCCGCGTGCCGGGTGGCCGTCGCCGCCCAACGCCACCTCCGGCAGCGGGTCCTGGAAAAAGCACCATTGCCACAACGCAGGCACAGCGTCGCCGTCGGCAGGCACCTCTTCACCTAACGTCGCGGCGATGCGCTTGAGCAGGTTATGGCTCAGGTGGTCGTGGGCGGTCTCACTTCGGCCGATCCAATCAGTGGCGCTCATCGGGTGCAGGTCCTCAGGCAGTGGGTGTCTGCCGTGGATCATGCAAGGGCCTGCCCGTTCTGAGAATTTGCATTTCAATAAACCAGCGTTCGGTTATGCTGAACGCTAACAGCCACACCGTGAACCAATGTGGGAGCTGGCTTGCTGTGGCGAGCAAGCTTGCTTGCGCTGGGGTGCGTAGCGCCCCCAAAAAAGCCGGCTCCAGCTGCGCTGTCGAGCGGGAGCAAGCTCCCTCGCCACAGCAAGCCAGCTCCCACAGGAAACCTGTTGTCCGGGAGTTTTGCATGCACTTCGATCTCGCCGACCTGCGCCTGTTTATCCATATCGCCGAATCCCCCAGCCTCACCCAGGGTGCCAAGCGCGCCTTCCTCTCGCCGGCTGCCGCCAGTGCGCGGATCAAGGCCCTGGAAGGCCAGCTCGACACGCGCCTGTTGTACCGCGACAGCCGGGGCGTGGAGATCACCCCGGCAGGCGAGCGCCTGTTACACCATGCGCGGTTGATCATGCGCCAGGTGGATTACCTCAAAAGCGAGTTCACCCAATACGGCGTGGATTCGGCCGGGCATATCCGTATCTTCGCCAACACCACGGCGGTCACCGAGTTTTTGCCGGAGGTCTTGGCAGGCTTTCTGTCACAGCGCCCGGGCGTCACCGTCGACCTGCAGGAGCGCCTGTCGCGGGACATCGTGCGTGGGGTGCTCGATGGCACCAGTGACATGGGCATCATCGCCGGCCCCGTGGAAGCCTCCGGCCTGCAAGTGTTGCATTTCAGCACCGACGAACTGGTGCTGATGGTACCCGTCGGGCATCCGTTGGCCGACCAGCCTTCGGTGACCCTTGAGCAGACCCTGGCGTATCAGCATATCGGCCTGCATGAAGGCAGCACGCTGTTGAGTTTCCTGCGCGAACACGTCGAGCGTCTGGGCAAGCAATTGTCGCTGCGTATCCAGGTCTCGAGCTTCGAGGCGATCTGCCGGATGGTCGAGGCCGGCGTGGGCATTGGCATCATTCCAGAGTCCGCCGCCCTGCGTCACAGCCGCACCATGCAACTGGTGACGGTGAAACTGGACGAGCCCTGGGCGATTCGCGAGCGCAGCATCCTGGTACGCGAGCTGGAAGCGCTGCCGGGGACCATTCGCGCCCTGATCGCCACGTTGATGCCCGCCCCCCAGGGCAAATCCTGATGTTTTTGTAAGCGGCCGTTAACAGTCTTTGACAGTTTCCCGACAAAGCACTCAAAGATTCCAAGCCCTCGCCGCCCTAGCATTCCAGCATCCAAATCATCATTCGGGTGCTCTCGATGTTTCGCAGACTGCGCGGTATTCCGCTCTTGGGTTGCCTGTTGGGCAGTATCGGTTGCCACTCGCAACCGCCTGTCCCGCCGCCGATTCAAAAAGGCGATTACGGCGCAATCATCCGCTACCTGCAAACCCGCATTCCCCAGGAGATGGCGCGGGACAATGTGGCGGGATTGTCGATTGCCCTGGTCAATGGCCAGGAGCTGATCTGGGCCCGCGGCTTTGGCCTGGCTGACAAAGACCTGGGGGTGCCGGTCACGCCCAATACCGCGTTTCGCGCAGGTGGCATCTCCAAGCTGCTGAGCGCCACGGCAGCGCTGCAACTGGTGGAGCAGCAACACCTGGCGCTGGATGCGCCAATCCAGCAGACCCTGCGTGAGTTCTACGTGCGCTCCCGCTTTCACAGCGATCAGGCCGAGGCGGATCGAGCGATCACCTTGCGGCGCTTGCTCAGCCATCAATCCGGCTTGCCCAGCGAGCACCTGCGCGACCTGCGCAGCACCTATGCCATGGGGCAGATGCCGATGCGTGTGTCGGGTGTGTGGCTGAGCAGCCTGCCGGGTTCCCAGGTGGCGTATTCCAACCTTGGCTATGCGTTGGTGGGCGCCGCCATTGAGCGCAGCAGCGGCAAAAGCTTCGAAGCCCAGTTACAAAGCAGCCTGCTCACACCCTTGCGAATGAACCAGTCCAGTTTCCTGGGTACCGGTGCGCAAATGAGCTATCGCGCCCACGGCTACGAGGATGGCAAGGCCAGCACCGACCCCCAGGTGCGTGACCTCGCCGCCGGTGGCCTGTGGACCAGCCCCAAAGACCTCAGCCGCTACGTACGCATGCTGTTTGCCAAGGGCACCTACAAGGGCAGCCAGATCCTCGGCAGCACGTCTATCGACGCCATGTTTACCCAGCAAAACACCGGCAATGCCTTGGATTTCGACTGCCAGATGGGCTTGGGCTGGTTCTTGGCGCCCTGTGGTGACGAGCCCATCGGCCCCGGTGTGCGCACCTACCAGCACAGCGGTGGCGGCGACAACTTCGTGGCCCAGTTGACCCTGCTGCCGGATCAGCAACTGGCCGTGGTCATCATGGCCAACGACAGCAACGCCGAAGACATGGTGGTGTCGCTGACCACCGACAGCCTGCGCCTGATGCTCCAGGCTCAGACCGGCAAGCCCGTATGCGCCGATGACTGCCAGGCCCCCAGCCACGGCCTCAAGCTGCGCCATGTACCGGCGGCGGTGGATCGCAAGCGCCTGGCCGGCTTCTACGCGACCGCCTGGGGCGTGTTCCGCATCAGAGATGAGCATGCGCGCTTGACCGGTGAACTGGCCGGCTACGATTTCCAGCTATTACGTGATGAGCAAGGCTGGCTGCGGGCGCAGAAAAAGATACTGGGGTTCTGGCGCAAGGACCTTGGCGAGTTGGGCCGCGTGCAGCTGGATGTGGTCACGGTACAAGGCCGCCAAATGCTCACCGCCCGCAGCCATGGCCAACGCATTGCCATCGGCGAACGCATCGAGCCGCCGCCCTTGTCCGCCGCCTGGGCCAACACGGTCGGCACCTACCAGGTGCTCAGCAGCCATGAACCCGACGCGCCATTGAGTGGCATCAGCGTGCGCCAGGAGGACGGTTTCCTGGTGATTCGCGGCCAATTGCACGGCGAGCCGTTGACCGACTACATCCTGCTGCCCATCGACAACGCCCATGCGGTGCTGGCCGGCAACGGCTACGGCCTGGGCGATACCGTCAGCCGCCAGGTCAACGGCCTGAGTGCTTCGGGCTACTCGTTCAAACGCACCCATTCACCCCACACACCCTTGAACCTCTAACCAGGAAAACACCCTGATGCACTCAAAAAACCTGTGCCTGTCATTGACCTCACTGTGCCTGCTCGCCGCCGCCGATACGGCGCTTGCCGAAGACTGGCAATACAGCCTCAAGGCCGGCATGGCCAACGCACCCCGCTACAGTGGCAGCGACGAACGTATGACGGCGCCTGTGCTCGGTGGCAAAATCATCAGCCCCTGGGGCGTCTTCCTCGACACTGATACGGGCTTGGGCTGGGGTTACGAAGGTAATGCCCTGAGCTTCAGCGCATACGTTGGCGCAAGCGATTCGCGCAAGGATAAAAATGAAAGCATGCATGCCGGCTCCAAACGCCTCAAAGGCATGGGCGAGATCAAGTCACGTCCGCAATTGGGGGTGAGTGCCGCCTACAACCTCGGCGGTGTGATCATCGGCGCCACCCTGGAACATGCGCTTGAAGAAGATAAACACAAGGAAACCGGCAAGGCTTTTACCCACCTGGAGTTGAGCCTGGGTACCAATCTCTATGAAGGCCGCTACGGCTCCGTCGATGCCGCCATCAACAGCCACTTCGGTGACCGCAACTACCTGCAAACCTGGTACGGCGTGACTGCCGACCAGGCCACCCGCAGCCGCTTCAAGGAATACAAGGCAAGTGCCGGCAATATCAGCAATGGCATGAACCTCTCATGGAGCGTGCCGATCAACGAACACACGCAGTTCTCGACCCTGCTCGATGTGCAATACCTGGCGGATGAAGCAGGCAAGAGCCCGATTGTGGAGCAGCGGCTGCAAGCGTCGGTGTTGGGGGAGCTGCAGTACACCTTCTGATCTGACTTGCCCTCTGTAGGAGCGAGCTTGCTCGCGCAAAACTCGCAGGCGCCGCGTTTATCCAGAAAACACGCGTTATCGTTGAGGTTTTTCGCGAGCAAGCTCGCTCCTACAGGATGGCATTAGGGTAAGCCCCCTTACTCGGCGTATGCCCACGTCATTCGAAACGACGCCCCGCCCCACTCCGAATCCTGCACTTCCACCTGCCCGCCGTGCCACTGGCTGACACGCTTGACCAGCGCCAGGCCCAGACCAAATCCGCCTGTGCGGCGGTCGCGGCTGGCGTCAAGGCGCAGGAAGGGTTCGAATATCTTGGTGCGACCCTCCAGCGGTACCCCCGGCCCATCGTCGTTGACCCGCACTTCGTAACCGCTGCCAAACTTGACCAGCGACACTTCCACGCGGCGATCGGCATAACGAATCGCGTTGCGCAGCAGGTTGATCACGGCCCGCGCCATAAAGCGTGGCTCGATCTGGATAACGTCCACCTCGCAGGTGCGCAACGACAACTGCACCCCTTCCGCTTCGGCCTCCAGGGCCACGCTGCCGATCACACTGTCGAGCCAACTGTGGGCCTCGATATGCTCGCGGGTGACCTGGGTCGCGCCTGGCTCAAGGCTGGCATAGGTCAACAGCTCGGAGACCATTTCTTCCAGTTCACCGAGGTCGGCGTACATGTCGTTGATCAACGCTCGGCTTTGCCGTGGGTCGCTCTGCTGCCTGAGTTGGTCCAGCTCGAATGACAGCCGCGCAATCGGTGTACGCAATTCGTGGGAGACCGCGTTGGTGAGTTCGCGCTGGTTGGCGATCAAACCTTCGATGCGCTCGGCCATCTGGTTGAAGTGCCCGGCCAGTGAACGCACGGTGGAGCGAGTCGGCAGCAAGATGCGCGAGCCCAGGTCATTGTCACCGAAACGTTGCGCTGCCAGGCGGATGTGCTCCAGGTCGCGCCAGTGTGGACGCACCCAGAAATACAGGACGATGGCCAGGCTCACGCCCAGGAAAGCGTAGGCCCAGAGGTACAACCACTTGGGTTCCTCCGGCAATCTGATTTCGAGCAGTTGCGGGCCGTCGTCGATAGGCGCAAGAAATTTCATGAAGTCCTCGCGCACCACTACCTGGCCAGCCGCCAGGAGTTTCTGTTCCCGTTCGCTCAAATCCTGGGTGTCGCGCTGCACCAGTTCGAGCCGCAAGCCGTAATGCGGTTGCAGTTCGTCCAGGCGTGCCTGGCGCGCCTCTGCCTGCACGGGGCGCAACTGTTCCACCAGGGCCCACGCCGGGCCGCGCAGGGCTTCACGGTTATAGGTCTCGTTGGACTCGGGCATGTAAGCGTCCAGGCCGAAGTTGACCAGCCAGATCGACCCGGCCAGGCCGAGCGCGAGAATCAAATAGAGGCGCAGGTACAAGCGCAGCATCTACACCTCCCACGCGAACGGGTTGAACAGGTAGCCCTTGCCCCAGATGGTCTTGATGCACACCGGCTCGCGGGGGTTGTCATTGAGCTTGCCGCGCAGTTTGCTGATGTACACGTCTACGCTGCGGTTCAGCCCGTCAAAGGCAATGCCGCGCATGCGGTTGAGGATGTCGTCGCGAGAGAGAATCTTGCCCGCGCTGCTGGCCAGCAACCACAGCAACTCGAACTCCATGGTGGTGAGGTCAATGGTCTCGCCGCCCAGGCGGACCACCCGGCAACTGCGATCAATCGACAAGCGGCCAAATTCCAGGGCACCGCGCACGGTGGGCTCGGGTACCTGGCGGCGCTGCAGCGCACGCAGGCGCGCCAACAACACCGGCGGTTTGATCGGCTTGATCACGTAGTCGTCAGCACCGGACTCAAGGCCAAGGATATGGTCCAGGTCATCTTCCTTGGCGGTGAGGATCACGATGGGCGTGTCCGACACGTTGCGAATCTCGCGGCAGACATGCAGCCCGCTCTGACCCGGCAGCATCAGATCGAGCACGACGATCTTCGGCTTGAAATCCAGGAACGCCGCCAGGGCTTCATCGCCCCGGTATACCACCCGTACCTCGAAACCATGCTGCGACAGAAAGTGCGAGACCAGCCCTGCCAGCTTTTCATCGTCCTCAACGAGCAGGACCTTGCCCAGACCCAGGTTTTCCATAAGTTCTCAGTGTGGATGCGCGGATTGAAATGGGGCCATTATAGGTGGCAAGCTGGCCGACAGAGGTGGCTGACCAGTCCCCAGCGAAGAAGCTTCATGCTTTTAAGAGTTTTTAACAAATAGCCTGCACTTTTTAACGCCATTGACAGGGAGTTCCATGCGCAAGGATTACCTGGCGTTCTTCATTTCGCTGTTCCTTTCACGGCTGGCCGACCAGGTTTTGCTGTTTATCGTGCCACTGATCGTGTTCCAGACCACGCAAAGCGTGTCGTGGGCGGGGTTGGCGTTTTTTGTCGAGTCACTACCGCGCTACCTGGCGTTTCCGGTGTGCGGCGCGTTGTGCGACAGGTTTTCACCGGTGCGTATCCTGCATATCAGCCAGGTGTATCGGGCCTTGGCCTGCGTGGTGGCGATGGCGCTGTATGGGCTGTTCGACGGTATCCATTGGCTGGTCATGCTGTCCGCGGTATGCGGCATGTTGACCACCCAGGGCATCATGGCGCGGGAAGTGGTGATGCCGCATATCTTCGGGCAGTACACCTACGCCAAGACCTTGTCCTATTCGCAGATCGCCGACCAGGGCGGACTGGTGCTCGGGCCATTGGTGGCGGCGCTGATGCTGGAAGTCTGGGCGTGGCCATGGGTAGTGCTGGGCGTCGCCGCGCTGTTTGTACTGGCAGACCTGGCGATGCTGATCTGGCAGCGCAACACCACGGTGGACCTGCACATCCATGAACAACAGCCGGGTAACTGGCTGCAACCCCTGCGCACCGCTTTTGGCCACATCCTCAACCGGGTGGAGTTGAAGCGCATCATCGTCCTGGCGGTCGGTGTGAACCTGATGGTCGGCGTGACGCTGGCCACCTCGGCGGCCATGGTCACCGGCCACTACGCAGCGGGCAAAGACGCCTATGCCCTGCTGCAAGCCGCCGGGGCGCTGGTGACAATCGCGATTCTGTTCTACCTGGCGCATTCATCACTGAAGCTGAAGGTACTGGGCGGGTTGTCGTACTCGATGATCACCGTCGGCGCGCTGATCACAGCGCTCAGCCCCGGCGTGTGGGCCTACACGGTGGGGTTCCTGCTGCTGACCGGTTTCGACAAGATGTTCAACGTGTACCTGCGCAGCACCCGCCAACGGGTGATTCCGGTGCAGGACTTCGGCAAGACCGTTGGCGTGATGACCTTGCTCAACAACCTGGCCCAGCCCTTGGCGGGCTTGATGATTGCCGTGTTGGCAGCGCCTTTGGGCACGCCAACGGTGATCCTGCTGCTGACCGGGATCACCGCCTCGATCGGTGTGGCCGTGGCCTCAGGCTGGCACGCCACTGTGAAAGCGGAACTCGACGTCGGGTGATTCGATCAGGTCCTGCTCGGTGGCCCGCACCCGCTCGATCACCTGGGCGATATCCTTGGCGTCGCCGTACTGGTATGCCAGTTTCAAGTAGCCCTGGAAGTGCCGCGCCTCGCTTTTGAGCAAGCCGAAATAGAACTTGCCGAGTTCTTCGTCCAAATGCGGCACCAGCGCTTCGAACCGCTCGCAACTGCGCGCTTCGATAAAGGCGCCCACCACCAGGGTGTCTACCAGCTTGACCGGCTCATGGCTGCGCACCACCTTGCGCAAACCCGAGGCATAACGCCCGGCGTGCAGTTGACGCAGTTCGACCTTGCGCTTTTTCATCAGGCGCATGACCTGCTCGTGGTGCACCAACTCTTCGCGGGCCAGGCGCGACATCATGTTGATCAGGTCAACGTGGCCGTAGTACTTGGCCATCAGGCTCAAGGCGGTGCTGGCGGCTTTGAATTCGCAGTTCTTGTGGTCGATCAGCAGGGTTTCCTGATCGGCCAACGCGGCCTGGACCCAGGCATCGGGGGTGCGGCAGCCGAGGAATTCATGGATTTCGGGCAGGTTCATCGGGCTCACGGGCAAAGGATCACAAAAGGGCGCCGATTATACCGACCCCGCCGCAGACCACCAGCCACCGGCCTTGATGTGTATCAACATGACGGCTGCCGGCCAGCAACTATAGTTAACCAACGCCCGCCCTTTTGGAGATCCCGACCATGCAAGCCATCCGCAGCATCCTGGTGGTCATCGAGCCCGAGCATTCGGAAAGCCTGGCCCTCAAGCGTGCCAAGCTGATTGCCAAAGTGACCGACGCGCACCTGCACTTGCTGGTCTGTGACAAGAAGCACGAGCATTCGGCGCTGCTGAGCCTGCTCAAGGAGGGCTTGAAAGAAGACGGCTACAGCGTCACCACCGAGCAGGCCTGGAACGACAGCCTGCATGAAACCATCATCGATGTGCAGCAAGCCGAAGGCTGTGGCCTGGTGATCAAACAGCACTTCCCCGACAACCCACTGAAAAAAGCCCTGCTGACCCCGGCGGACTGGAAGTTGCTGCGCTACTGCCCAACGCCGGTGTTGCTGGTCAAAACCGCCACCCCCTGGGCGGGCAGCGTGATCCTGGCGGCCATCGACGTGGGCAACGCCGACGGCGAACACCGCTCGCTGCACAATTCGATCATCGACCATGGCTTTGATATCGCCAGCCTCGCCAAAGCGCAGTTGCATGTGATCAGCGCTCACCCCTCGCCCATGCTGTCGGCGGCAGACCCGACCTTTCAGCTCAAGGAAACCATCGAGGCGCGTTACCGCGAGCAATGCAAGGCCTTCCAGGCCGAGTTCGACGTGGACGACAGGCACCTGCATATCGAAGAAGGCCCGGCCGATGTGCTGATCCCACATATCGCCCATCGGTTGCAGGCCGCGGTGACCATTATCGGCACGGTGGCGCGCACGGGGATTTCCGGCGCGTTGATCGGCAATACCGCAGAAGTGGTGCTGGATGCGGTGCAAAGCGATGTGCTGGTGCTCAAGCCGCAGACGCTCATGGATCATCTGCAAGAGCTGGCGACCAAGCCCTGACACCGACCTTCAGGCAATGTGGATCAAATGTGGGAGCTGGCTTGCCTGCGATTGCAGTGGGTCAGCTGGCGCATTTGCTCCTGATACACCGCTATCGCAGGCAAGCCAGCTCCCACATTGACCTCGCCAGTCAGTCAACCCAGCGCATCTTTCAAGAACCCCGGCGCGATATAGCGCTGGTAATGCGCCTCGGACAAGATAAAGAACTCGCGATCAATGGCATCGCGCAGTTCAGGCAGCGCCCAGTCGCGAAACTCCGGCAACAGCACCATGCCATAGGCCTCCAGGTTATTGATCACCCGGGCCCCACGGGCGATCAACTGATAGGCCCAGCAATACTCGGACTGGTGTGGCACAAAGCGAATCTTGCGTTGCTCCAACTGCCCGCGCAGTGTCTTGGGGTCGAAAACCTCCACTTTACCGGCCATGACCTGCACCAACAGCTGCTCAAGCCTGAGCCAGACCGCACGTTTTTCTTCTTCGTTATAGCCATTCCACTGGATCACTTCATGGTGGAAGCGCTTGCATCCACGGCACACGAGATCGCCGTAGACCGTGGAACACAGGCCGACGCAGGGGGTCTTGATGGTTTGGTTGGGCATGAGCAGCAACACGCAAATCAGCGAAACAGTGCGCCATGTTAGCCCTTTGTCTAAGGTTGATCACCCAGCAAACTTGAGTAGGCAACTTACCTTTAGATTTTTTTTGCCGTAGAATCACCCGGCCTTGTAAGGCGCCAATAATCCGCTGGAAGCTGTTTTCAAAGCGTCACGAGCACAGTCGTTCCTTCAGAACGGTGTTGGCGCAGGTTCGACCCGGTAGGTCAGAGCCCGCGCCAACCCTCATCAGCTCCGTTCTGCAGGCGTAAAACTTTGAAAGCAGCTTCTGTAAAGGAATGCCGGCAGCGCTGGCTTTGCGGCCCAAAAAGCCCCTGAGCGCATGCGTGCCGTTCATTTCTGGATGAGCGTCCCGTGGGACCACTGATGAGGGTAATAACTGTGCTTGAAGCCTACCGCAAACATATCGAAGAGCGCGCAGCACTGGGTATCGTTCCCCAGCCGCTTAACGCCGAACAAACCGCAGGCCTGGTCGAGCTGCTGAAAAATCCTCCGGCTGGCGAAGAAGAATTCCTCGTTGACCTGATCACCAACCGCATTCCACCAGGCGTTGACGAAGCTGCCTACGTAAAGGCCGGTTTCCTGTCTGCCCTGGCCAAGGGCGAAGCCACTTCCCCCCTGATCGACAAGAAACGCGCTGTTGAACTGCTCGGCACCATGCAGGGTGGCTACAACATCGTGACGTTGGTCGAGCTGCTGGACGACGCCGAACTGGCACCCGTCGCGGCCGCCCAACTCAAGCACACCCTGCTGATGTTCGATGCGTTCCACGACGTCGCCGAAAAAGCCCGCAACGGCAACGAGCACGCCAAAGGCGTGATCCAGTCCTGGGCTGACGGCGAGTGGTTCCGCAACCGCCCTACCCTGGCCGACAAGATCAGCCTGCGCGTCTTCAAGGTCACCGGCGAAACCAACACCGACGACCTGTCGCCTGCGCCTGACGCCTGGTCCCGCCCTGACATCCCGCTGCACGCCCTGGCCATGCTGAAAATGGCTCGCGAAGGCATCGTGCCGGACGAGCAAGGCAAGACCGGCCCGATGAAGCAGATCGAAGAGATGCGCGGCCAAGGCTTCCCGATCGCCTACGTGGGTGACGTGGTCGGTACCGGTTCGTCGCGTAAATCGGCAACCAACTCGGTACTGTGGTTCTTCGGTGACGACGTGCCTTACGTGCCGAACAAGCGTGCTGGCGGTTTCTGCTTCGGC
Source organism: Pseudomonas sp. GW821-FHT07B01 (assembly GCF_059419065.1). Classification (NCBI taxonomy): domain Bacteria; kingdom Pseudomonadati; phylum Pseudomonadota; class Gammaproteobacteria; order Pseudomonadales; family Pseudomonadaceae; genus Pseudomonas; species Pseudomonas sp. GW821-FHT07B01. Next base: position 67,797 of record NZ_JBWKRA010000022.1, on the reverse strand, counting down.
AGCAAGATCGCTCCGATCTTCTACAACACCATGGAAGATGCTGGCGCACTGCCAATCGAATTCGACGTCACCAACATGAACATGGGCGACGTGATCGACCTGTACCCGCATGCTGGCAAAGTCTGCAAGCACGGCACCGACGAAGTCCTGACCACCTTCGAAATGAAGACCCCGGTGCTGTTGGACGAAGTTCGCGCCGGCGGCCGTATCCCGCTGATCATCGGCCGTGGCCTGACCGACAAGGCACGCGCTGAGCTGGGCCTGGGCCCTACCGACCTGTTCAAGCTGCCTGAAGCGCCTGTCGACACCGGCAAAGGCTTCACCCTGGCACAGAAAATGGTCGGCAAGGCTTGCGGCCTGCCAGAAGGCAAAGGCGTTCGTCCTGGCACCTACTGCGAGCCGAAGATGACCACCGTGGGGTCCCAGGACACCACCGGCCCAATGACCCGTGACGAACTCAAAGACCTGGCGTGCCTGGGCTTCTCGACCGACCTGGTGATGCAGTCCTTCTGCCACACCGCGGCTTACCCGAAGCCGATCGACGTGACCACCCACCACACCCTGCCTGACTTCATCATGACCCGTGGCGGTGTATCGCTGCGTCCAGGCGACGGCATCATCCACAGCTGGCTGAACCGCATGCTGCTGCCGGACACCGTCGGTACCGGTGGCGACTCCCACACCCGTTTCCCGATGGGCATCTCGTTCCCGGCCGGTTCTGGCCTGGTCGCGTTCGCCGCAGCCACTGGCGTAATGCCACTGGACATGCCGGAATCGATTCTGGTGCGCTTCAAAGGCAAGATGAAACCTGGCATCACCCTGCGTGACCTGGTGCATGCCATTCCTTACTACGCGATCCAGGCTGGCCTGCTGACCGTAGAGAAGAAAGGCAAGAAGAACGCCTTCTCTGGCCGCATCCTGGAAATCGAAGGCCTGAACGACCTGACGCTGGAACAGGCTTTCGAACTGTCCGACGCCTCGGCTGAACGTTCGGCTGCCGGTTGCACCATCAAGCTGTCCAAAGAGTCCGTTACCGAGTACCTGAACTCCAACATCACCCTGCTGCGCTGGATGATCGGCGAAGGCTACGGCGATGCACGCACCCTGGAACGTCGCGCCCAAGCGATGGAAGCCTGGGTTGCCAACCCGGAGCTGATGGAAGCCGATGCCGACGCCGAATACGCCGAAATCATCGAAATCGACCTGTCGGAAATCAACGAACCGATCCTCTGCGCGCCAAACGACCCGGACGACGCCCGTCTGCTGTCCAGCGTCGCTGGCGAGAAGATCGACGAAGTGTTCATCGGTTCGTGCATGACCAACATCGGTCACTTCCGCGCTGCCGGTAAGCTGCTGGAGCAGGTCAAGGGCCAGCTGCCTACCCGTCTGTGGCTGTCGCCGCCGACCAAGATGGACGCGCACCAACTGACCGAAGAAGGCTACTACGGCATCTACGGCAAGGCTGGCGCACGTATGGAAATGCCAGGCTGCTCGCTGTGCATGGGTAACCAGGCACGCGTTGAGCCGAACTCCACCGTCGTGTCGACCTCGACCCGTAACTTCCCGAACCGCCTGGGTGATGGTGCAAACGTCTACCTGGCATCGGCTGAGCTGGCGGCAGTCGCCTCCACTCTGGGTCGCCTGCCGACCGTCGAAGAGTACATGGGCTACGCAGCGAAACTGGACACCATGGCCAGTGACGTCTACCGCTACCTGAACTTCGACCAGATCGCTGAGTTCCGCAAGATCGCAGCAAGCGCCAACATCCCGGTGATTCAAGCTTAACGGTGTGTTGATGTGAAGAACGCCGCGTATCGCAAGGTACGCGGCGTTTTTTATGCCTGGAATTAACCTTTACTGCCAACACAAAACAAATGTGGGAGCTGGCTTGCCTGCGATGACGTCAGTTCAATCACCTCTCTAGTGACTGATACACCGCTATCGCAGGCAAGCCAGCTCCCACACTTTTAGAGCCGTGCAGTCAGATAGACCGCATCAGGGCTCAAGCAACCAGCGAATACACCAACGCCGTAATGGCAACCAAGCCAACCGCAGTCACAAACACATTCGACGCCTGCCCACGGTACTTGGCCATGGCCGGCACCTTGCGGATCGCGTACATCGGCATCAGGAACAGAATCGACGCAATCACCGGCCCACCCAGGGTCTCGATCATGCCGAGGATGCTCGGATTAAGCGTGGCGACGATCCAGCACACCACCAACATGAAGGCGGCGGTCATGCGGTCCAGGGTCTTGGGTGCCGGGCGGCGACCGGTCTTGACCACCAGGCCCTTGAGGCCTTCGCTGGCGCCGATGTAGTGGCCCAGGAACGACTTGGCAATCGCCACGAACGCAATCAACGGTGCGGCAAAGGCAATCGTCGGGTTATCGAAGTGGTTGGCCAGGTACGACAGGATCGACAGGTTTTGCGCTTTGGCTTCGGCCAACTGCGCGGGCGACAGGGTCAGCACGCAACTGAACACGAAGAACAGCACCATCGCCACCATCAACAGGTGCGCGCGGGACAGGATCTGCGCGCTGCGCTCCTCGGCGTGTACGCCGTACTGGCGCTTCTGGTCCACCGCAAAGGCCGAGATGATCGGCGAATGGTTGAACGAGAACACCATCACCGGAATCGCCAGCCACAGCGTGTTGAGCAAGGCTGAAGGCGCGGGGACTTCACTGGCGGTGCTGAGGATGCCACCGGTCCAGTGCGGCACCAGATACACCGCCAGGAACAGCAAGGCCACAATAAACGGGTACACCATCAGGCTCATGGCCTTGACGATCACCTGCTCACCGCAACGCACCACGGCCAACAGGCCCAGGATCAATACAAACGCCAGGATCGCCCGAGGCGGCGGCAGGATGTGCAGTTGGTGCTCCATGAAGCTGCTGACAGTATTGGTCAGCGCCACGCTGTAGATCAGCAGGATCGGGAAAATCGCAAAGAAGTACAGCAAGGTGATCAGTGCACCGGCCTTGATACCGAAATGCTCTTCAACCACGTCGGTGATGTCGGAACCTTCGCGGCCGGACAGCACGAAACGGGTCAGCCCACGGTGGGCAAAGAACGTCATCGGGAAGGCCAGCAACGCCAGGATCACCAGCGGCCAGAAGCCCCCCAGGCCCGCGTTGATAGGCAGGAACAAAGTACCGGCGCCAATGGCGGTACCGAACAGCCCGAGCATCCAGGTAGTGTCCTGGCGGCTCCAGCTTGTGAGCGTTGCAGGTGTCGTTGCATAGCGTTCGTCGACGCTATTGGCCTGATCATTCATCCGGTCGGATCTCCGCATTCACACGGCCAGCACGAGTCAGAAAAACCTGACAGGCAGCGCCCTGGCCGAAACAAGGGCCGGATTGTCCGGGATTCTCGTGGAGAAGCAAAGACTTAGCTGAGGAATGGTTATGCGGTGCAGCTGTTCAAGGCTGGCGTGATCGGGGGATGTATAGGAATGATGAGAGGTATCAATACCAGCGCCTTACTTCTACGCCTATAAACAGGAAAGAAGAATCCTACGCTGAATTCAGAAAGAGCCTGCTTCCAAATTATAAGTTCACGATTAAAACAGAGCCGGATTTGCGCCCATTAAAGCCAACAACAGTCGAGGCACCTTAATATGAGTACAGGTACGCTCTTCAAATCGCTGTTAATCCCTGCAGTGCTAACGATCACGTTCTTACCAAACGCAGCCACAGCACAGACGAGTGTCGAGCCTTCCGCAAAACCTATCGCCATCACCCCCGACAACGCAGTCTTGTTGACCGTATTTCTCAAACATGATCAATCGCGGCCATTAAGTGAGTTGAAAACTCAATTGGCCAAACAGGAATTTCATAAGGTATTCCCGCCTGCCGGTGTCGAAGTCGTCAGCTGGAACATCACCATGGGCATCGGCCAGGTCGTCGTGCTACGCCTGCCGGCTTCGCGCTTGGCCGAGGTCAACTTGGCAATCGAGAACACCGCGTGGGGTGCCTACAAGACAGAATTCTTTCCAACGTACGATTTCATGCCGATAGCAAAAAGGGAGCAAGCCCAGGCGCGGCAGAGCAGTGCTGCTCAGTAGCTGACGCCTGCGCCTAAGCGCCCCGCTCCCTGATGTACCGTGCGCCGCTCGGCCTTTATGCCGTTCTGCGCACTCTCTAAAGCGGTCCCGGTCCACGATACAAGAAATTTTTCCTCCCCTTTTAAAACGCTCCACCTTACAAATCCCGCATACTCAAGCGCTCAAACCCTTCAGGAAGAGCCTTGCGATGCCCACCACTGTCCTGGTCCTGGTTGAAACCATCAACGAATACCTGCAAATCATCGAGAGCAACGACTTTCATGTGATCCTGGCGCCGACGCCTACTGAACGCGCCCAAGCGATCAAGACCCATGGTGGGCAGATTCAGGCCGTGCTGACCCGCGGACCGCTTGGGTTGTACGCCGAAGAGATCGCCGCGTTGCCATTACTGGAGATCATCTGCGTGATCGGTGCCGGCTACGAACATGTGGACCTGCAAGCGGCAAGCAACCGCGGGATAGTGGTGACTAACGGTGCCGGCGTGAACGCACCCTCGGTGGCCGATCACGCCATGGCGTTGCTGTTGTCGCTGGTGCGCGCAATTCCCCAGACCGACGCCGCTGTTCGCCGCAGCGAGTGGCCGAAGGTCATGCGCCCTTCCCTGGCCGGCAAACAACTGGGCATTCTCGGGCTGGGGGCCGTGGGCATGGAAATCGCCAAGCGCGCCGCCCTCGGGTTTGGCATGGAAGTGAGCTATCACAACCGCCAACCTCGCGATGACGTGGATTACACCTACTGCTCAACGGCCGTCGAACTGGCGCGCACTTCGGACTTCCTGATCCTGGCCACGCCCGGTGGGGCCGGCACTCGCCATCTGATCGATAAACATGCGCTGGATGCGCTGGGGCCCAATGGCTATCTGGTGAACATCGGCCGTGGCAGCGTCGTGATCACCGCCGACCTGGTGGCTGCCCTGGAGCAACGGCGTATCGGCGGCGCCGCGCTGGATGTGTTCGACGATGAACCCAAGGTGCCCGACGCCCTCAAGCGCCTGAGCAACACCGTCCTGACCTCCCATGTGGCCGGCCTGTCACCAGAGGCTGCCCATGACACCGTGCAGCGGGTGGCCGACAATCTGGTGGAATACTTCGCCGGCCGTCCAGTGCTCACACCGGTCGCGCTGCCAGCGCCCGCAAAATGACCAATCAGGCACGCTGATCACCCTTCAACACGCTAACCTATTAAACCGCCCCGACCTTGTCGCTGGGCGGCTATGCGCATTAGATTAGGAAATAGTCCAAGGCCTTTAGAATAAGCAGAAGGGATAAGCATGGCGCTGAACGACCAATCGACCCAGATTCGCGCAGGCGAAGAACTTGATGCCAGCCTGATCGATCCCTACCTCAAAGCTCATATTCCGGGCCTGAGCGGTACCGTCAAAATCAGCCAGTTCCCTGGTGGCGCGTCGAACCTGACTTACCTGCTGGAATACCCCGACCAGGAATTTGTGCTGCGTCGCCCGCCGTTTGGTCACAAGGCCAAGTCTGCCCACGACATGGGCCGCGAATACCGCATTCTCAACCAGCTCAAAGATGGCTTCCCGTACTGCCCCAAGGCTTATGTGCACTGCACCGATGAATCGGTGATCGGCGCCGAGTTCTATGTGATGGAGCGCGTCAACGGCATCATCCTGCGTTCCGACCTGCCGGCTGAGCTGGGCCTGGACGCTACCCGCACCGAAGCCTTGTGCAAGAGCTTTATCGACAAGTTCGTCGAACTGCACCAGGTCGACTATCACGCCTGCGGCCTGGCCGACTTGGGCAAGCCTGAAGGCTACGTGGCGCGGCAGATTCGCGGCTGGGGCGAGCGCTATGAAAAAGCCCTGACGCCCGATGCGCCAAGATGGGAGGCGGTACGCGCCTGGCTCAACGACAAGATGCCTGCCGACCACCCCACCTCCAGCATCGTGCACAACGACTACCGCTTCGACAACGTGATCCTCGACCCGCACAACCCTATGCAGATCATCGGCGTGCTGGACTGGGAACTGACCACCCTGGGCGACCCGTTGATGGACTTGGGCAACACCCTCGCCTACTGGATCGAAGCCGCGGACCCGGCGCCGGTGCAACTGATGCGCCGCCAGCCGAGCAACGCCCCCGGTATGCTCACCCGCCGCCAGTTTGTCGACTACTACGCCGAGCGCTCCGGCATCCAGATCGACAATTTCGATTTCTATTACACCTACGGCCTGTTCCGCCTGGCCGGGATTGTGCAGCAGATCTACTACCGCTTCTTCCATGGCCAGACCCAGGACAAACGCTTCGCCCAGTTCATCCACATGAACAAACTGCTGGAGCAGATGAGCCTGAATGTCATCGGCAAATCAGCGCTCTGAGTGCAACTACAAGGAACCCTCATGTCCAAGACCAACCTGTTCGACCTCGATGGCAAGATTGCGTTTGTTTCCGGCGCCAGCCGTGGCATCGGTGAGGCCATCGCCAAGTTGCTGGCCCAGCAAGGCGCCCATGTGATCGTCTCCAGCCGCAAGCTGGAGGGTTGCCAGCACGTGGCCGATGCGATCATCGCCGAGGGCGGCAAAGCCACGGCCATTGCCTGCCATATTGGAGAAATGGAGCAGATCACCCAGGTGTTCGCCGGCATTCGTGAACAGTTCGGCCGCCTGGATATCCTGGTAAACAACGCCGCTACCAACCCGCAGTTCTGCAACGTACTGGACACCGACCTCGGCGCATTCCAGAAGACCGTTGACGTGAATATCCGTGGTTACTTCTTCATGTCGGTGGAAGCCGGCAAGCTGATGCGCGAGAACGGCGGCGGCAGCATCATCAACGTGGCCTCGATCAACGGCATCTCGCCGGGCGTATTCCAGGGCATCTACTCGGTGACCAAGGCCGCCGTGATCAACATGACCAAGGTGTTTGCCAAGGAATGTGCGGCCTTTGGAATCCGTTGCAACGCGCTGCTGCCGGGCCTGACCGATACCAAGTTTGCCTCGGCGCTGGTCAAGAATGATTCCATCCTGAAAATGGCCCTGGCCCACATCCCGCTCAAGCGCGTGGCCGACCCCAGCGAAATGGCTGGCGCGGTGCTGTACCTGGCCAGTGATGCGTCGAGCTATACCACTGGGGTTTCGCTGAATGTGGACGGTGGTTTCTTGTCCTGACGCCCCAGGCGCCATCGGTGGCAGACGGGGCTGAGCCGTCTGCCATCAGACTCAGACTCGCACGCCGCTCATATCGATCTTGAATAGCACCAGTTTGCCGTCTGGCAGGGTCGCGCCAATCACCTTGAACAGCCGCTGACGGTCCAGCGCATCCGCTACCTGTTGCCTGGCCCCTGGATCACTGCGGTCCAACTTCTTCAACACGCGTCTAACCCAGCCATCCTCCATCTGGAAATGCTCATAGACCCTCTGCATGCTGACATTGCGCGGTTTGGCATGCTTGACCTCAAGCACGTAGACATCGCCCGCGGGCCCTTTGAACACCAGATCGAAACCGTTTTGACCGCCACCGTAGGTTCCACCAGGGATGATTTGATAGCCATCATTGACCAGTAGTGCGCGGTACATCTTCTCATTGGCAAGCCCACGGCCCTTTGCATCCTGAATACTCAGCGTCCTCCATTGATCAAACAACGCTATTTCATCCGCGCGCCTTTGCCGATGGGGATAATGAAACTGGTCGTTGGCGGCCACTGCGTCGACATTGAACGAGCCCTCACGGCGTACCGCAACGGTGGCCATGCCTTGAAACGGATCAAACTGCACAATGCCCATGGGTAGGGCGAGGCCGTCGGCCTTGGCCTGTATCCCCTGTAACAGCCGAGCATAGGGATAACCGTGGGTCCAGATATGCGTATCAATCTTGCGATCTTGCAGGTGCGCGGGTGCATTGCGGATAGCCGGGTTATCGAATGCAATCATCTGCCGCGCATACTGGCGCATGTAGCAGTACGTTTGCCTGTCCTGCGTCGACATCACGCCCTGGCTCATATCACTGGTAACAGTGGTGTAGCCCAGAACCTTGCGGGCCGCGCGAATGATGGCGCCGATGCTGCCAAAGCGCATCTCGGGCACCCACGAAGCACGGCTGCCACCGGTATCCAGGTAAACACCCGGCGCATGGCTGTGTGCATTGGGAATCATCTGGTATTTATTTCTCGTGCTATCAAGATCGACGCGAACCACTACGCCCCCCACCTCCAGATAGCTGGCGATTGAGTCACCAGAGATCTGAATGATGCCGTCTTCGGTGATGGCCCCGCTTTGCTGCCACACCCCACGCGCGTCAGGTACGTAAAGTTTGTTATCGCCCGCTTTGAAGGACGCCAACGAGAACCGGGCATCGCCGTAGTAGCTCTGCCCGGCCATGACGTACTGTCTTTTCCCCTGGATAGCCGGCCCCGTCGTTGCGCCCCCACCTCGTGCATCGTAAAGCTGCAGATCCAACCGTGGATCCCGCGGCACGGGGGCGGCCATCGGCATCGACACCGGTGCACTGGCATGAGCCGCCGTCGTCACGCCGGTCCAGGTCCAAGTGCTCCCCACTCTGCTGACAGCAGATGGGCTGGCCCCCAGTTGATGAGCCAAACGCGGGTGATAAGTGCCGCTGGCCGGGTGATAGTCCACTTGCACTGTCTGCCCGGTATCCAGATCAATGTAACTGCGGCCGGCAGCCTGACGAATACCCTCGGCATTTGCGGGCCCAAGCGCATCGCCCGTTACCCACACTGCCTGCGGCGGCAGCGGCCCAGGCAGATCCAGCGCACTTATGTGCGCGACCCCAAGCGCGTCGCCGTGCCCGGTGCTCTGCACGCCTCGATTCACAGGTTGAAGGGAAGGAACCAGACGGCCATAGTCCCTGACCATGACGGTGTCGGCACCCAAGCCGATACGTGAGGGTGATACATGCCCGGTCCTGGGTGATTGAGGTTTTTGCTGCATAAAAAATCCCTTTTCAATGATCTATCAAACTGAATCGGCACCGATAAACCGCAGTTGCGCAGACGTCACAGTGCGCTGGGGATCAGCGTCCGCTCCCCAGCAATCGCGACCTGCATCGTAATGAATGCCTGACACCGTACCGTCCTCCAGCTCAAGGCCGACGATACGTAACTGACGCACCATCACGGTCGTCCACTGGCGAGAACGGCGCAGCGCACCCAGTACCTCATCGATGCTCGAATAACGGCAAGCATCCAGTTGCACGAGGCAGATCGCGCCCAGGTCCTGGCGGATGTCGTACTGCTCGCCCTGCAGGGTGTGTACGCTGACCTGTTCCAGCGGTATCGAAGGGTCTGTCACGGGAGGCAGCAACACTGTCACGCTGCCAATGGTCAACGTTTCGTTGATCAGGGCGATATGCGCCCGCTCAATCAACTCGCCAAGACCGGCGGTATTGATCCGCCAGAACGACGCGTCCGCCGTTTTGGCCAACGCCCCCGGCGTGGACAGGGCAATCGTTGAACCTGTGCTGGGCACGACCTCGTAGGTCGATGAGCGCCCCATCAGCGCATAAGGCCTCTGGTAATGGGGCGGTGCAGGAATAACGACTTTCTGTTGCACCGATTGCAACCAGATGCCCTTGGCGCTGTGCGGTCGAAAAAAACCGTGCACGCCGGGCTTTTCTATCAAGGCAGAGCTGCCGTCGAAGGTCTTGAACCCGGGCGAGGCACGGTCTTGGATATAGGATTGCTGGGCCGCCTGCACGCGGTATGAGACGCCGTCGTTCATGACCAGCACGAATCGGCAGTCCAGCGTCAAGGCCACCGCGATGATGTTTGAGGTCACGTTGGTGCGCGCCGAAGAACGATCGCTGGCATAGTGGGCGAGGACCAATTGGCTGCCGTCGATGAACCTGATGGTTAATTTCACGTCGCTGTAGGTCAGCGAATCGAAATGCCCCGTCCTGCGCAAGGTCACACGGTAATGGGCCAAGGCCTGGAGAATCTCCCGCGACGAATAGTCCACGTACAGCACGCATGCAGTGGTATCGCCCTTGAGGCGAACATCGAGCACCTTTGCACCTGGCCCGCGTTCGACGAACCCACGCGTAGAACGCCCATGGGGCACCACGAACGTGCCAGCGCCCAACACCTTGTCCAGGCTGACGTCCTGGCCGCCCGCTCTCACGGCAACGGTGACGTTAGTGTCCTCGCTGCCCATCAATACCGGTTCAAGGATCGGCTCAAGCGTATAGCCGTCCTCCGTGAGAAACAGCAGGTTGTGCTTGTTCAAGCGGCGCAGCTCATCACTGGACGTATAGAGCCGCTCAAGCTTGATGACTTGCTCCGGCAGTTCGCCGTCCACGCCCCTCCACGCCACGATGACCAGCGCACAGCCCTGGATACGCCAACTGCTGATAGACGCCAACGGCCAGCGCATCTCAATCACAGAGCCCTCGGCCCAGTCCTGCTCATGCAATGTCACCGCGCCAGGGTTGCTGGCAATCACATAACGGTCCTTGCCCGCGCCACCGTCCACCCAGGCGCCAGCGCCCAGCACAATCACTGTATCGTTGCCCTCTGCGGCTTCGATCCGATCGTTGTGACCGGCGGCGACCAGGGTATTGGCCTGTGCTGAACCCTTGACGTGGCTGGCTAGCCCGGTTGGGGTGTAGATATTTTCTATCGAGTCCAGGCTGATCGAAGGACAAGGCGGCGACTTGTCGATATCCTTGCGCCGCACCACAGTGCCCGCCTGCAGGTCGATGGCATAACCTGCCGTCCCGTCGTCATAGATTGTCGAGTTGGCCAGGTAAAGCGTATCGCAGCCCTCCTCGCCACGCAGCTCGCTGGCCGGGCTATTCGCATCGGTTTCGTCCAGTATGGCCGTCGGCATGTCATACCTGAACAGGTCGTTCCTGGCGCCCCCGGTGAGCTGCTTGTGGCCTTCACCGAAGCGGAAAATGTTCGGGTTGCCAGTCGAACCTTTGACCTTGTCATTACCTCCCCCCAATTGCCAGAGCACAGCCGCATCCACGGCAGTACTGTCAAACACCGCACCCGGCAGACGGTCAACCGGGGTATTGGACGCATCGACTTCATCATTTTGGTCAATCACCGTGGGCTCTGTGGTGTCGATGTACGGATCTTCACCCTCGGCCTCGTTCCAGCGGCGCTTCCAATGGCGGACTGGCCTCAACCGCACCTCAAACCCGCCATTGACCACCGCCTGCACGGTGCCTTTGAGCGCGCCTTTAAGCCAGGCATCGGCCTGCTCCTTCAGTTGCTGCGCATACTGTTGTTCCATCCTGGCCACGACGTACCGATCGCGTATGGCCCTCTCCTGCTCCTTGCCTTGAAAGGCCAGCCAGCCCGCGTGCAGGCGCTCGAAGATACTCAGTTCGATGTAATCATCAATGTCATCCACCTGACGAACCGCAGCATAGAGTTGCGTGCCAAAGATCAGTACGGCAGCGGCGGCAATGCCCAGCGGGCCGGCCACGCTGAACCCGGCCAACGCTGCGACACTCAGGGCCACAGCCACGCTGGCGCTCACAATACTGAAGCCGGCATTGACGTAATGGTCCATGGCTTCCTTGCCGGTACTCTTCGCTGCCTTGGCGAACGACTCCTTGGCATTGAGATAATCAAAGGGCAACGTCAGCACCAACGCAAACAGGCTGGCCCCCCGTCGCAGGGCCTGGCCGAGGCAACTGGTGCTGAAACCTGCAAATACCTTGCGACCGTTTTCCAGCAGCCGTCTGCCGAGTTTTTCCAGCGCCAGCTCCAGTGCAGCCCCTGTGAGGTTGGCCAATAACTCAGCGCCGGTGACTACCGACCTATTGATGTCGCCGGTTTTGATCGCCTCGGCCAAGGCGCTGATTGCGCTGTAGTACCCGTAAGCTGCAAGCCCCGCGCCCATGACCGCCAGGCTTCGGCTTTTCTTCGGCTCGACCCAGCGAGGCATTCCCTCCAACTGCGCCGCTTGGTTGAGATTGGTTTTCTGTACTGAACGCAACAGGTTATCGAGCTTGCCGACTGCACCAGGATGTTCGTCTCCCGGCTTCGCCAACAGCAGAGGTGGTGCCTGTAGCGAACGCAATGCCGCGAACTCGAATAACAGCGCGGCACTGTTGTCACTGACCGAGTCATTCCTGCGCAGACACCGATGCAGTCTGGATGCCGAGAATCGGATCGCATCAAGCAGCGTCTGGTCTGCTTCGCGTACTGCCAGGTGATGGGCCTTTACCGGTTTTCCCGCCATGTAGGCCCCCATGGCGGCAAGGTCTCTACGCTGGACAGTCAGCTCGCCCACAACCAATGGCCCCAGGCTCTGATCCAGGGCAAGCAATGCTGCTTGCCTTTTTTTCGCAGGTGTTTCGATTGTCGCCATGCGTCCGCCTCCCTATGCCACGACGTAAACAGGGATAGTGGCGGCCAACAGGACCCAGGCAACGGTAGATGCTTATGCGTACCGGCAATTGACGCACAGATAGTTTGAGCCCATAGCGCAAGCGAGTAATCTTGGCGCGGAGTGAAGCCTTGGGATGAAACATGGAACTGCACGTGGTAATCAATGGCCGCAAGGACCTGGCCGAACAGCTCTACCAGCAGTTGCGCGAAGCCATCGCCACCGGGCGGCTGTCGGCAGGCGCACAGCTGCCCCCTAGCCGACTGCTCGCCGAACAACTGGGCATCTCGCGCAAGACCGTGTCGGACACCTACGCCACCTTGACCTACGAGGGCCTGCTGATTGGCAAGATCGGCCGCGGTACTTTCGTCAATGCCTGGGCGCCACAGCCCGACCGCGTGCAAACCGCCACCGACCTGGCGTGTGCCGCCAACCTGGGCAAATGGGCGGCACTGCCCTCACCCATGGGCCACCCCGCCCGCGAGGAGATCCTGCGCTACGAATTTATCGGTGGCGCGACGACACGCCACCAATTCCCCCAGGATGAATGGCGGCGTTGCACCCAGGATGCGTTGCGTCGCATCGCCCAGAACAGTGGTTTTTACAGCCAGCCAGAAGGCGTGCCCGCCCTGCGCGATGCCATCGCCGGGCATATCGCGTTTTCCCGTGGGGTCAAATGCGGCGCCCGCGATATCGTAGTCACCAACGGCGCACAGCAGGCGCTGGACCTGCTTGCCCGCGTGGTGCTTGAACCCGGCAGCCTGGTCGCGATGGAAGACCCCGGCTACAGCCCCGCACGCCAATTGTTCGTCGCGATGGGCGCCCGCGTCGCCAGTGTTGCCGTCGACGAACAGGGCCTGCAGGTCGACCAGATCCCGGATGGCACGCGCCTGATCTATGTGACGCCGTCCCACCAATTCCCCCTCGGCATGCCCATGAGCCAGGCGCGGCGCGAAGCCCTGCTGGACCGCGCCATCGCGCTCGGCGCGATCATCATCGAAGACGATTACGACAGCGAATTCCGCTACGAAGGCCGCCCCACCGACTCCCTGCAAAGCATGGATACCCGCGGCGTGGTCACCTACGTCGGCACCTTTTCCAAAACCCTGTCGCCGGAGTTACGCCTGGGCTATGCGGTGCTGCCGCCGGCCATTTATGGTGCGGTGCTCAAGGCCAAGCAATTGACCGACCAGCACAGCGCTACCTTGCCGCAGTGGGCACTGGCCAAGTTCATCAGCGAAGGCTACCTGCTCAAGCATATTCGCCGCTGTCACGGGGTCTACGCGGGGCGTCGCGAACGCATCCTGCAGCGTCTGGCGGGCGATCTGTCGCCGTGGTTCGAGGCAGTACCGACGGTGGCGGGCTTTCACCTGGCGGCCCTGTGCAAGGTGCCGGTGAATATTCCATTGCTGATGGAACGGGCGCGTCAGGTCGAGGTGGGTTTATATCCCTTGGACGTGTTTTTTCACGACCTTCCGGTACGCTCGGGGCTGATTCTGGGGTTCGGCGCCATCGAGACTCTGGATATCGACCCGGCGCTGGACAAGGTCCACGATATTCTGCTGCAGATTGGCTAGGCAGTTTTCCGCCGCATTGGTCATTGGTGGCAAGCCCCCGGCGGCGTAGGGTGAAGCGGTCTTTCACCCGATGGAACCCTCATCATGAAACGCTTGTTCGCTGCCACACTGATGCTCGCCTCCCTCAGTGCATTTGCCCACGACCCGGTCTACAACAAGGAAACGCTCAAGGTGCTGCAAGAGCACGCCTTGACCAACGTGCCGGGCAAGAAAACCATCATGCTCACCGTGGACTACGCCCCCGGCCAGGCCACCGTGCCCCACAGCCACACCGGCACCGCCGTGGCTTATGTGCTCGAAGGCGAGATCACCTCGCGGGTCAATGATGAAAAGGCGATCACCTACAAAGCCGGGCAATCGTTCTACGAACCGGCCGGCTCGCGGCATTTTGAGTCAAGCAATGCCAGCCAGACCCAACCGGCCAAGCTGCTGGTGGTGATGGTGCTGGATGACAAGGCTGAGGTACTTACCCCACTTCCCAAGTAATCAGCAACACCACAAAACCCATGTGGGAGCTGGCTTGCCTGCGATAGCGGTGGACCAGCCAGCTCATCTTTTACTGGCCCACCGTTATCGCAGGCAAGCCAGCTCCCACAGTTTTAACCGTATCTGGTCAGGGACGTTTGAACAGGTTGCGCTGGTGTTCAATGCGCGGGCGGCACTCGCAACCCTCCAAGTGATCATTGACCATCCCCATCGCCTGCATCAACGCATACATCGTGGTCGGGCCGACGAAGGTCCAGCCGCGTTTCTTCAGGGCCTTGGATAAGCGCACCGAAGCCGCTGAGGTCGGATTGGCCGTCCAGTAAGCCATGTCCACCACTGCCGGCCGCTCTTGCGCGCCGGGTTCGAACGCCCACAGCCAGCGCGCCAGCGAACCGGTCTCCTCCACCAGCTCACAGGCCCGGCGTGCGTTGTTGATGGCCGAGATGATTTTCGCCCGATTGCGCACGATGCCCGGCTCGCTCATCAACCGCTCGATGTCCGTCTCGCCGTACTGCGCCACCCGGCGAAAATCAAAACCCTCGAACGCCTGTCGAAAGTTTTCGCGCTTGCGCAGGATGGTGATCCACGCCATCCCCGCCTGAAAGCCCTCCAGGCAGATCTTCTCGTACAACGCGATGTCATCCGCCACCGGCACACCCCACTCGTGGTCGTGGTAATGCAGGTAAGCAGGCGCTGCAGTGCGCCAGGCGCAATACATGCGCCCTGCTTCGTCGGTTGTCAGCCCTGATTGATCCATCCATCACCTCGTATGCCCAAGGCGATGATACGCAAAAAAAATTAATCCCCGCCAACCGCTCAAGCATCGTACTTGCCGACCAACTGGTCAGACCGGGACCTGCCAACCGCCAAATATTTACTTGTGATTTGAAAAAAACCGAGCGTAGACTGGCCCCGCACTGGACTTACCGGTAAGACCACAACAATTAAGCCCTGGAACCACCAGGGCACCGAATAGAGATCCCTCCCATGCTCAGATGGTGCTCGCGTTCGATTTTCCTGCAAGTCGTGATTGGCCTGATGCTCGGCATCGCCTGCGGCCTGGCCCTCCCCGAATTCTCCTCGCAACTCAAACCCTTGGGTGACGGCTTTATCAAGCTGATCAAAATGCTGATCGGCCTGATCGTGTTCTGCGTAGTGGTCAGCGGTATTTCCGGCGCGGGCGACTTGAAGAAGGTCGGACGCATCGGTCTCAAGTCGGTGATCTATTTTGAGATGCTGACCACCGTCGCCCTGGTGCTCGGCCTGATCATGGCCTTCAGCACCGGCATCGGCAGCGGCGCCAATATTCACCTGGAGCAACTCTCTTCCGCCGGTTTGAATGAACTGGCGGACAAGGGCCAGCACATCCGCGGCACCAGCCAGTTTCTGATGGAGTTGATCCCCAACTCGGTAGTCGGCGCCTTTGCCGATAATAACGTGCTGCAAGTGCTGTTGTTTTCGGTGTTGTTCGGCAGCGCGCTGAACCTGGTGGGCGAAGCGGCCAGCGGGATTTCGCGACTGATCAACGAATTGAGCCATGTGATCTTCCGCATCATGGGCATGATCGTGCGCCTGGCGCCGATTGGCGTATTCGGTGCTATCGCCTTCACCACCAGCAGCTATGGCCTGGACTCACTGCAACACCTGGGCAGCCTGGTGGGGCTTTTCTACCTGACCTGCTTTGCCTTCGTGGCGGTGATCCTCGGGCTGGTGATGCGCCTGTCGGGCCTGCGCATGTTGCCGCTGCTCAAGTACCTGCGCGAAGAACTGCTGATCGTGATGGGCACCGCCTCGTCCGACGCTGTGCTACCGCAGATCATGCGCAAGCTGGAACATTTGGGCATTGGCAGCTCCACCGTGGGTCTGGTAATCCCCACCGGATACTCGTTCAACCTCGACGGTTTCTCGATCTACCTGACCCTGGCTATCGTGTTTATCGCCAACGCCACCGGCACACCGCTGTCGATGACCGACTTGCTGACCATCCTCCTGGTATCGTTGATCACCTCCAAGGGCGCCCATGGCATTCCAGGCTCGGCATTGGTGATTCTGGCGGCAACGCTCACAGCGATTCCGGCGATTCCGGTGGTCGGCCTGGTGTTGGTGCTGGCGGTGGACTGGTTCATGGGCATCGGCCGTGCGCTGACCAACCTGATCGGCAACTGCGTCGCTACTGTGGCGATTGCGCGCTGGGAAAAAGACATTGATATACAGCGCGCCAACAGGGTGCTCGACGGCCAGCAAGGCTATGCCTTCCAGGCCAAGAAGCCGGTACTGCCGGCGCATCAGGAGTTCTAGGACAACACCCATCCAATGTGGGAGCTGGCTTGCCTGCGATAGCGGTGGGTCAGCGTCAACTGTAGTGCCTGACACTCAGTCATCGCAGGCAAGCCAGCTCCCACTTTGGACCTTCGCCAGACTGAATACTGTATGAGCAACATCAAGGAGCCATCGACGTGATCAGCACTTCAACCGTCGTCAATTCAGTGGTAGAAAAACTGCGCGCCGCCTTGGCGCGAGGCCAGTGGCGGCGCGGTGAAATGCTGCCCGGTCAACGCGAACTGGCCGAACAACTGGGTATCAGCCGCCCGAGCCTGCGCGAAGCGGTAATCGTGCTGGAGACCCTCGGCCTGGTGCGCTCCATGCCCGGCAAAGGCGTGGTCGTGCTGGAAACCAGCGTCAGCGAGCCGCAATCGAGCGACGCCGTGGCCGATGCCAGCCTCGAGGACATCCTGCAACTGCGCTACACCCTCGAACCCTTCATCGTCGGCCTGGTGGCGCAGTCGATCAGCAGCAAGGAAATCGGCCAACTGCGCCTGACCCTGATGGACATGCGCGAAGCCCTGGATGCCGGCGATGCCGAAGCCGGCATGAACGCCTATATCGACTTCCATGAAGAATTGTTCGCCCTGACCTCCAACCCGATCTTCCAGAACGTGGTGCAGCAAACCAGCACCGCGCTCAAACAAAGCGCCCAGGTATTGCGCAACTCCCCTGAACACCTGGCCGAACGCTTGCAAGAGAACGAAGCCGTGGTACGCGCCATCCGCAACAAGAACAGCGCCCTGGCCAGTGCCGAAATGCGTCGGCACATCCTGCAGGAAGGCCTGCGCATGGGCATTCGCTTGAATATCCCGGACGACCATCTGGGCAGTTGATTTTCGGAGACCGGCCATGAACGCTCACGCCCTGCAACGCGACTCCACCCTCACGTCCCTACGCTGGACGCCCGAAAAAAAGCCCTCGGTGGACGATATCTACCCACGCTTGTTCGACGCCATCCTTGAGCAACGCATTGCGCCCGCCAGCCGCTTCACCGAAGAAGGCCTGGGCGAACTCTTTGGCGTGAGCCGCAGCGTGATTCGCCGGGTGCTCGCCAAGCTGTCCCATCAGCAAGTGGTCATCTTGCGCCCCAACCAACGCGCCCAGGTCGCCGCGCCGGATGCCCAGCACACACGGCAGAT
Source organism: Pseudomonas sp. GW821-FHT07B01 (assembly GCF_059419065.1). Taxonomy (NCBI): domain Bacteria; kingdom Pseudomonadati; phylum Pseudomonadota; class Gammaproteobacteria; order Pseudomonadales; family Pseudomonadaceae; genus Pseudomonas; species Pseudomonas sp. GW821-FHT07B01. The sequence goes on along the minus strand of NZ_JBWKRA010000022.1, from coordinate 49,881 downwards.
TCTGGAAGCACGGCGCCTCACCGAAATGACCGTGGTGCAACTGGCCTGCGCCCAGGCCACAGCGATGCAAATTCGCCAACTGCGCGAGCTGATTGCACAGGAGCGCAACGCCATTGAGTGTGACCAGCGGGGGCCGGCGATCCGGTTTTCGGGAGAGTTTCATCTGCAACTGGCGCACATGGCAGGCAATGCGCCGTTGGCACAGTTTCTCAACAGCCTGGTGCCGTTGACGTCGTTGATCATTGCGCAATTTGAAACAAAGGCCTGCACCTATTGCGCATGGCAGGAGCATGTGGCGATTGTGGATGCCGTGGAACAGCGCGACGCTCACACGGCTGTCGCCCTGATGACCCAGCACCTGGATCACCTGGAAACCCGACTACTCAAACACCACTGACTCCAAGTGAGTAAAGTTAAAACTGTGGGAGCTGGCTTGCCTGCGATAGCGGTGTACCAGTGACCAAATTATTAACTGACCCGCCGCTATCGCAGGCAAGCCAGCTCCCACATTGATCGCATTCCAGATCAAACAAAAAGCCCCCGCATCTCACGATGCGGGGGCCTTTGGTTTAGCGAGGCATCAAGCCGGTTGCAACACCGACTGGCCACTCAACGCCAGGTCCAGCAACTCACGGTTGGCCACCGCGTACATGGCGTAGTCCGTGCCCACTGCGGCACGAATTTCCACCATCATGGCGCGCCAGCGATCCGCCATGTCCTGATGCTGCTCAAGCCACAGGGCCACGCGGGCTTCCATGTCTTGTGGCGCATCGGCCATTTGCAGGACCGAAATGGTGATCGCCCGTTGCTGCCAGTCCACGTCATCGCGGAAGGCTTCGCGGGCCTGGGCCTGCCAGTTGTTGGCAACCGGCAGATCACTGATCTGCTGCAGGTACCACGGCAGGTCCAGGGCGCTGCCAACGGCGAAGTAGGCCTTGGCCACTTCGGCGGCGTCATGCCCGGTCACGTCGGCGGCTTCGATGATCGGCAGCAAGGTGTACAGGTGGGTAGTGCCTGCCACCATGCGCGCCAACAACTCTGGTACGCCGGCCTGGGTGTAGGCCTGGTAGCGGTTCTGCCAGCCTTCGCGGGTCGGGCCTTCCAGCAGTTCGTCGAGCTTGAGGCCCAGCGCGGCCAGGTGCGGACCGAAGTGCGCGGTGTCGCGCCCGGCGTCTTGCTCGTTGCGACGGCTGCGCAGGAACCAGCGCGTAGCACGACGGCCCAGGCGCATCAGTTCATCCATGAGCTCCAGTTGCACGTCAGCGGAAACCTGGTGGTCCAGGGCTTCGATCTGACGGAACCAGTGCGGGAGATGGAAGATGTCCCGCACGATCACATAAGCGCCCGCCACGTTCGCTGGGCTCATGCCGGTCGACTCTTTGAGTCGCTGCACGAAGGTGATGCCCATGTGGTTGACCAGGTCGTTGGCGATCTGGGTGCTGACGATCTCGCGCTTCAGACGATGGCGACGCATGGCTTCGCCGAACTTGGCCACCAGGCTCGGTGGGAACGCGGTCTCCATGTCACGGGTCAGGTACTCGTCATCCGGTACCAGCGACTTGAGCAACGCTTCCTTGAGGTCGATCTTGCTGTACGAGATCAGTACCGACAGTTCCGGACGGGTCAGCCCCTTGCCAGCGGAAGCGCGCTCGGTGAGCTGCTCTTCGGTCGGCAGGTACTCGATGGCACGGTCCAGCTTGCCACGGCCTTCCAGGTCGCTCATCAGGCGCTTGTACTCGGCAGCACGCTCGTAAGCCTTGCGCGCAGCCAGGGACAGGGCCTGGGTCTGCTTGTAGTTGTTGCCCAACACCAGGTTGCCAACTTCGTCGGTCATGCTCGCCAGCAGCTGGTTGCGCTGCTTGTCGGTCATGTCACCGGCCTGCACCACTTCGTTGAGCAGGATCTTGATGTTCACTTCGTGGTCGGAGCAATCCACGCCACCGGCGTTGTCGATGAAGTCGGTGTTGGAACCGCCGCCATTGAGGCCGAATTCCACACGGCCCAGTTGGGTCATGCCCAGGTTGCCGCCCTCGCCCACTACCTTGCAGCGCAGCTCGTTGCCGTTGACGCGCAGTGCGTCGTTGGCCTTGTCGCCCACATCGGCATGGCTCTCGGTGCTGGCCTTGACGTAGGTACCGATACCGCCGTTCCACAACAGGTCCACCGGCGCCTTGAGCAAGGCGTTGAGCAGTTCGGTCGGGGTCAGCTTGTCGGCCTGGATGTCGAAGCGCTCTTTCATCTGTGGCGAGATGGCAATGCTTTTCGCGCTGCGCGAGAAGATACCGCCACCTTCGGACATGATGCTGGTGTCGTAGTCGGTCCAGGCCGAACGCGGCAGTTCGAACAAACGCTTGCGCTCGACGAAGCTGGTGGCCGGGTTCGGGTTCGGGTCGACGAAGATATGCAGGTGGTTGAAGGCTGCGACCAGTTGCAGTTTGTCCGACATCAACAAGCCGTTACCGAACACGTCACCGGCCATATCGCCGACGCCTACCACAGTGATGCTGTCTTCCTGCACGTTGATGCCGCGCTCACGGAAGTGACGCTGTACACCTACCCACGCTCCCTTGGCGGTGATGCCCATTTTCTTGTGGTCGTAACCAGCCGAACCACCGGAGGCGAACGCATCGCCCAGCCAGAAGCCATAGTCAATGGCAATGCCGTTGGCGATGTCGGAGAAGGTTGCAGTGCCCTTGTCCGCCGCTACCACCAGGTACGGGTCATCGTCGTCATGACGCACGACGTTGGCCGGCGGCACCAGGGCGCCGTCTTTCAGGTTGTCGGTGATGTCCAACAGGCCGGAGATGAAGATGCGGTAGCAGGCGATGCCTTCGGCCGCGATCTCGTCCCGGCTGCCGCCCAATGGCAGGCGACGCGGCAGGAAGCCGCCCTTGGCGCCCACCGGCACGATTACCGAGTTCTTCACTTGCTGGGCTTTTACCAGGCCAAGCACTTCGGTGCGGAAGTCTTCTTCACGGTCAGACCAGCGCAGGCCGCCACGAGCGACGTTGCCGAAGCGCAGGTGCACGCCCTCGACCCGTGGCGAGTACACGAAGATTTCAAACTTCGGCACTGGCTTGGGCAGCTCGGGGATGGCACGCGGGTCGAACTTGAAGCTGAAGTACGACTTGTTCTGGCCGTTGGCATCGGTCTGGTAGAAGTTGGTGCGCAGGGTGGCCTTGATCAGGTCCAGGTAGCGACGCAGGATGCGGTCTTCGTTGAGCACCTGAACGTCGTCCAGGGCGCTGAGGATCGCTTGCTCCAGGCGTTGCTGCTTGTCTTCCAGGTCGTCGGCAGTGAGCTTGCGCGCCAGGTAGAAGCGGGTCTTGAACAACCGGGTCAACTCGCGGGCGATGTCGGTGTGGTTGTTCAGGGTGCTGGCGATGTAACCCAGGTCGAAGCCCAGGCGAATCTGCTTCAGGTAACGGGCATAGGCACGCAGCAGCGCCACGTCGCGCCATGGCAGGCCGGCGGTGAGGACCAGGCGGTTGAACGCATCGTTCTCGGCATCGCCATGCACGATGTGCACGAACGCATCCTGCAGGGTGTCGTTGAGCTGCTGGATATCCAGGTTCACGCCTTCGGCGGCGATGAACGCAAAGTCATGAATCCAGAACTCACGGCCATTGGCATGGCGCAGGCGATACGGAAACTCGCCCAGCACGCGCAGGCCGAGGTTTTCCAGGATCGGCAGTACGTCGGACAGCGCCAGCGGGGTGTCAGCGTGGTAGAGCTTGCAATGCAGCTCACGCTGACCGGAGACCTGGCCCAGCGGCTGATAGAAGCTCATCACCAGCGGGTTGGCTTCGGTCAGGCTGTTGAGGTGCTGCATGTCGACCACAGCCGAATGCGCAGCGAAACGCTCGCGGTAGCCGGCCGGGAAGCCCTTAGGGAAATCCGCCAGCACGTTGGTGCCCTGGGCTTCGCCGAAGCTTTCCACGACCAGACTGGCGTAGTCGTCCTGCCAGCTGCGGCAGGCCTGCACCACTTCTTTTTCCAGTTGCAGCGGGTCGATGTCCAGGCGGTTCTTCGGGTCAACTCGCAGAATCAGTTGCACACGGGCAAGGACGGACTCGGAGAAGAAGGTCCAGAACTCGCAGTCCGAGGCCTTCAGACGGTCCATCAGCACTTGCTGGATCTTCTGGCGCACTTCGGTGGAGTAGATGTCGCGTGGCACGTACGCCAGGCAGTAGCAGAAACGACCGTAGGGGTCTTTGCGCAGGAACACGCGGATCTTGTTGCGCTCCTGGATCTGCACGATCGACATCACGGTGCTGAACAGCTCGTCGACTGGAGTCTGGAACAGGTCGTCACGGGGCAATACTTCCACCACCTGGGCAAGCTCTTTACCCAGGTGCGCCTTGGCCTGGAAGCCCGAACGACGTTCGATTTCCGCGACCTTGCGGCGGATGTAAGGGATCACCCGCACGCTTTCGCCGTACACCGAGGAGGTGTACAGGCCCATGAAACGGTGTTCCTTGATGACCTTGCCGTCGGCGCTGATCTCACGGATCGACACGTAGTCCGGGTAGGCCGGACGGTGCACGCGGCTTGGGTGGGCGGCCTTGGCGAACGACAGTACGGTCGGCTCGCGCAGGTAGGCCACCGCGTAGTCCTCGATGCGCAGGTCTTCGGCGGTGAGGCCGGCGCGCAGCAGCTTGGTCAGACCGAGGAAGGAGCTGGCGTCATATTCGATATGACCGCCGTCCGCCTCGTCACGTACCACAAACTCTTCGTAGCCCAGGAAGGTGAAGTGGTTGCCCACCAGCCATTCGAGGAAGTTCTTGATCTCGGCTTTTTCTTCGCCGTCGATGGCGAACGCGCTGGCGTCGATACCGGCCAGCAGGTCCTGGACCTTGGCTTTCATCGGTTCGAAATCGGCCACGGCCACGCGTACTTCGCCCAGCACCTGCTCAAGCTCTTTGCTCAGCACGTTCAGTTCGGCGGCATTGGCGCAGCGGTCGATCTCCAGGTACATCAGCGACTCTTGCAGGATGCCGTCGCCCTGGGTGCCCTTGGGCAGGATTTCCAGCAGCTCGCCCTTGCTGCCACGACGCACGCTGAGCACGGTGGTTTGCAAGGTATGGATGCTGTAGCCACGGCGGTTCAGTTCGGTGCGTACCGAATCGACCAGAAACGGCAGGTCATGGTGCAGCACTTCGACCGCAGTGTGGGTCGATTGCCAGCCATGACGTTCGTAATCGGGGTTGTAGACCCGCACTTGCGGTTGGGTGTGATCAAAGCGCTCAAGCAGGCGCCAGGCAGACAGGGTACAACCGGCCAGGTCGGAAAGGCGACGCTGGGTCAGTTCGTCCAGGGAAATGATGCCGAAGAATTGTTCAGCGAACAGCGCCACTTGTGGCAGTGCCTGTTCACTGAGGTGCTGCGCCAGTGCCGCTTGCAGTTGATGCTGGAAGTCGGCCTTGCTGGCTGCGGTGAAGAACGCCATCTGTGGTACTCCGCTTGGGCTTGTTATTGATGAAAGCGTCGCGTGTTATCCCCTTGCGGGGAGACCGTCAGCTCTGTTCGCTGGTGTGCTGACAAGCACCATAAACGAATCAGGGTGACAGGTGGGTGAAGCTGGACAGGACAGTCAGGTCACATACAACTTCCATACGGCATGCCGTTGGCCAGATGACGATACGACGGGCAGGTCAGGCGCCTGGCACAGGGCACATCCGTTGCGCAGCTTAACGAGTGTAGGAAGAACGCTGCTTGCGACGCTGCGACATATTCGGTCATCGGTAAGCAGGGTACCGGTTGCAACTTGGGCAACCCCGGATTTTCGGTAGAAAATCTTGCTACTTTGCACACCATCAGTACCAGAAATGACTGATCCGGCCCGTCAGGTCATGCCTGACTTCCGACACAGGATGAAGCACAAAATTCGCCGCAGTGGCACAATTGCCCTCCCCTATACAGGATTGCCCCATGCTGCAGCTGAAAACCGACGCCCTGATGGCCACCCCGTGCGACGACGAAGAAGACAACATGGCCATGCTTTGCTGTCACGGCAAGAACGGCGAAATGTTCATGCTCACCCGTTACCCGGATGAAGACGAAGTGGAGCTGACCTGGGACTACGAACCTTCGACCCTCGATGGGCTGAAAGTGACGTTGGGCGACACCACCTTATTGATCGAACTGGCGGCCGGCGATGCCGATGCCCTGGGCGGCAAGGACCAGTTGGAGATCACCCACAGCACCGCTGCGGCAGACATGGCCGAAGTGCAGCAAACCCTGCAGAACATCCTCACAGGCACCGGCACTTTCATTCGGATCTGAATGCACCGAAGACCCCATGTGGGAGCTGGCTTGCCTGCGATGCAGGCGGTGGGGTCTTTCAGCCAGACCGAGTTGAGGCCATCGCAGGCAAGCCAGCTCCCACAGTGACCGTGCTTTACCTGCCCAGACGCTTGCTATCCCATGGGTTTTGCTAAAAATACCCATCAAGCCGTTAGTCGCCGCACCCCGCGATGCATTAAAGTAAACGCCCCAGGCCCGGTGTTCTGTCACGACACCCAGGCTCATCTTTCCAGGAACCGTCATCGATGGAACATCGTGAAGCGCTGCTTGCGCTGCGAACCTTTCTTTCTACGCAGATTCTCGGCCAGGAAAAACTCATCGATCGCCTGCTGATCGCCCTGCTCGCTGACGGCCATATGCTGGTCGAAGGCGCACCGGGGCTGGCCAAGACCAAGGCGATCAAGGAGTTGGCCGAAGGGATCGAAGCGCAGTTCCATCGTATTCAGTTCACCCCCGACCTGCTGCCCGCCGACATCACCGGCACTGAGATCTATCGCCCGGAAACCGGCAGTTTCGTGTTCCAGCAGGGGCCGATCTTCCATAACCTGGTGCTCGCAGACGAAATCAACCGTGCCCCGGCCAAGGTCCAGTCGGCCTTGCTTGAAGCGATGGCTGAGCGCCAGGTCAGCGTAGGCCGCAGCACCTATGAGCTGTCGCCGCTGTTTTTGGTGATGGCCACGCAGAACCCCATCGAACAGGAAGGCACCTACCCGCTGCCCGAAGCGCAGCTCGACCGGTTCCTGATGCACGTCAAGATCGGCTTCCCGGACGCCGCCGTCGAGCGTCGCATCCTGCAGCAAGCCCGCGGCGAAGCACTCAATGGCGAAACCAAACCCGAGCGCCGGGTCAGTCAGCAGGCCATCTTTGCTGCGCGCAAGGAAATCCTCGGCCTGTACATGGCCGATGCCGTGGAGGAATACCTGGTGCAACTGGTGATGGCCACGCGCACCCCTGCGAAGTTCGATCCGGAAATGGCCGAGTGGATCGCCTATGGCGCCAGCCCCCGTGGTTCCATCGCCCTGGACCGTTGTGCCCGGGCCCATGCCTGGCTGGCCGGTCGCGATTTTGTCAGCCCGGAAGATATCCAGGCGGTCTTGTTCGACGTGCTGCGTCACCGCATCATCCTGTCGTTCGAGGCCGAGGCCGCCGGTGTCGACCAGGACCGCGTGGTGCAACGCATTCTCGACGTCGTTGCCGTCGCTTGAAGTCGATGAACGCAAGCGATGGCATCCGCGTAACCCTCAGTGAATTGATTGAGATGCGCCACCGCGTGCGTGAGGTGCAGTTGTTCTCCACGCCTGGCCAGCGTAGCCCGCTGGTGGGCCTGCATCACTCCAAGCTGCGCGGGCGTGGCGTCGATTTCGACCAGGTGCGCGTGTACCAGGCCGGCGACGACGTACGCACCATCGACTGGCGCGTGACGGCGCGTACCCAGGAGCCGCACACCAAGCTGTTCCACGAAGAGCGCGAGCGACCGATTTTCATCATGGTCGAGCAAAGTTGCCGGCTGTTTTTCGGTTCGGGGCAAATGTTCAAGTCGGTGCTTGCCGCCCAGGCCGCCAGCCTGATTGGTTGGGCCGCCCTGGGCCACAACGACCGGGTGGGCGGGCTGGTATTCGGCGACAACGAGCACTACGAGATCAAGCCACGGCGCAGCAAGCAAAGCCTGTTGCAACTGCTTAACCGGCTGGTGCGGGTCAACCAGAGCCTGGATACCGAGCGTCAGCCGGAAGCGGATGCCCTGGGCATGGCCTTGCGCCGTGGCCGCGAGGTACTGCGCCCGGGCAGCCTGGTGGTGGTGATCTGTGATGAACGCGCCCTCACCGAAGGCGCCGAGCAACAGCTGAGCCTGCTGGCGCGCCATTGCGACCTGCTGTTGTTGCCAATCTCCGACCCGTTGGACCACGCCCTGCCCGCCGCCGGGCTGCTGCGTTTCGCACAAAGAGGTGCGCAACTGGAACTGGACACACTGAACATCGACCTGCGCCAGGCCTACAAGGCCCAAGCCGAAGCGCGTATCGCCCGCTGGGAACTGCTCGCGCAGAAACTGCGGCTGTTGTTGATGCCCTTGAGCACCCAGAGTGAAATGGTCGAGCAACTGCGCGAATACCTCAACCCGCAACGCCCGGTTAAAAAACCATGAGCAGCCTGGACCAACTGCAACCGCTGATCGCCCCGCCCGCCATTGGCTTCTGGCCACCTGCGCCGGGCTGGTGGCTGTTGCTGCTGGTGATCCCACTGCTCGGTTGGGGCTTGTGGTGGCTGCGTCGTTTCCTGCCGGCCCGCCGCCCTGTGGCCCGCGCCGAACAACCGCTGGACCCGTTGCGTATCGCCGCCCTGGCCGAGCTGGCTTTGATGCCCAAGCCCTACGACGGTGCGCCTGCGGGCGCCTGGTTGCAGCAACTCAACGGCCTGCTTAAGCGCCTGTGCCGTAACGACTACCCTTATAGCCAGAGCCATACCCTCAACGGGCGCAAATGGCTGGCCTTCCTGGACAACCGCTGCCCCGCCGCCGGCCTGACGCGCTGGATGGTGTTGGTGGAAGGCGCCTACAAACCCGAATGCAAGCTCGACGACAAAGCCATCGCCGGTCTCACCCAAGCCGTCGACACCTGGATTCGCAAACATGTTTGAGTTCGCCTGGCCGTGGATCTTCGCCCTGTTGCCACTGCCCTGGGTCATGCGCCTGGTGCTGCCCGTGGCCGACAGCGGCGAACCGGCGCTCAAAGTCAGCTACCTCAGCGACCTCGAAGGTTTGGCCCGCCGCCGTGCCCGCGTCAATCTGCCCGGCTGGCGCCAGCAAGCCCCCTTCGTGGTGCTGTGGCTGCTGCTGTTGACCGCCGCCGCCCGCCCGCAATGGCTGGGCGAACCCTTGCCGATTGCTGCCAGCGGCCGGGATTTGCTGGTGGCCGTGGACGTCTCCGGCTCCATGGATTTTCCCGACATGCATTGGCAGGACGAGGACGTCAGCCGCCTGGCCCTGGTCAAGCACCTGCTGGGAGACTTTCTGGAGGAGCGTGAAGGTGACCGCGTGGGCCTGATCCTGTTCGGCAGCCAAGCCTACCTGCAAGCGCCCCTGACCTTTGACCGCCGCACCGTGCGCACCTGGCTGGATGAAGCGCGCATCGGCATTGCCGGCAAGAACACCGCCATCGGCGACGCCATCGGCCTGGCCCTCAAGCGTCTGCGCCAACGCCCGGCGCAAAGCCGCGTGCTGATCCTGGTCACCGACGGCGCCAACAACGCCGGGCAGATCGACCCGTTGACCGCCGCACGCCTGGCGGCCGAGGAAGGCGTGAAAATCTACCCCATCGGCATCGGTGCCGACCCCGAGCAAACCGGCTCCCTGGGCATCCTCGGCGTGAACCCGAGCCTGGACCTCGACGAACCGGCGCTCAAGGCTCTGGCCGAGGCCACTGGCGGCCAGTATTTCCGCGCCCGAGACGGCGAGGAACTGCTAAAGATCAAGGACACCCTCGACACCCTGGAGCCCGTGGAGCAACAACCCACCCAGGCCCGCCCGGCCCAGGCGCTGTACAGCGGCCCGTTGGCCTTGGCGTTGGTGTTGAGCCTGTTGCTGGTGATCCAGGAACGCTGGCCGAACAACGCGCTGCAGCGCGGCTTCAATAGGCTATCGAGCAGGGGCATCTTTTTGCAGCAACACCCTGAATGGCGCCAGCGCCTACAGCGCCTGCGCTTGCGGAGGCGTCGATGATCGCGCTGTGGCCGCACTGGTTGCGCCCCTGGTGGCTGTTATTGCTGCCCCTGCTTGGCTGGTTGCTGTGGCAGTTGTGGCACCGGCAAAAGCGCGCCGGGCGCTGGCAGATGATCCTGCCGCCGGCGTTCCATGCCGAGTTGCTCAGTGGTGGCAATGGCCGCGAGAGTAAATCGCCATGGGTGGTGCTCGGCATCGCCTGGCTGTTGGCCGTGCTGGCGCTGCTGGGCCCCAGTTGGCAACGGGTTGAACAGGCCAGCCAGAAACCTTCCGACCCCCTGGTGGTGCTGCTGGAACTGACCCCGGAAATGCTCGCCACCGACAGCCCGCCCAACCGCCTGGAACAGGCACGGCGCAAGCTGTATGACTTGCTGCAAGCACGCACCGATGCGCAAACAGCCATCATCGTGTATGCCGGCAGCGCCCATACCTTGGTGCCGCTGTCCGATGACCTGGCCACCAGCCGCAACCTGTTGGAAGCCCTGCGCCCTTCGATCATGCCAGAGCCCGGCCATCGTGCCGATCTGGCTGTGGAAAAAGCCCTGGGCCTGCTCAAGCAAGGCGGTCTCGGCCAGGGGCGCCTGCTGCTGATCGGTTCCTCATTGTCCAAACAAGAGCGCCAGGGCATCCGCCTGCAACTGCAAAGTGCCCAGGCTCCAACGTTGTCGATCCTCGGCATCGGCAGTCGCGAAGGTACGCCGGTGACTCAGGAGAGCGGCGAATTCCTCAAGGACGACCAGGGCGCGATCCTGGTGCCGCGCCTCGACAGCCCGACCCTCAAGGCGTTCGCCAGCGAAATGGGCGGCCGCTACCGTGCGGCGCGCCTGGATGACAAGGACCTGCGCCAACTCGGCATGCTCGACAGCGCCCAAGCCCTGCGCGACGACGGCCAACGGCTGCGCCTGGACAGCTGGGCCGATCAGGGTTACTGGCTGCTTTTGCCGTTGTTGCTGCTGGCCGCGTGCGCCGGGCGTCGCGGCTGGCTGTTCTGCCTGCCCTTGCTGCTGATGGGCGCGCCGCAACCCAGCTACGCCTTTGGGCTGCAGGACCTGTGGCTTCGCCCCGACCAACAAGGCCAGTACCTGCTCAAGCACAAACGCCCGGCCGAAGCCGCCGAACACTTCCAGGACCCGCAATGGCAAGGCGTTGCGTTGTATGAAGCCGGCAATTACGCCGAGGCCATCAAGCGGTTTGCCCAAGGCAGCGACGCCTATTCCCACTATAACCGCGGCAATGCCCTGGCCAAGGCCGGTGAACTTGAAGCGGCCCTTGATGCGTATGAACAAGCCCTAGAAGCCCAGCCCGATTTGCAGCCCGCGCTGAAAAACAAAGCCCTGGTTGAAGCGCTGATGCAGGAGCAAGCGCAGCCCGAGCCGGACCCGCCCGCAAAAAACGCAGATGACGAAACCGCCCAACCCGGCCAAACTGCGCAACCGGGCACCAGCGCACAAACGGCCCAGGACGGCGAGCAATCGTCCCACGGCCAGGGCGAAGCCGGTACCGCTGAGACTCAGACAGGCGCCGCGCCACAGCCAGGCGGTAATGAAGTGCCTGGCAGCGAACTGGGCGACGAGCAGACCACCACGCCGCCACTGCGCCCCGCCGACACACGCCTGGAAGGCGAGCGCCGCCAAGCACTGGAGCAATGGTTGCAGGAGATCCCGGACAACCCCGGCGAGCTGTTGCGCCGCAAATTCTGGTACGAACAGCAACAACATCAGGACACCACTCGATGAGCCGCCGCACCACCCTTTTGCTCCTGCTCGCGTTGTCGGCAGGCCACGCCCAGGCGGCGGACTTGGTCGCCAGCGTAGACCGCAGCCGCCTCAACTCCGGGGAAACGGTGGAGCTGACGGTGCAATCCAGTGATGTGACCCAGTTTGGCAAACCGGACCTGTCGCCCCTGGACGCGCAGTTCGAAGTCAGCGGCACCCGCCAGATCAACCAACTCACCACGCTGGACGGCGACAACCACGCCACCACCCGCTGGATCATCACCCTGTTGCCCAAGGTAAACGGCAACGTGGTGATCCCGCCGCTGCAGGTGGGCGCGCTCAAGACCCAGCCGATCACCCTGCAAGTGGTGGAAAGCGCGAGCCAGAACACCAGCGCCGAACTGGCCCCGGTGTTCATCGAAGCCAGCCTCGACCAGACCAGCGTTTACGTGCAGGCCCAGGCCCTGTTGACCGTGCGCGTGTACCACTCGGTGTCGCTGTATGACGACAGCAGCCTCACGCCCTTGCAGATACCGGATGCTCGTGTTGAACAACTGGGCGAATCACGCACCTATGAAAAGGTCATCAACAGCATTCGCCATGGCGTGATCGAAACCCGCTACGCCCTCTACCCGCAACACAGCGGCGCTGTGGTGATTCCGGCGCAGACCTTCAGCGCCACCCTGGTGGAATCGCGACCGCCCCAGGAAAACACCCTGCAGGGCACCAAGCCGGGCAAGATGATTCACGTCAGCTCCGCGCCCCTGCCCTTGACGGTCAAACCCAAACCGGACGCCTACCCCGCCGACACTCCCTGGCTGCCCGCGCGCAGCCTGACCTTGAGCGAAGGCTGGAACCCCACGCCGGACCACGTGCAAGTCGGCGATTCCCTGACCCGCAGCCTTACCGTGGAGGCCGAAGGCCTGTCCAGCGCACAGCTGCCGGCGCTGCCCGGCACCGAGGTCAACGGCCTGCGCCGCTACCCCGACCAACCAGTGATGGCTAACCGTACCAGCGACCGCGGCCTGACCGGCAGCCGTGAAGACCGCGAAGCCCTGGTGCCGACCCGCGCCGGCGAGCTGGAACTGCCCGCCGTGGAAGTGGTGTGGTGGAACACCCACGAAGATCATCTGGAACGCACCAGTCTGCCGGCGCGCACCGTGCACGTGGCGGTGAACCCCAGCCTGGTGGTGGACACCCCGGCGACACCGACCATCATCACCGCCCCCGACGATGACCGCCTGTGGCTATGGCAACTGAGCACACTGATACTGGCCTGCACCACCCTGCTAGGCTTTGGCCTTTGGTGGCGCGCACGCCGGCAACCGGCGGTACAACGCGCCGCGCAAACCGGCCCCAGCCCACGCACCCTGCTCGACGACCTCAAGCGCGCCACCCAGGCCAACGACCCCCACGCCACCCGCCAGGCCCTCGACGCCTGGGCAAGGCAACAACCCGAAACCCTGGCCGACATGGCCGCACGGTTTGTGCCGCTGTCCGATGCCCTGGATGGCTTGAATGGCGCGCTGTACAGCGAAAGCGGCCAGTACTGGTTGGGTGATGACCTGTGGCGTGCGATCAAAGCCATCCCCGTGGCCGAACGCGAGCAAGACCCGGCCACCGACACCACCAGTTTGCCGCCGCTCTACCCCAAGTAACCCCCGAGCCTGATCGTTCCCACGCTCTGCGTGGGAATGCCGCCCCGGACGCTCCGCGTCCAGGTTTCACGCCCTGTGCAACGGTGACGCAGAGCGTCACGGGATGCATTACCACGCAGAGCGTGGGAACGATCAATGGCGAGCGATCAAGGCCATTCCTGCGGCCGAACGCGAACAAGACCCGGCCACCGACACCGCCAGCTTGCCGCCGCTCTACCCCAAGTAACCCCGAGCCTGATCGTTCCCACGCTCTGCGTGGGAATGCCGCCCGGACGCTCCGCGTCCAGGCTTCACGCCCTGTGCAATGGTGACGCAGAGCGTCACGGGATGCATTACCACGCAGAGCGTGGGAACGATCAATGGCGTGCCATCAAGGCGATCCCCGTGGCCGAACGCGAGCAAGACCCGGCCACCGACACCACCAGTTTGCCGCCGCTCTACCCCAAGTAACCCAGCCTCGACCAACACCACAAAACCCTGTGGGAGCGGGCTTGCCCGCGATGGCGGTGTAACAGTCGGCAGATGTGCTGGCTGATACTCATCCATCGCAGGCAAGCCAGCTCCCACAGTGGATCTGCGTCGCCTGATCGACATGGCCCGCACCCTCGCCGACCGTGCGCTCGATTGCCTGCAACCCAACCCCACTAACACGCCATAACCCCCTAGGAGCGAGCTTGCCCGCGAAAAACTCACAAGCGCCGGGTTTATCCAGAAAACACGCGTTATCGTTGACGTTTTTCGCGAGCAAGCTCGCTCCTACAATCAGCCATCAGGGCTAGCCCACACTCCGTTGATCGCGTCGGCCATGAGTCCGCGTGCACTTTTACAGGTAAACTCCCCTCCTTTTCATCTTCTCCACGGAGTTCGCCTTGCGTCTGTTTCATACCTCCGACTGGCACTTGGGCCAAAACCTCCACGGCCAGGAACGCGACTTCGAACACGCCTGTTTCCTTGAGTGGCTGCTGGGCCAACTCAAGGCACAGCGCCCGGACGTGCTGTTGATCGCCGGCGATATCTTCGACACGGTCAACCCGCCGCTCAAGGCCCAGGAGCGCTTGTATGACTTCATCATCAGCGCCCACGAACAACAGCCGACACTGACCATTGTGATGATTGCCGGCAACCATGACTCCGGTTCGCGCATTGAGCTGCCTGCGCCTCTGATGCGCCGCTTGCGCACCCATGCCCTGGGCCGAGTGCTGTGGCTGGATGACGGGCAACTGGATGCCGACCGCCTGCTGATCCCGCTGCCCAATGCCAAAGGCAAGATCGCCGCCTGGTGCCTGGCGCTGCCCTTCCTGCGCCCGGCGGAAGTCACCGGCGCACAGCTGGGCGATGATTACCTGCGCGGCATCGGCCAAGTGCATGAATGGCTGATCGCGGCCGCCAATGCCAAGCGCAACAAAGGCCAGGCGTTGATAGCCATCAGCCATGCGCACATGGCCGGTGGGTCGGTATCCGAAGACTCCGAACGCAGCCTGATCATCGGCAATGCCGAGGCGCTGCCCGCCACACTGTTCGACCGAAGCGTGGCATATGTGGCCCTCGGCCATTTGCACAAGCCGCAAAAGGTCAATGGCGAGGAGCGCATTCGCTACAGCGGCTCGCCAATCCCCCTGTCGTTCTCCGAAATCGGCTACAAGCACCAGATTCTCGACGTGACGTTCCAGGGCGAACGGCTGGTGGGCTGTGAACCGATCCTGATTCCCCGCTCCGTCAACCTGCAACGCCTGGAAGCCGCGCCCCTGGCCGATATTCTCAAGCAACTGGGTGAACTGCCCGACATCGACCTGCTCGCCGAAACCCAGCGCCACCCCTGGCTGGAAGTGCGCGTGCGCCTCGACGAGCCGCAACCGGACCTGCGCCAACAGATCGAAACCGCCCTGCAAGGCAAGGCCGTGCGCCTGGTGCGGATCGCCGCCGAGTATGCCGGCACACGCGGCAGCGCAGAGGTAGACGATGCGCAACTGATCGAACTCGACCAGCTCACGCCCCAGGAACTGTTCAGCCGCGCCTGGCAAGACAGCTACGGCAGTGAGGTGGATGAACAGACCTTGAAGGACTTCGCCGTGCTGCTCCAGGAAGTACAACAGGAGGGCGAACAGCCATGAAGATCCTCGCCATCCGCCTGAAAAACCTCGCCTCCCTGGCGGGCCCGTTCGAAATCGACTTTACCGCCGAGCCCCTGGCCAGTGCGGGTCTGTTCGCCATCACCGGGCCGACCGGCGCAGGGAAAAGCACCCTGCTCGATGCGTTGTGCCTGGCGCTGTTTGGCGCGGTGCCACGCCTGGGTGACACCGGCCAGGCCAAGATGCCGGACGCCGACACGGATATTTCCATCGGCGACCCGCGCACCCTGATTCGCCGCGGCACTGGCGGCGGCTATGCCGAGGTGGATTTTGTCGGTGTCAGTGGCCGTCGCTACCGTGCGCGCTGGGAAGCCAACCGCGCCCGCGACAAGGCCAGCGGCAAGTTACAGAACAGCCGGCAAAGCCTGATCGACCTGGACAGCGACCAACTGCTGGCCAGCCAGAAAACCGAATACAAGACCCAGCTGGAATTGGCCCTGGGCCTGAACTTCGAACAGTTCACCCGTGCGGTGCTGCTGGCGCAAAGCGAGTTCAGCGCCTTCCTCAAGGCCAATGACAATGAGCGCAGCGAACTGCTGGAAAAGCTCACCGACACCGCGCTCTACACCCAGCTCGGCCGCCGTGCGTTCGACAAGGCCAAAGAGGCCAAGGACGCCCACAAACAGCTGCAGGACCAAGCCACCGGCGTGGTGCCCCTGGCCCCCGAAGCCCGCGCCGAGCTGGATCAACAGTTGGCCCAAGCCCAGCAGCAGCTCAAGAGCCAACAAGCCCAGCTCAAGCAGCTGGAGTTGCAGCACACCTGGCTCAAGGAACTGCGTGAATGGCAGGAGCGCCATCAGCATGCTGTGGAGCAACTGCAACGCGACGAGCAGACCTGGGCCGACCAAGGTCAGCAACGCCAGGACCTGAGCCTTCTGGAGCAGTTGGCACCGCAACGCCATCACTTCCTGCGCCAGGCAGAACTCGCCACCTTGCTGACGCCCCTGGCGGCACAGATTGCCCAGCACCTCGAGCAACAAACCGCCCTGCACACCCGCCAGGAACAGGCGCAACACCAGCAAGTGGCCGCCCAGTCAGCGCTGGCCGAGGCCCTGAAACACCAGGCCGACGCCGCGCCCCTGCTGCGCCAGGCCATCGAAGAGCAAAACACCCTTGCCCATGTGAGCCGCGAACTGGCCAAGCGCAACGAGGAAAAACACCAGCACGAAAGCGCCTGCACCGAAGGCCAGGCCCTGCTCGACGGTTTGCAACACACGCAGGCCCAAGGCACCGAGCGCCTGCAACGCCTGGCCACCGAGCTTGAGCACAGCGCCGCCCTCGCGCCGCTGAGCGATGCCTGGAACGCCTACCGTGACCGCCTGCAACAACTGGTGCTGATCGGTAATCGCCTCAACCAAGGCCAGGCCGAGCTGGGGCAACTCGAACAGCGCGCCAGCGCCGCCATTGAACAGTTCACCCAACAGCGCGAAGCCCTGGATTTGCTCTACCACGAGGCCGGTGCCGAACCGCACGCGGTGGCCGAACAAATCCAGTTACTGGCCAGCCTGCTGCAAGACAATCGCAAGCAACAGCGCGCCTTCGAAGACCTGGCCCGCTTGTGGGACAGCCAGCAACAGTTGGATCAACAGGCAGGTGCGCTCACGCAAAGGCTCGCCGAGGCCGCGCAAAAACGCGAACAACTGAACCAGACCGGCCTGCAAACCAAGGCCGAACTCACCGTTGCCGAACAAACCCTGACGGTGACCAAGCAACTGCTTGAGCGCCAACGCCTGGCCCGCAGTGCCAGCGTCGAGGAATTACGCGAGCAGTTGCAGGATGACCAACCCTGCCCGGTTTGCGGCAGCCACGAACACCCCTATCACCAGCCCGAGGCTCTGCTGCAGAGCCTGGGCCGCCATGATGAAAGTGAAGAGGCGGCGGCACAGAAAGCCGTCGACAGCCTAAAGGAAAAACTCACCGAACTGCGCGGTGAAGTGGGCGGCCTGATCGCTCAGCAAAAAGAGTTCCTGCAACAACAGGAACAGTTGGCCACCCAGCAGCAGGGTTTGGCACCGAGCCTGCAAGCCCACCCACTATCTGCCTCGCTGTTCGCCCAGGACACCCCCAAGCGCAGCCCTTGGCTGGCCCAGCAATTGGCCCAATTGACCCAAAGCATCAGCCAGGACGAACAACGCCAAGGCGCCCTGCTCAACCTGCAACAGAACGCCGGGCGCTTGCAGCAACAATTGCAAGCGGCCCAGGACGCCAGCCAGCAAGCCCGGCAATTGCTGGTGGACCAACAACGGCAACTGGCCGGCGACCGCGAACGCCTGGAGGCGGAACTCAGCGCCTTCGCCAGCCTGTTGCCCAGCGAAGCGCTGGAAGGCTTGCGCAGCGCGCCTGCGGCGACCTTCATGCAGCTCGACCAGCAGGTCAGCCAGCGCCTTGAGCAGTTGGGCCATCATCGCGATGAGCAGGCCGAGCAGCAGGAGCGCCAACAGGCCATCGAGAAACAACACACCCACCAACAGCATCGCCAGCAGCAACTCGACGCCTTGAATCTGCAAGTCGCCGAGCTGGCCGACCAGCAACACGCCGTCCAGGAAAAACTCCGCGCCTTGCTAGGGGACCACCCCAGCGCCGAGCAGTGGCAACAGCAGCTGGAGCAAGCCGTCACGCAGTCGCGCCAAAGCGAGACCGACGCCAACCAGGAACTGCACGCCGTGCACACGGCCCAGGTACAGCTGGCCGCCGACCTCAAGGCCCAACAGCACCACCAGCAGGCATTGGAGGCGGAGCAGCAAGCCCTTGCGACACGCATCGGCGAATGGCGCGCCCTGCACCCAGACCTGGATGATCAGGGCCTGGCACGCCTGTTGGCCCTTGATGAAGCCCAGGTCGCGCAGTTGCGCCAGCACCTGCACAGCAGCGAAAAGGCCGTCGAGCAAGCCAAGGTTCTGCTGCACGAGCGCGAACAGCGCCTGGCCGAACACCAGGCCCTGCACAATGGCAATCTAGAGGCCGAGCAGTTGGACGCCACCCTGGCAACGCTTGAGCAGCAATTGCTCGAGGGTGAGAAACACTGCGCCGAACTGCGCGCACGCCAGTCCGAAGACCAGCGCCGCCAGAATGCCAACCAGGCCCTGGCCGAACAGATTGCCAAGGCTTACGAGCAGTGGCAGCGCTGGGCACGCCTGAATGCGCTGATCGGCTCGGCCACCGGCGACACCTTCCGCAAGATCGCCCAGGCCTACAACCTCGACTTGCTGGTGCACCATGCCAACGTGCAACTGCGCCAACTGGTGCGCCGCTACCGGCTTAAACGCGGCGGCAGCATGCTGGGGCTGCTGGTGATGGACACAGAGATGGGCGATGAACTGCGCTCGGTGCATTCCCTGTCCGGTGGCGAAACCTTCCTGGTGTCGTTGGCACTGGCGTTGGGGCTGGCCTCGATGGCGTCGAGCACCTTGAAGATCGAGTCGCTGTTTATCGACGAAGGTTTTGGCAGCCTTGATCCGGAGTCCTTGCAATTGGCGATGGACGCTCTGGATGGTTTGCAGGCCCAGGGGCGCAAGGTGGCGGTGATCTCCCACGTACAGGAAATGCATGAACGCATCCCGGTGCAGATCCAGGTACAGCGCCAGGGCAATGGCCTGAGCACGTTGGAGGTCAAGTGAGCGAAGCGCTGCTGTATTCGTTCCGGCGCTGCCCGTATGCGATGCGGGCACGGCTGGCCTTGCGTTACTCAGGTGTTGCTGTGCGAATCATCGAGGTGAGCCTCAAGGCCAAGCCGGCCGAAATGCTGGCGCTGTCGCCCAAGGGTACGGTGCCGGTGTTGAGTGTCGAAGGTCGAGTGATCGAGGAGAGCCTGGAGATCATGCAATGGGCGCTGGCGCAGCACGACCCGGATGATTGGCTGCTGCAAGGTGACCCTGCGGTGCTGGCGTTGATTGCCGAGAATGATCAGGTGTTCAAGCATCACTTGAATCGATACAAGTATGCCGAGCGCTACCCGGAGCAGCCGATGGAGCATTATCGGGCCGAGGGTGAGGTGTTCTTGCAGAAGTTGGAAGGCTTGCTGGCGGAGCGTGAGTACTTGCTCGCCGAACACCTGAGCCTGGCGGATGCGGCACTGGCGCCGTTTGTGCGCCAGTTTGCTCATGTGGATCGGGAGTGGTTTGCGGGTACAGCGTATGACCGGTTACAGGCGTGGCTACACCGGTTCCTGGAGTCGCCGCTGTTTATTGCCGTGATGGCAAAGCCCTGACGACACTCAGTGTTGGATTAAAGAATAGGTTTATTTTCATACTTCAGCCTTAGACAAATCCGTCCATACTCTCCCACGCCGAGAGAGTATGGGCCAGACTCACTTCTAAATAAATTTCCTTCGTACCGTCCTATCTGGGCCCAAATCTAATATTGTCTATATGGACAGGACCTTTAACATCTTCTCTAAAGAAACCCAGAGAAATACGAACATATACGTCACCGGGCTGTGTTACAGGAACAACATCGTGCGAGACAGTATGCCAACCCTCCCCCGACCAGTAATAGTCTCTAAGAACTACTGATTTTAGATCAATCTGTCCCGTATTGCCGCACTCTTATTACCTTACAAGAGCATCACCCTGATATTATCAATATGAAAAGAATAATAACCCCCTGTAGGTGATTTAAGAATCAAACTAATTATCATGGAGCTGGCTGAGGGGCTAAAGACTCTCGAGAATGATTGCCATCCACTTGGCGACCAAAAAAAATCAGAGACAATGGGTTGCCCATTTACATATATCGTTAGCTGATAACCATAAGCGGTTGACGCTGTCATTCCGTCAAACGATATTTGATAACTCCTGCCAGCCTGCACGCCATTATAAGTTTTACCTATTCCCGCTGGAGTTAAGGCGTTTGTGTAAGTCGCCAAATAATAGTTGCCGCCTGCCAAGTTAATGTCAACTTCCCCCGTCCCTCTGGACCAGCCATTCCAATCACGATTATTAAATGTCGTCAGATCATTCAGCTTTTCGGAGATAATAGTGTACTCCACTATCGGAAAACGGATGGCCTGGGTTTCATCCTTGCTTGTGCTGACCGCTGCCTTGAGCTCCATCTGCAGCTTGGTGCCATCACCCAATCCATTCAAATAACTACGAGCGATCCCTGGTTCGATTTTTCCGTTAGCGATCCAGGTCGGGTTGACAGCTGCACTGCCCGCCCCGTTGTACACTGTCAGCGAATGATCAACGCCCTTGTCCGTTTTCCCCAGCAACTTCAACCAGACGGGGTAAGGCGCAGTGATAAACGGCCAGACACCAATTTGCCCTGTGGCATTGCCGGTAAACGTAGTCAAGTCCAGTACTTGAGTGGCCGCGTTAGCCTGATTGATCTTGAGCGCCGTTTTGGCCAACTCAGCCTGGGGTATCGGCTTCACGGTCACCGTCAAGGTGCGCGAGGTCGTCGGCTGGCCAGCGCGGGTCACCACATACATGAATGTTACCGTGGTGTCGCTGTCGCGAATATTCGCCGCAATCGCCGCCTTGGAGATATCGAACACCACCTCCTGCAAGGTCTCATTGCCTGGCTTGGCCGGGATATCCGGAGAGCCACCATTGTCGGCACCCTCCATGCTGACTTTGATCGAGTCGTTGTTGCGCATACCCACATAGCTCACCACCAGTTGGGTGCCTTGTTGCACCCTGAGCGGCTCCAGTTCGGCAGTGTCGGGGCCGGTCGTCTGGGCTTCGAGCAAGGTCGGTGGCGGCAATTCTCCCAGGCCACGGCTGATCAGCAGCTCGGTGATCTCAGAATACCGCGGCATCACCTCATCAGCGCGTGTCAACGTGTAGAACACCGTCACCGACTCATCCAGGTTGTTCTCCACGTAGTATTTTTCGATGTAGTGGGTGGTGGTGGCGCCATTCACGGCCACCTGCACCGGCACCTCGGTGCGGGCGCCCGGGCCAATCCAGTACATGCGGATCCAGTCGCCGCGCAGTGTTTCGCCAAACGGCGCAAACACGGTGGCATAGGCGCCTACATCATCCGGATTCAGCTGACCGCTGACCGCCTTGTCGACAATCGGCTTGGGCATCGTACGCTTGATCTGACCCACCACGACCTGCAACCGCAGGGACTCCTGCGGGCGGCCGCCGGGCCGGGTGTGGGCGTAAAATACTTCGGCCAGGTGGCCGTCGAAACGCCGCAGTTCCTCGGGGTATACCGTAAACAACAAATCCCCACCGGGCGTGGGCGGGATATCGTCGACTTCGCGGCCGATGCGATGTTCGATGGTGTTATCGGCGCTGCTGACCCGGAAGATGACTTCGATATAACCGTCCTTCGGCCAGCTCCCTTGAAGGGGGAAGCGTACGGTCGCGTTGACATCCGGCTCGATATGCCCGCCCAGGTCCTCGTCTATCGTCGGCGCCGGCCACCTGACGACTTGCCCAACGACGTCCAGATAGAGCTTTTCGGAAGGCTGTTGCACCGCGCCATTCTGATACAGGGCATGCACACTCGCGCTGCCTTCGGCAATCGCGCTCACCAGCGCGTTGGGAACCTCAAAGGTATAAAGGCCTGCTCTACTGAGTTCTTCGGTGTGCGTATGAGGGATCGAATTGCCTTCACTGTCCAAACCGGCCCAGATCAGCGTCACGTGGGAATAGGCGCTAGTCTCCTGGGAGGTGACCCAAATGGCCACCTCCACATCCCAACTGCCCAGTTCCGCGAGGTCGATTTGCGTACCGGTGTCTGGAAACTGCAGCCACGGCGCTTCGGGGCGCACCTCATTAAGGTGCACATCAATCAACGACACCGCCGACCAGCGCGCCCGCTCCTCCGGTAGATTGCCGCCCGCGTCCCGCACCTGGTAAGCCACGCGCGTCAGCGGGTTATTGCCCGCGGCGCTGATAGTGGCGTAGTCGACGGTCAAGGTGATGTCACGGCCCACTTCCTCGGGTTGGACCCGGTGCAGAACCACTTGCGAGCCCCAGGCCAGAGTGATCAGGTCATAAGCGCGCATGTGTAGCCAGTAGCGAATGATGATCTTGACACCCGCCAGTGCCTGCTGCTGGTTGACGCCACGCAACAAAACCTCCGGTGGGAGCTCATACACCAGCCCCTGGTGGCCGGGCAGACTGTCTTTGTCTTCGCCACCGGGGCGAGACAGGCTGACCCGTAACTTGATTTCTTCGGTGAATGACTCATTACCGCTGCTGCGCCTTAGCTTGCCAAATACCGGGTTGGCCCAGTACTCGACGATACGATGCGCGGGAACGGTCAACGGGATCAAGTCAAGGTTTTCCTCGCCTTCGCGAATCGGCGTAGAGGCTACGGGAACATTACGGTTGCCCCAGTACAGTGAAGCAACACTGCCCGGATTGACGCCATCTTTGGGGTTGATCAGGTAGACCACCAACGGCACCTCGGTATGCCGCAGGCCAATACCGCCATGGGCCCCTTCGATATCGTCGTCAATAACCGGTTCCAACAGCGGTACAACGATGGGCGGCAGGAGGGGGTTACGTATTTTGGTCTTGGGCATGGCGAGAATCCTCACGATGTGCGCTGCTGGCTTACCGTTATCAGACGCCTGAAATCGCAGGTTGCCTACTGTCAGAATTAACAGGTAGTGCTGGGTTGCCCTGGCTCGGCACCTGTTAATTCTGACAGTAGCCAATACCCGGATTCAGGCGCTTGATAGCGCCAACAGCACACGTCTCAGGATCAGGAGAACAGTCATGCCAGCCAAAAAAAACCAGATATCCGCGCCTGCGACCAAGCCAGCAGTGGCAGAGGGAAATACCAAAACCAAAGCCGCTGCCAAACAGAAGGTTCCGGCCCCATCACACACCATCATGACGCTGGAGGAAAAGAAGGCGCCCAAGTACCTCGACCGGCTTTACATTCCCGGCATGAGTGAGAACGTCAAAGGCTACGACGCTGGCGTCCCGAAGTGGTTGTTTGAGTCGCGCGCGACGATTCAAGTAGACAAAGGCTGGGCCGCGGCCCCTGGCGATGTCATTACGGTCGGTAAACTACTCGACAACGGCACCGTGTCGGTACTCGCCACCAAGCAGCTTAAACCTGGCGAGGAGCTGAACAACGCCTACTTTTTCGCCGCCGAACAGAAGGACCTGCCCGACGGCCCGTATGCCCTGGTGTATGTGGTCCACTATGCCGGAGGCACGGACTACGACAGGTCTTACCCGCTGCTGACGCTGGTCAAGACCGACCTTCCCGCCGGTAACGACGACGATGGCCCTACAGTACCCGGGCATTCAGGACTGAAATTCAGCGTATCCGAGACGGTCATCGTCCCAGGCAATGCCAGCAAAGGCGTCACGATCACGCTACAGCCACCTCCAAACACCAACCCAACCGATGAAGTCGATCTTCACTGGGGATCGGTGATCAAGACGCAAAACATTGCGGGGCCTCTCAAGCCCACAGTGATCCTGGTGACCTATGCGGATCTGGTTGAAGCAGGCGACAGTGATCGCTTGCTCGTCTGGCTCGAGGTGCGAGACCTAGTGGGGAATATCTCGACGCCTGGTTCGGCCAGCGTGGAGGTCTCGGTGAACCTGGGCCAGCAACTGACGGATGGCCCAGTCATCGTCAATGGCGGGCCACCTGGCTATATCGACCTTGAAATCGTGGGGGAAAACCCTCTGGAGCTGCAGGTTCGCACGCCGTCAAGCGTGGGCCAGGTGGGTGATCTTTATGATGTGATGTTCCGCATCTACCCGCCTAAAGGTGGCGTCAAAATCATTCACAAATTTGTCGAGATCAAACGAGGTGGCCAGGTCTATTCAGTGTTCATCGATTACCTTGATATACGGATGGCCGCTGAAGGCCGGGTGGAGACCAGCTTCGTATTGAGAAAATCCGGCCCGCCCTACGAGGTGTACTCCAAGAAAACCAGCGCCGAGGTCAGAGGCTCAGTGGTTCGCCTGGAGGCACCGGACCTTGAGGGCTACCCAGCCGATGACATCGGTAACGACCCGGCGCATGTCATCGCACGCTGCCCCTACTATGCCTGGCGGCAACCCACCGACGAGATTCTGTGGATCTTTCGACTTGTAAAAGGGTTGAACGAGGTGATCCTCCATACCGAGACACAAGTCGTCGGCCAATCCTGGCCCGTCGGTGCGCCGGTCAAGCAGGTGTTTTACTGGGAACAATTGCGCCAGTTCAAAGGCTATCGTCCCGAGTTCTATTACGTGATCTCGACCAGCTTCACCCGCGCGCGCGCAATAGACTTGAATGAATCCTTGCGCCGGGTGTTGACCATCCGCTAGATACGTCAAACCCCAAGGCACTCTCGCGAGTGGCTTGGGGTTTGAATCCCTCGACAATCAGTTTTGAATCTTGTGATCTAGCGCCGCATAAAAGTTGGCACTCTGTTGCAGGTATTTCTGGGTATAGGCCGTGACATTGGATTTTTTGCCGCTGACTTCCACGCTGGCAGCGGCAGGCAATGCCACAGTGGCGGAAACAGCAGAAGCAGCGATGATCGAGAAGAGATTGAAATTCATGGCGGTAACCCTTGTGTTCGTTTGGTTGGGTGGCCTGGGAAGGCCTTGGAACCCAACTTACGCCCGAGGGTTGAACCTTAGAAATGCTTTGAAACAGTAGCCGTTATCACTGCGATTAATACAAAGGCACAGGCCCCGCAGTGCGGGGCCTGTGGCTTATTGACGCACCAGGAACTTGAGGTCACTGGGGGCATCAATCGGCAATTTCTGCACGGTTTTACCCAGCAGGCCGGTCTTGGGGTCGCGCTCGACGACGACAATTTCATTGCTTTTCTGGTTGGCGATCAGCAGGAATTTGCCGCTAGGGTCGAGGCTGAACTCACGCGGATGGTCGCCTTCGACAGAACGGCGCTGGATTTCCTTGAGGTGCGCGGTGGCCGGGTCGATGCTGAACACCAGCATCTGATTGGCCGTGCCACGGTTGCTCACGTACAGGAATTTGCCGTCGTTTGACGCATGCAACGCCGCACCGGCCTTGTCGGACACCGATTGGCCGGCGGCATAGTCGAGCAACTGGGTTTGCGTCAGCTTGCCGTCGTTGTAATCGAACACGGCTACCTGGGCGCTCATCTCAGTGGTCAGCCAGGCGTGCTTGCCGTCCGCGCTGAACAGCAAGTGACGCGGGCCGCTGCCCGGTGGCAACTGCACCGACGCCGGGTCGGCCGCCGTCAGTGGCAGCTCATGATTGGCCTTGGGGTCGTAGCGGTAGGCAAACACCTTGTCCGCCCCCAGGTCCTGCACAAATACATACTTGCCGTCCGGCGACGACACCACCGAATGCACATGATTGGACGCCTGGCGCTCCGGGTTCACACGGCTGGCCGGGTGCCCGCTCAACTGCACCGGTGCCGACAGCTTGCCGCTGGCATCCACCGGCAGGATCGCGAGGCTGCCACCCGGGTCTTCCACCACCGAATAGTTGGCGACGAACAGGTAGCGCCCATCGGCGGCCACACTGGAATGGGTCGGCTCATTGCCCAGGCTCTGCACCTGGTTGATCAGGGTCAACTGGTGGTTCTGGGGGTCGATGCTATAGCTGCTGACACGCCCCACCGGGTCTGCCTGGCCGGGGCCGTTTTCATTGACCACAAACAACTGCTTCTGGTCTTTGGAAATCGTCAGCCAGGAAGGGTTGGCGGTTTTCGCCGCCAGCACCGGCTTGCCGCTGAACTGCCCGGTGCTACTGTCGAATTGCAGGCGGTAGATCCCTTCACTGGTGCCGGCCGTATAGCTGCCGACCAACAGTTCATGGATATCGGCCGGTGCGGCCTGCACCGACATCGCACCGACACTGCCTGCCATCAGCAGGGGCCAGAATTTACGCATCATCTGCTTCGTCCTCGTCGTTATTGTTGTCGCCCTGGATGGCGCTCAAGCAGACCAGACGGTGTTCACCGTCGTCGTTGATCAGCAACCAGCTTTGCAAGCTCTCGTCAAAGGTAGCCGCCTCCAACTGTTCTGGACTGAAGGTCCAGCGCTTGAGTTCCCGGCCATCCATGCTTTGGATCTGCAGTTGCTGATCAAGCTCGAAGTCAAAGGCGTGCAGCCCATTGATGATCAGCATATCGCTGGTAGCAAGGACGCGAGTCAGGGTGTCGGCAGTCATGGCAGTCAATCATTTTGGGGAAAGCCGCAATGATAGCCCAGGCTGTAACCTAGAAGTTGAACACTGCGGTGATGCTATCGCAGCATAGGTATCTACAACTTCGGTACGACGCTAAACTTGTGGCGAGGGAGCTTGCTCCCGTGACGGCCTGACAGCCAACGCCCGCCTACCTGACACCCCCACGATCAAACTGTGGGAACTGGCTTGCCTGCGATGGCGGCCTGACGGCCGACGCAGTTATACCGGGTAAATATCCATTCCTGCGGTATCAGACATGTAGGCGCTCTGATCCAACATCCCAGTTGGCTGCCAGGCCGTCTTCGCAGGCAAGCCAGCTCCCACACTTGGCACGGTGCGTCAGTTGGATCAGCTTCGGCTGTCAGGCCGTCACGGGAGCAAGCTCCCTCGCCACAGGTCCAGCTTTGCGCCAACGTTGTGTAGATACCTATGCCTATCGCAGGCAAGCCCGCTCCCGCCTTTTGGGAGCAGGATCAATGCGCGAACAACGAGTTGCCCTTCTGCCCTGCCAGCTTCTCAGGCTTGATCAGGAATCGCGCCAGCGCCGGCAACAGCCACAGCGCGCCGAACATGTTCCACAGCAACATGAAGGTCAACATCAAACCCATGTCGGCCTGGAACTTGATGGCCGAGAATATCCAGGTGCACACGCCGATGGCCAGGCACAGGCCGGTGAACAGCACGGCCTTGCCGGTGGATTTCAGCGTCTGGTAGTACGCCTCTTGTAGCGGCAGGCCGGCGCGCAGGAAGCTTTCCAGGCGGCTGTAGATGTAGATGCCATAGTCCACGCCAATCCCCACGCCCAGAGCGACCACCGGCAAGGTCGCGACCTTGACACCAATGCCCATGAACGCCATCAGCGCGTTGCCCAATACCGAGGTCAGCACCAGCGGCAACACGATGCACAGGGTCGCCGCCCAGGAGCGGAAGGTGATCATGCACATGGTCGCCACGCACAGGTACACCAGGATCAGGATAATCAGCTCCGACTCCTTGATCACCTCGTTGGTGGCCGCTTCGATCCCGGCATTACCCGCTGCGAGGATGAATTCCAGGCCGTCCTTGTTGTTTTCCTTGGCGAAGTCCTGCACCGCATGCACGGCGCGGTCGAGGGTTTCGGCCTTGTGGTCGTTGAGGAACACCAACACTGGCGCCAGGGAGCAATTGTTGTTGTACAAGCCATCGGCACGGGCGATGGAGTTGTTCAGCACATCCGGGTTGCGCGATAGGGTTTCCCATTTCAGGTTGCCTTCGTTCATGCCCTTGATCATTTGCTTGGACACGGTCACCAACGAGATCGCCGACTGCACGCCCTCGGTGTTCTGCATCTTCCACATCAACTGGTCGATGGGCGCCATGGCTTCATAGCGCGAGCAGCCTTCGGCCTTGGTCTTGACCATCACCACCAACACGTCGGAGCTGGTGGAGTAATTGCTGATGATGAAGTTGTTGTCCTTGTTGTAGCGCGAATCCGGGCGAAGTTCCGGTGCGCCTTGGTCCAGGTCGCCGATCTTCAGGTTCTGGCTGTACCAGAGGCCGCCACCAAAGGCGATCAACGCCAGGAACACCGAAACCGGCGCGACTTTCGGGCTGGCGAATTTGGACAGCAGACGCCAGAAGCTGTGTTCGCGGTTCGCGTCTTTCTTGCTCTTGGCGATGGCACGCTTGCTGATGCCCACGTAGGAAATCGCGACCGGCAGCAGGATCAGGTTGGTGAACACGATCACCGCCACGCCGATGGACGCGCCAATAGCCAGTTCGCGGATCACGCCGATGTCGATGATCAGTAGCGTGATGAAGCCCACCGCATCCGCCAGAATGGCGATCATCCCCGGCAGGAACAGTTGCCGGAAGGTGCGCCGCGCAGCGGTCAGGGCGTTGTCTGCCTCGCTGGATTGCAGGGCAATGCCGTTGATCTTTTGCACGCCATGGGAAATGCCGATGGCGAAGATCAGGAACGGCACCAGCATTGAATACGGGTCCAGTCCGAAACCGAAGAAGTGCATCAACCCCAGTTGCCAGACCACCGCCACCAATGTCGTGCTCAACACCGCGATGGTGCTGCGCAGGCAGTTGGTGAACCACAGCAGCAGAATCAGGGTGATGACGAACGCAACGCCGAAGAACAGCACCACCATCACCAGGCCATCGATCAGGTCGCCGACCTTTTTGGCAAAGCCGACAATATGAATCTTGACGTTGGGGTTCTGGGTTTCGAACTTGTCGCGGATCTTGTCTTCCAGTTCATGGGAGAACTTGCGGTAGTCCAGGGCCAGCAACTTGCCCTGGTCCTGCGGGTCCGGGTAGGACTCCAACAGCGGGATATCAACGATGCTCGACTTGAAGTCATTGGCCACCAGCCGCCCGACCTGGCCGGACTTGAGCACGTTATTGCGCAACTGGTCGAGGCTCTGCGGCGAACCGTTGTAGCTCTGCGGGATCACTTCCCCGCCGGCAAACCCTTCTTCGGTCACCTCGGTCCAGCGCACGCTGGGGCTCCACAGCGACTTGAGGCCCGAGCGGTCCACACCAGAGATGTAGAACACCTCGTCGTGGATCTGGCGCAGGGTCTCCATGTACTCCTTAGTGAAGATGTCGCCGTCCTTGGCCTCTACCGAAATACGCACGGTGTTGCCCAGGTTGGCTAGGTCGTTGCGGTGCTCCATCATCTTTTCAATGAAGGGGTGCTTGAGGGGGATCATCTTTTCAAAGCTGGTGGACGGGCGAATCAAGGTCGCCTGCCAGAACAGGAAGATACTCACCAGCAGGCAGATGACGATCACCGCCGGGCGATTGTTGAAGATCAGACGCTCAAGAAAGGTCGCTTTATCGTTGTGATGACTGCTCATTGAATCCCCGCCTTCTTATTATTTTGAGAGCTCTGCGCCGGCCGAGGTGGCAACCCGCACGCCACCCTGCCCCGCGAGGACCAAATTGCCATTGCCTGCTGCCGTGACCGCTGAGAGTGAAATGCGGTCCGGGCGATTGAACACACTGAAGGTCTGGCCGTCGTCATGGCTGACCACCACGCTGCCGCCGTTGCCGACCACAACAATGGAACCGTCCTCCAGCAAGGTCGCCCCCGACAGGCCAAACTCCAACGCGCCACGCGCCGCGTTCAACTGGACCTGCTCCCAGGTGCTGCCGAAATCGGTGGAGCGGTAGAGGTTGCCGCGCAACCCATACGCCAGCAGGGTTTGCGGCTGTGCGGTGCTGATCACGCCAAACAGCGAACCCTCGTAGGGGCCTTCGAGTTTTTCCCAGGTCTGGCCGTCGTCGCTGGAGCGAAACATGCTGCCTTGCTCACCGACGATAAACAGGCCGGCGCCCTTGACCTGGGCGATGGCGTTGAGGTGGTACTGGTCTTCGTTGTCGAGACGCTCGCTGACATCGTTCCAGGTTTTGCCGCCGTCGGTGGTTTCGATCAGCGCACCGTAGGCGCCCACGGCCAGGCCGTGGTTGGCGTCGTTGAACCACACATCGAGCAACGGTGCTTCGCGCTTGAGGTCTTGATATTGCTGGGTCCACGTGGCGCCGCCATCGGTACTAGCAAGAATCTGCGCATCATGGCCGACGGCCCAGCCGTGCTGGTCATCGACGAAAAACACCGCCGTGAGCAGTTGCCGAGTGGGCACTTTGGCTTGGGTCCAGGTGTTGCCCTGGTCATCGGAATAGAGGATATGCCCACGATCACCGACCGCCACCAGGCGCTTGCCTGCGTGAACCACGTCGATCATCAAGCCTTTGGCGGCCCTGGGGGATTCAATTGCAAAGACTGCGGCGGCGGGGGTATCGCTGGCAGCCAGAACCGGCAGCGACAATGCGCTGCCAGCGAGCAGCGAGAGCGCTGTGGCCAGCAACGCAACCCTGCGTGCGGCGCGTGGGCGGCAAACAACCCAACCCATGACAGGCTCACTCATAGACCTTTCTCCCATTTATTATTGTTAGGTCGTCTTCTGTTCCAGGACCTTGAAACCTGCAATCTAGAGCGCCTGGAGGAAGCAGAGGCCATCCTATCGGGCTTTGGAATCGTCTGACAATCGGCGCTACGTTATCTTTTGTTAACTGATAGCCGCAAAGCGAAGGCTGAATAGCCGAGCATTCGGCGCAATGATGGCGTTTTAACCTGTAATAGCGGAAATTTCGGCAGGCATATTCGGAAACGGCTTACTGGCTGGCCGTTTGCGAGCTGAACCACAATCGTCGCTCAAATCTTGCCATACGGACGCGACAACCATGAAAGCCAACGCCCTAACCCTATTAGTTTCTTGCCTGCTCCTGGTTTCCTGTACGACCTACGACCGCACATGGGTCAAGGCTGACGCTTCCCGCGAGCAACGTAAGCATCAGGAGGCCGCGTGTGAAGCGGATGCGCTACGAGCGCTCCCCCCGAATAATGTAAGGGCTTCGGCAACGTCCACACGCTCAACCTGCTCAAGTAGCGACAGCACCTGCAAAAAAAAGAACGAACAGACGGACACCGAGTACAGCTATACGGATAAAAACCGCCTGCCTCGGGAAACGCTGATCAAGGACTGCATGTTCAGAAATGGCTGGAGTCGCACAAAAGTCGAACGGCCACTGATCAAATGGTGAGCAGGTGATGATGGTGATCGTTCCCACGCTCCGCGTGGGAATGCAGCCTGTGACGCTCCGCGTCACGACGCTGAAGACAGACGCAGAGCGTCCAGTGAGGCATTCCCACGCGGAGCGTGGGAATGATCAGGGAGAATGAATTTTTATTCCATCTATTGAATTTAGCGAATTTTTATTCCATTAATGACGTTCCTGAAAACAATAATCCAAAGGACCACGACGATGCGTGAACTCGGAATCGGCTTGATCGGCACAGGCTTCATGGGCCGCGCCCACGCGCTGGCGTTCAACAACGCTCGAGCGGTATTTGAACTACCCGTGCAGCTCAAGCTGGCCGCCCTGGCCGATGCCGACACCGAACGCGCCCAGCGTTGCGCCAGCGCCTGGGGGTTTGCCCAGGCCCATGGCGACTGGCAAGCGTTGATCAATGACCCCAAGGTCGATGTCGTGGCTATCACCACCCCCAACCACTTGCATTACCCCATGGCCATGGCCGCGATTGCGGCGGGTAAAGCGGTGTATTGCGAGAAACCCCTGGCCGTCAGCCTTGAACAAGCCGACGCTATGCGCCGCGCCGCCCATACCGCCGGAGTGGTAACGCGGGTGGGTTACAACTACCAGCACAACCCGATGATCGTGTTGGCGCGGCAGATGATCGCCCAAGGCGAACTGGGCCAACTCATCAGCTTCCAGGGTGAGTTCAGCGAAGACTTCATGGCCGACCCGGCCTCCCCTTGGTCGTGGCGCTGCGAAGTGGAGCACGCTGGCGGCGCCCTGGCTGACCTGGGCAGCCATTTGCTGTCGATGGCCCGCTATCTGCTGGGCGAGGTCACTCATGTCT
This sequence comes from Pseudomonas sp. GW821-FHT07B01, assembly GCF_059419065.1. NCBI lineage: Bacteria > Pseudomonadati > Pseudomonadota > Gammaproteobacteria > Pseudomonadales > Pseudomonadaceae > Pseudomonas > Pseudomonas sp. GW821-FHT07B01. The sequence continues at coordinate 17,821 of NZ_JBWKRA010000022.1, read as the reverse complement.
GTGCCGACACCCAGACCGTGCACGGCCAGCGCCCCACCACTGCCGGCAGCCCAACCTCAAAAGCCATTGCCGTGGATGACCAGGTGCATGCCCTGTTGCGCTTCGCCAACGGCGCCCGTGGCACGGTGAGCAGCAGTTGGCTCAAGCACGGCTATAAGAACCATCTGAGTTTCGAGATCAGCGGCACCCAAGGCACGCTGGCGTTTGACCAGGAACGCTTGAATGAACTGCGCCTGTACCGCATCGGCCAGGACGGCTTCCAACGCGTGCTGGCTGGCCCTGCCCTGCCCGGCTATGCGGCATTCAGCCCGGCGGCGGGGCACCAGTTGGGTTACAACGAATTGAAGACGTTGGAAGTGCACGAGTTGATCATGGCCCTGGCCGGCCAAGGGGCCCAGGGGACGGACTTTGAGGCTGCTTGGGAGGTGGAGCGGTTGGCGACGGCGATTCGAGTGGCCGCCCTTGAGGAACGCTGGGTGAAAGTGGGCACGGTTTAAACAGTGGGAGCGGGCTTGCTCGCGAATACGCTGTGTCAGTCGGCACATTCAGTGCCTGAACCGCCGCTTTCGCGAGCAAGCCCGCTCCCACATTTGGTCATCTGAACCATTCAATCAGCGCAAGGCCCGACGCAGCACTTTGCCCACCGTGGTCTTGGGCAGTTCCGTGGTGCGAAACTCCACATACTTTGGCAGCTTGTACCCCGTCAGGTACTCTCGGCAGTGAGCAAGAATCTGCTCCTGTGTCAGGCTCGGGTCCTTGCGCACGACGATGATCTTGACTTTCTCCCCGGTCACCGCATCTTCCACACCAATGGCGGCCACTTCGGCGACCCCAGGGTGCATAGCCACCACGTCCTCGATTTCATTGGGGTACACGTTGAAGCCCGAGACCAGGATCATGTCCTTCTTGCGGTCCACCAGGCGGATATACCCGCGTGCGTCCATCACGCCGATATCCCCGGTAGACAGCCAGCCCTCGGCATCCAGCACCTCGGCGGTTTCCTTCGGCCGTTGCCAGTAGCCCTGCATCACTTGCGGCCCACGTACTTGCAACTCGCCCTGCTCGCCGATATCCGCCAGTTCGCCGTCTTCGCGTACGAAGCGCACCCAGGTAGAGGGCAATGGCACGCCAATGCTGCCGGTGAATTCCATCTCGCGCATGCGGGAAATATCAATGGGGCTGATGCTCACCACGGGCGAGCATTCGGTCAGCCCGTAGCCTTCGATGATCGGCAGCCCGGTTACTTCCTTCCAGCGCTTGGCCACCGCGGTGTGGGTGGCCATGCCGCCAGCAATCACCAGGCGCAGGTCGGAAAAGTCCCGTGCACAGAACTCCTTGTTTTCCAGCAAGCCATTGAACAGCGTGTTCACCCCGGCAATGCCATTGAAGCGTTCCTTGCGCAGGATCATCTGCACGCGCTTCACGTCCCGAGGGTTGGCGATGAGGATATTGCGCCCGCCCAGGCACATGAACATCAGGCAGTTCACCGTCAGTGAGAAGATGTGGTACAGCGGCAGCAAGGTCACGTTGGTTTCCTGCTTGTGCAGGTTTAACTGATCACCGACCCAGGCCTTGGCTTGCAGCAGGTTGGCAATGATATTGCGATGGCTGAGCATCACGCCCTTGGCATCGCCGGTGGTGCCGCCGGTGTATTGCAGAAAGGCCAGTTCATCGCGGTGCAGGCTGACCGGTAAATGGTGCATGGCCCTGCCCTGTTTGAGCACTTGGTTGAAACGCAGCGAACCGGGCAGCCTGAAGGCTGGTACCTGCTTCTGCACGCTGCGCAGGATGAAGTTCATTGCCGCGCCCTTGAAGGTGCCCAGCAAGTCACCGATCGCCGCGACCACCACACGCTTGACGCTGCTGCCGACCATGGCTTTTTCCAGGGTATGCGCGAAGTTTTCGAAGATCACCACGGTTTCGGCGCCACTGTCCTTGAGCAGGTGCTTGAGCTCGTGGGCGGTATACAACGGGTTGACGTTGACCACCACTGCCCCGGCCAGGATCGTGCCCAGCAGGCAGATCGGGTACTGCAAGCAGTTGGGCATCATCAGGGCCACGCGATCGCCCTTCTTCACGCCCTGGTCCTGCAGCCAGGCGGCAAAGGCAATGCCCTGGGTGCGCCAATCGGCATAGGTCATTTCAGTACCGATGCTGACGTAGGCCACCCGCTCACGGAATTTTTCCAGGTGCTCAAGGAACACTTCGCGCAACGACGGGTAGTCCTCAATCCCGGCCTCTATATCCGCCGGCACGCCAGGCAGGTATGTGTTCAACCAGATGCGTTCGGTGTGTTCCAGGCTGATCGCGTTCATCGCAGTGTCCTTATTGTTGTTTTTGATAGCGCTACTTTTCGACGATGGCGGTGATGCCCAACCCACCCGCCGCGCAGATCGAGATCAGGCCGCGACCGCCACCGCGTTCATGGATAGCCTTGGCCAGCGCCGCCAGCTGCCGGCCACCGGTGGCCGCAAAGGGATGGCCGCAACCCAGTGAGCCGCCGTTGACGTTCATCTTGGCCCGGTCGATGGCGCCCAGGGGGGCGTCAAGGCCGAGTCGCTCGCGGCAATACTGCGGGTCTTCCCAGGCCTTGAGCGTGCACAGCACCTGGGCGGCGAACGCTTCGTGGATCTCGAAGAAATCGAAGTCGGCAAACCTCAAGCCTTCCCGCGCAAGCATGCGTGGCACGGCGTAAGCCGGCGCCATCAGCAGGCCCTCGGTGCCGTCGACAAAATTCACCGCAGCCGTTTCGCCCGTGCGCAAGTAGGCCAACACCGGCCAGCCATGGGCGGCGGCCCATTCTTCACTGGCCAGCAGTACCACCGAGGCGCCATCGGTCAGGGGCGTGGAGTTGCCGGCGGTGAGCGTGCCGTTCTGGCGGTCGAAGGCCGGCGACAAGCCGGCGAGCTTTTCCAGGCTGATATCGGCACGCAAGTTGTTGTCACGGGCCAAGCCGCGGTGGGGGCTGATCAGGTCGTCGAAGAAGCCACGTTTATAAGCCGCATCCAGGCGCTGGTGGCTGGTGAGGGTCAGCTCGTCCTGGGCCAGGCGTTTGATCTGCCAGCGCTTGGCCATTTCTTCGCAGTGCTCGCCCATGGACAGCCCGGTGCGCGGCTCGCCATTGCGCGGCAGCAATGGTTTGAACAGCATCGATGGGCGCACTTTCATCAAGGCCTTGAGCTTGTCGCCCAGGCTTTTGGCGCGATTGGCCGCGAGCAAGGTATGGCGCAAGGATTCGTTGATGCCAATGGGCGCGTCGGAGGTGGTGTCGGCACCACCGGCAACGCCCACTTCGATCTGGCCGAGGGCGATTTTATTCGCCACCAGCAGCGCAGCTTCAAGCCCTGTGCCACAGGCTTGTTGCACATCATAGGCAGGGGTTTGCGCAGACAACGTGGTGGACAACAGCGCCTCGCGGGCCAGGTTGAAATCCCGCGAGTGCTTGATCACCGCTCCGGCAGCAAACTCACCCAGGCGTTGGCCGTGCAGGTTGTAGCGCTCCACCAATCCTTGCAGGGCGGCGACCAGCAGGTCCTGGTTACTGTCGTGGGCATACACCGTGTTGGAGCGCGCAAATGGAATACGGTTGCCGCCGATAATCGCCACGCGGCGGGTCGGGGCCGGGGTAAAACTGTAGTCACTCATTGCTGGCTCTCTTTCCAAATGAATAGCCCGCGCATATGGGGCTTGTCCCCGACAAAATTGCGCACTTCGAACTCGCGCCGTGGCCCGCTCGCCGGATGGCGCCACAGGGCGACCTGGCCGGGCAGGAAGATCGGCAATTTGAAGTCGCAATGTGCCTCGGCCTGGTCCAGGCCACCGGGCGGCTGTTGCGCTGCCAATGCGCGGCCCAGGGTCCACATGCCATGGGCGATGGCGCGACGAAAGCCGAAGAGCCTGGCACCGATGACCGACGTGTGAATGGGATTGAAATCCCCCGAGACCTTGGCAAAGCGTCGCCCCAGGTCGGCGGGCAGTACCCAGCGCTGGGTGCGTAACAGGCCATCTTCCTGCAGTGGCAGAGGGTCATTCCAGGGTTCACCCACCGGATTGCTGACGTCACGGCGCAAATACAGGCTATCGCTTTCCCACACCAGGGTTTCCTGGCTGTAGGCACGGGTAGCAATGCTCAACGCCTGCCCTTTGGGATGGGCCACCCAGCGCTCGCAATACACCTCCAGGCGCAACGCCTGACCCTCGTACAAGCGCTGGTGCTGACGAATACGATTGGCCAGGTGCACCATGCCACTGGCCGGGTACGGAAAGCTTGGCCGAGTCAGCAGCATGAGGTGCAGTGGGAACGCCAGCACATGGGGATAGGACAATGGCACGCCCTGCTCGCGACGAAAACTACACGCCCGTGAGTAAGCGGCGATACCGGCCGACGAAAGCTCCACCGCGCTGCGCACTAGGCGTGCGGTGGGCAATGGCGGCGCACCGTCGGGCTTGGGTTTGCGCAAGGCGCGCAGGCCGTCGAGCAACAACTGCGTGCGCGACGGCGGTGGGTCGATGATCTGTGTCACGTAGTCCATCGGTCAGGCTCCCAACAGGCTTTGGCCGCACACCCGCACCACCTGACCATTGACGCCGCCCGACGCCGGATGCGCCAGCCAGGCGATGGTCTCGGCCACGTCGATGGGTTGCCCGCCCTGGGACAACGAATTCATGCGCCGCCCCGCTTCGCGGATCATCAGCGGGATCTTCGCGGTCATCTGGGTCTCGATAAAGCCGGGTGCCACCGCGTTCACCGTGACCTGCCGGGCTGCCGCACGCGGCGCCAGGCCCTGTACCAAGCCGATCACCCCGGCCTTGGACGTGGCGTAGTTGCTCTGCCCCAGGTTGCCGGCGATACCGGAAATCGACGACACGCACACAATGCGCCCACCAGGGTTCAAACCCTGACTGTCGAGCAAAGCCTCACTGAGCTGCCACGGCGCTTCGAGATTGACCGCCAGGACACTGCGCCAGGCGCCCTCGGTCATTTTGGCGATGGTCTTGTCGCGCGTGATGCCGGCGTTGTGCACCACCACATCAAAGGCGCCATATTGGCTGACGTGGGTTTGCAACAGCGCGGCGGTGTCGGCGGCGGTGATATCCAGGGGCAACGCCGAACCGCTCACGCTGGTCGCCGCCTGCTGCAAGGCTTCCTGGGCCTGGGGCACGTCCACACACACCACATGGGCACCGTCGCGCGCCAGCACCTGGGCAATCGCCAGGCCGATGCCACGGGAGGCGCCGGTGACCAGGGCACGTTTGCCGGCAAAGGGTTTGTCCCAGTTGATGGCGGCGTGGCCATCGACCGGTTTTTCCAGGCGCACCACCTGCCCCGAGACATAGGCGGAACGGCGCGACAGGAAAAACCCCAGGCTGCTGTCCAGCGCGTCTTCCGCGCCCGGCGCCACGTACAGCAGTTGCACGGTGATCGCGCGGCGCAGTTCCTTGGCCAGCGACCGCACCAAGCCTTCAAGGGCGCGTTGGGCGATGGCCTGGGGCAAGTCGTCGCAATGCTCGGGTGCCGTTCCGAGCACCACTACTCGGCCATGCTGGCCGAGGCGCTTGGCATTGCTGTGAAAGAACAGGTAGAGCTCATCCAGCTGCTGCAGGTCGGTCACGCCGCTGGCGTCGAACACCGCGCCTTGCACCTTGACCGTGGACGGTGCCTTGAGCGTCGCCGGGCTCGCGGCGACGGTGTCGGTGGCGCTGAACACGCGCTGCACCGAGGCCACCAGCCGCCCTGCCCCGGCGATGATCACAGGATTAGCCAGGCCGGCCTGGCCGCTGCGATGCCGTTGCAGGGGCAAGGGTTGCGGCAAGCCGACCGCCTGGGCCAGACGCCGGCCCCAGGGGGAATTGACGAACGAAAGGTAACTGTCACTCATAGAGGGTTCCACTCACAACACAATGGCTGTCTTGTAAACCCGATCGAATGGGGGAGCTGGCTTGCCTGCGATGCCGACGACTCGGTGTATCAGTCAAACCGAGGTGATGCCATCGCAGGCAAGCCAGCTCCCACAGGTGGACCGGGTTTCTCTTAATTGACCGGAGCGCTGCGCCGTTTGGCCACCGGCTCGAGCGCCTGCTTACGCTGCTGCAGGGCCTCCAGCAAACCAAAGTCCTGGGGAAAGTCGTCCACCTGGATACCGTGGTCGGCGTATTCCACATAGCGCGCCAGCAAGGCGTCTTCGTCGTCGCTGATCAAATCCAGCGCCCGCGCCTTCACGCGCCAGTCGGTGAAGGCGGTGGCAGAGATCGGCAGCGGACCGAGCAGACCTTGCTTGATGGCGGGTTTGAGCCGCGCCTCGATCAGCTCCACTTGGGGCAGCAAACGGAAACCCAATTCGCCGTAGGCCAGCTTGTCGACTTCCGGACGGGGAATGTAGGAGTTGGCTAGCAAACGGTCGCGGGTTTCGCCAGGGGTCTGCACCACCTCCGCCACCTGCGCCAACAGGCGATCCGACGGTTTGCGCTGCGGGATGCCAAACGGAAAACTCAACGTGCGCACTACTGCTGCTGCGGGTTTTGAAGGGTAGTTGTCGAGCACTTCGGCCAAGGCTTCGTGGGCGCGCAACAAGGCGTCCTGGGCCGCCCAGTGCACCAGCGGCAAGTCCGCCTGGGGCCTGCCGTCATCCTCGAAGCGCTTGAGCACGCAAGACAGGATGTACAACTGCGACAAAATATCCCCCAGGCGCCCGGTGATACTTTCCTTGCGCTTGAGGGCACCTCCCAGCACGCCCATGGAAATATCCGAGATCAGCGCCAGCACCACCGACAACCGATTGGCCTGGCGGTAGTAGGCAGCCAGCGCCGAGTCGGTCTTGGCCGGGGCCGCAATCAGGCGTCCGCCGGTCAGGGCATGCACCGCTGCGCGTACGGTGTTGGCCACGACAAAACTCACATGGCCAAACATTGCGCTGTCGAAGTCTTCCAGGGCCTTGCGCCGGTCGGGGTTGTGCGCCGCTTCCATCTCACGGAACACGTAGGGATGGCAACGAATCAAGCCCTGGCCAAAGATGATCAGGCAGCGGGTCATGATGTTCGCACCTTCCACCGTAATGGCGATGGGGCTTTGCTGGTAGGCACGGGCGAGGAAGTTATTGGGGCCCATGCAGATGCCTTTGCCAGCGACGATGTCCATGCCGTCGTTGACGATGATGCGCGCCCGCTCTGTGACGTGGTACTTGGCAATGGCCGAGATCACCGACGGTTTCTCGCCGGCGTCCAGGGATGCCACCGACACCTTGCGCACCGCATCACAGGCATACAGATGCCCGGCCATGCGCGCCAGCGGCGCCTGTACACCTTCGAACTTGCCGATGGGCAGGCCGAATTGCTTGCGCATCGCCGCATAGGCTGTGGTACCGCGCACCGCCACTTTACCCAGGCCGACGTTGGCCGATGGCAGGGAAATCGCCCGGCCTGCCGCCAGGCATTCCATCAACATGCGCCAGCCGTTGCCGATTTGTTCGCGACCACCGATCACCCACTCCAAGGGAATGAACACATCCTTGCCGGTAGTAGGGCCGTTCTGGAAAACCGCATTCAACGGCCAGTGACGCCGGCCGCTGTTTACCCCTGGATGGGAGGTGGGGATCAACGCACAGGTAATGCCCAGGGAACCAGGCGCGCCAAGCAAGCCCTGCGGGTCTTCGGCGCGGAACGCCAGGCCCAGCACCGTGGCAATCGGGCCGAGGGTGATGTAGCGCTTGTCCCAGGTCACTTTGAAACCCAGTACTTCCTCGCCCTCATGCATGCCTTTGCAGACGATGCCCAGGTCAGGGATCGCGCCGGCATCGGAGCCGGCATAGGGGCTGGTCAGGGCGAAACACGGAATATCGTCACCGCGTGCCAGGCGCGGCAGGTAGTAGTTGCGCTGAGCGTCGGTGCCGTAATGCAGCAGCAGCTCGGCCGGCCCCAGGGAGTTAGGCACCATCACCGAAATAGCTGCCGCCGAGCAACGTGTCGACAGCTTCATCACCACCTGGGAATGGGCGTAGTGGGAGAAGCCTTTGCCGCCGTACTGCTTGGGAATGATCATGCCGAGGAACCCGGCCTCCTTGGTGTACTGCCAGCCCTCGGGGGACATGTCCTGCCAGACTTGCGTGGTTTCCCAGTCGTTGGCGATGTCGCACAGGGTTTCGACTTCGTTGTCGAGGAAAGCTTGCTCCTCCGCGCTCAGGCTGGCCGGCGCGGCTTGCAGCAGACGCTGCCAATCGGGTTTGCCGCTGAACAGCTCGGCATCCCACCACACCGTGCCGGACTCGATGGCCGCACGCTCGGTATCGGACATCGCCGGCATGATTGTACGAAACAGGCCCAAGGCCTTGGTGGTCAGCAGCTTGCGGCGCAGGGGTTTGATTGCCAGCACCAAGGCGGGCAGCACCACCAACACTGCCGCCAGGGCAATGCCTGGCACGGCCACTGCGTTGAACAGGTAACCCACCACCAACCAGACCAGGCCAGCGCCCAGCCACAAGGTAGCGGCGCCTTGTCGATACGCCAGGGTAATCGCGGCGGCGAGACCCACCAATAACCAGATAAGCATGGGGATACCTCTACTTGATTCAGGGTGTGGCAAACGCATGAGCAGCTCGACATGAACTGCGGCTAAAAATCACACTACAAACTTCAAAGCGTAAATTCAAATTTTGTTTTGAAATTTTTATTTAATCGCTGAGCGAAAAAATAGCGGCTGAACAGGCCCGCCTCGGTCGTCATGATTGGATGGGATCAATCAGGGTCGCCTATGCGACCCCGCTTCCAGCCTTCAAGCCATCTTGCGCTCGCACTGGATCAGAACGCGTAAGTCGCTGAGAGACTGACTACTTCGCCTTTGGCATCGGCTTTTCCATCGAGCGTGGCCCCACCCAGGCGATCCTGGTTGTGGGTTCTGAGCTTGGCTTTCTCAACGAATTGCCGTGAGTAGGCACCGTCGATACTCAAACCTGGAATCGCGCGAATGTTGTAGCCAAACCCCAGGGAGGCGAAAATCCGGTCACCGTCTGGGATACGTGGGTCACGTGTGGAGTTGCGCGTGGGCGTCTGGTCGGTTGCGACACCCGCACGGAAGGTAAAGTCGTCGGTGAATTTGTAGTCACCGCCGAGCGACACCATCCAGGCGTCCTTGTAGTTGTAGGGAATCGACACGATCTGCGTCCCCTCTGACTTCAATGTCAACGCCTTGAACGAGGACCATTGGGTCCAGGTGACGCTGGCGCCCAGCGTGAGGCGATCGTTGAACTGATGGACCCAGTCGATGGAAGCGTTGGCTGGCACATCCAGTTGCGTTGACGCCTTGGCACCATTGACGTTGAGGTCCAGCCCCGGGTATGCCAAGGCTGGCAGGCCACCTTCGATAAGTGACTTGTTTGCCTCGTCAGCATAAATGCTGTACTTGCCTTCCAGTTTGTTCTTGATCTTCGCGTGATAATTCAAGCCCAGGGTATCGAATTCGGTGGGTTTCCAGACCACGCCCGCAAACCAGCCGACCGAGGTGTTATCCACCTTGACCCGCATCAGCGATGAGCCCACTCCCGAGGGGAACGGTATGCCGATTTCAGGTGACAACGCTGCTGCGGAATACAAGTCGAGATTCTGGCTTACAAAGCCTTTGGTGTGCTGGACAATCGCGCCGGCACCCACCGAAAACTCATCATTGACCTTGAACGACAAGGAGCCTGTCACCCCTACCGTTTCAATGCGCGTATCGACGGCAAAGTCGCGACCGATCCAGTCGTCATCCCAGGTCGTGCGTGCGCCCATCGGCACCACTTGGCTGAGCCCGAACGCAAAACGGTCGTTGAGCGGTATCACCATGAAGCCGGTGGGGAGCCAAGCGGTAAAGCCGCCTTGCCCGCCATCGCCGGTGCGAGGCGTAGAACTTAAATCCGTTGGGTCGACGGCCACAGGCGCGTTGCCTGCGTAATCCTTCGCCGTGCCCTTGTATTTGACATTGATACGAGCGTAATCGACGGTAAATTGGGAGATCGTGTGATCAATGAATGCCATGCCGGCCGGGTTGTTGTAAGCCGCGGAGGGATCATTCTGGAACAGTGAGCCACCGCCGAAGGCACGCCCCCATCCTGGAGCACCAAAGGTCGGCGTCGAAAAACCGCCGGCGTGTGCGTGTCCCGTTGCCGTGATCAGGCCGCCAAGAATCGCCAGGCTCAATAACGTGCGTGCCTGCTGTTTCTTATTATTCATGCTCCACTCCTTATTGTTTTTATCCTCCAGGATCGGTTTTCCCGACCTGGGTTCCCGCAGCCAGTGCCTCTTGCGAGGCACTGGTGTTTTCAACGTGTGATCATCACGTCAACCACTCACGGCACTTACGGGGTCACGGTAAAGGCCGGGCTTGGGGTAGCGGTCAGAGCGGTAATTTTGCAGGAGCCAACCGTTTGGGCGCTGGGTACGGTCAGGGTATTGGTGGAGTTTTTGAAGCCGACATTGATGGTCACTGGCGAGGCGGAGCAGTTGTTGAGAATTTTGAAGTTCACACCTGAAACCGTACCGTTGAAGGCATCAGGACCGCCACTTGCCACGTTCAATGTCCATGGCAAGCCCAGCAACTGAGGGACACCACAGAGCGCGTTGGAACCGCTGACCTGCGCGCCGGTAATCGAGGCACTCGCCCCGTTGGCGGCGACCGAGCCAGTAAATACGATGTTGCACGTCACCGGCAGGTTCAACGAAGCGGGCGACGTGACCGTGATGGACCCCGCAGTGGTGAATCCCTTACCGGCAGGCGCAATAGTTGCCGCATTGGCCATTGAAACAGCGCCAAAGCACAGAGCAAACGAAGTTGCACAAACGAGGGTTTTCAAGCTTTTCATTGTTTTTCCTCACATGTTATGGCGATTCATTTCGCCAGGGGTAATGGCCATGATCGAGAGGTCACGGTGAAACTGCAGAACTTCCCTTTCCAGCCAAATTTCAATGTATTTACCGCTACAACAGTCGGAACGCGTTATTCGACAACTTTGAAGTTGGGCGGCATCTTGATCGACACCGTCTTGATCTTGCAGTCTTCGCCAATCGCCACATCGCTGGCTTCCAACTTGCCGGTGGCGTTATCCCAAGTTCCGTCGGCCGTCGACGGCCCACACTTGCCGCCCAGGCCAAAGGCATGCACGTCCACGCTGATCTTCGACATGGAGCCGCTTTTTGTATCTTTGGCGATTAACACCCAAGGCAAGTTGATGGCTTCGACACGGCTGCACTTGAGGCCACCGTCGAACTCGACTTTGTCGACATTCACCGATGAACCATCGGCTGCAACCTTGCCGGCTACCTTGATGGTGCAGTCGGCACTGATGAGCTTGCCTTTGGAAAAGCTGATAGGTCCTTGGGCAGTGAAGGCACTGCCAGCGGGTTCGATACGCGCAGCCTGAGCCTGGTGATACACAATCAGGCCCATGGCCGCCAAGAAGATGTGGGCGGTGAACTTGGCAGAACTTTGCATGGTGTACGTCCTTCCCTTGAAATTATTGTTGTAGGGTCAAACCAGGTTCTTGCACTCAAAACGCCGGGCGACAAGGACCTGCGCGATACACAGATCCCGAGTACACCCTGAAGGCTTACTTCATCTCAAAACGGCTTGGCACTACCGCTGTACTTCTCCAGATACTTCAAACGCTTTGACGGCTGAAGATTGGTCAGGTTGATATCGCCGGCATAGTGATTCAGTACACGATGGTCCATGCGACGCCGCCACAAGTACGGCACATAAGCCCAGACAATCATGCTGGCGTAGCCATATGGAAGTTGCGGTGATTCATCAAAGTGACGCAGCGACTGATAACTACGCGTGGGGTTGGCATGGTGATCGGAGTGCCGCTGCAACTGGAACAGAAAGATATTGGTGACAATTCGATTACTGTTCCACGAGTGACGCGGCGAGCAGCGTTCATAACGGCCATTGGGCAACTTCTGACGCTTGAGGCCGTAATGCTCGACGTAGTTCACCACTTCCAGCAACGAGAACCCGTAGATGCCCTGGATAATCAGGAACGGAATTACCGCCGCCCCCAGCCAGGCAATCATTGCGCCCCACAACACCACGCTGTACATCCAGGCGCTGAGCACCGCGTTCTTCCAGTGCAGGGCCGGCAGGCCGAGTTTGCGCAGGCGTTCGCGCTCCAGGTTCCAGGCCGACACAGCGCTGAACCACACCGAACGCGGCAGGAATGCCCAGAAACTTTCACCCAGGCGCGAGCTGGCCGGGTCTTCCGGCGTGGCGACCCGTACGTGATGGCCACGGTTATGTTCGGTGTAAAAGTGGCCATAGAAGGTCGGCGCCAGGGTGACTTTGGCCAGGAACACTTCCAAGGGCTTGGGTTTGTGCCCCAGCTCATGGGCGGTGTTGATGGCAATGCCGGTGGCGGCCCCGGTGGACATGGCCATGCCCACATACGTCAACCAGCTGACTGCACCGTGAAGTTCAGTGCGTGCGGTGATGAACGCGGCGGTCCTGGCCAGCCAGCTCGAGGGTTCCAGGGTGGCCGTGGCCTGTAACAGGCCGCCGTTGATGATCCAGTCGATACCGCCCGCAGCGAGCCAACCGGTGATCACCACCGAGGCAATCACAAACAGCACGCCGGTGTAGACGATCCAGCGGTAGTAGCGTTGGGATTCAAGGTGGCTGACCGCAGATTCGGGCGGGTTGCTGACGTCTTCGCCGAGCAGGCCGTCAATCAGCGGGATCAAGCCGAAGATCACCAGCACGCCCACCCACCACAGTTGTTGCACGCCTGTGGTGATGGCAAGGGCGCCGGAGAGCAAGGGCGTCGCCAGCGGCATAATGCCCAGCCACCACAGGTGGCGTTTGCCGTCGGCCCACACGGTCGCAGCTGCCAGAGTCTGGTTCATGGCAGCCTCCGCACACATTCGGTAGGCAATGCGGCAGCGGTGCGCTGACTGCTGCGAGAAATCATGCATGCGATAAAAGGCGTTTTTTTCATTATTTTATTCGCTCTTAGGCATTTCAAAAATAATTTCAAATTACACATTGAAATAATTTTTTTAAATAAATAGCGCGGAATCGTTAGGTCGTCAACTAGTTTCTCCAGCCCTTTTTTCCGTGACCGAGCAGTCTCTTTTCAGCCGTTTGGTCAGGTGCTCAAGGGCAGGCGTCAACGCCAGGCGCCGCAGTCAGGTGGCACTGTTACTGGCTCGCCAGGGCGACGGGTGGGTTTAACGGACGGACGCTCTCGCCGGGTCGAGCCCGCTTGGCCACCTGCTCCACCAGCGCCGCCACGCGCTCGGTGGCGGTGATCGGCAACATATGCCCACGGCCTTCGATCACCTGCATTTTCAGCCCTGGCACCTTGCTGGCCAGGGCCTGGCCGTGTTTCTGGAAGTCGAGCACCTTGTCCTGCGCCCCGTAGATCAGGCCGATGGGCAGGGTCAATCGGGAGTAGCGCTTGACCATCTCCGGCAGGTGGTCGTTGACCCGGTTGATCTCGGTGGACGCGGCGTAGAAATTGTCGGGTCGCATGCCCAGCAAACCGCCGCCACGGGTGGCGAAGTCTGGCGGCGCAGGATCGGGGGCAAATACGCCCTTCACCACCGAGTCTTTGGTCAGCAGGCCGATGGGCAGGGTCAAGGTGTGCGCCACCCAGCGCCGCAGCCAGGCCGGGCGCACGGCCAGAGACAGAAACACCAGCGGCAGCATGCGTTGGGGGTGAGTCAAGGGCGCAACCAGCACCAACCCGGACACCGCATGAGGATGGTCGAGGGCCAGCGCCAGGGCAATCGCGCCGCCCAGAGAGTGCCCCAGTATCAGCGGCTTGCCCAGATCCAGCGTCTTGATGAAGGCCGCGATTTGTCGCGCCTGGGCCGGCAAGTCTGCCGGCGTGCCGCTGTGCCGGGTGGAATAGCCTGAGCCCGGCCGGTCGAGGCTGATGACCCGAAAATGCTCACGCAACTTGCCGGACAAGGCATAGGTCAGGTTGCGACTGCTGCCCATCAGCCCGTGAATCATCACCAGCGGCGGGCCCTTGCCCTCTTCGACATAATGAAAGCGCTCGCCATCCACCTCGACGAAACGCCCTTTGATCGGCACGGTCGCTTCAATGCGCCGCGTCATCCAGGCACTCAAGCCCCATAACGCAGCACTGGCGCCCGCCAGCACACCCGCAGCGACAACCCATTCGACAGCCATAGCTCGGTCCTCTGCTTCCCTGCTGCTGGCGACCCGACCGGAATTGATCTGGCCCCAGCCATCGTCCACACCCTGGACCTAGACTCCATGCATACCACGTTCGTCCGTCGGACAAATCGCTCATGCGCAACAAGGCCCTAGCGTAGGCGAATTTTTCAGGTAGATTATTTAAAATCTTTTTTAAAATAAATAATTCAATTTTCCTTTGCAATGGTGTTCTATCTAAAAGACAAAACAAAAACAGGAGCACATCCGATGCCCAAGCGCTTTATTGACGAGGCAGCCCTATGAATGCCCCCAGTGACTCAATCGACATCGCCATCATTGGCTCCGGGTTCGCGGGCCTGTGCATGGCGATCAAACTCAAGGAAGCCGGGCTCACCGAATTCTTTATCGCCGAACAGGCCCAGACCCTCGGCGGTACATGGCGCGACAACCACTACCCAGGTTGCGCCTGCGACGTGCAGTCCCATGTGTATTCGTTTTCCTTTGCGCCCAATCCGAACTGGACGCGACAGTTCGCGGCGCAACCCGAGATCCGCGCCTATCTGGAAGACTGCGCCAGGCGCTTCGAACTGGCGCCCTACCTGCGCTTTGGCATGGGCCTGCAACGTGCGGTGTTTGATGAACAGCAGCAGCGCTGGCAGCTGACCTTCAGTAACGGCCGCCACGTCAGCGCACGGGTGCTGGTGTCGGGAATGGGGGGCTTGTCGCGCCCGGCAATGCCGGATATCCCAGGGCTGGACAGTTTCAAGGGCAAGCGCTTCCACTCCCAGCAGTGGGATCACGAGTACTCCTTGAAGGGCAAGCGCGTGGCGGTGATCGGCACCGGTGCCAGCGCCATCCAGTTCGTGCCACAGATCGCCCCGCAGGTAGCGCACCTGGACCTGTTCCAGCGCACACCGCCGTGGATCATGCCCAAGCCTGATCGGCCGATTTCCGCTGCCGAGCGCTGGTTGTTCAAGCATGTACCGCTCACCCAGAAGCTGGTGCGTGCTGCGCTTTACTGGGCACTGGAAGGCCGCGTGGTGGGCTTTGCCCTGCATCCACGCCTGATGAAAATGGTGCAGAAAATCGCCCTGCGTCATCTGCGCAAACAGGTGGCCCGCCCTTCCCTGCGCAAAACCCTGACGCCGGACTACACCATCGGCTGCAAGCGCGTGCTGATTTCCAACGATTACTACCCGGCACTCTCGCGCAGCAATGTCGAGGTGGTCACCGACAACGTGCTGCGCATCGAAGCCGACGGCGTGATCACCGCCGACGGTATCAAGCACCCCGCCGATTGCCTGATCTTCGGCACGGGTTTCCAGGCCAGCGACCCGTTGCCCCGTGGCTGCATCATCGGCCGTGACGGCACCGACCTGATGGATGCCTGGCGCGATGGCGCCCATGCCTACAAAGGCACCACCGTGCCGGGCTACCCGAACCTGTTTCTGATCGTGGGCCCCAATACTGGCCTGGGGCATAACTCGATGATCCTGATGATCGAGGCCCAGGTCGCGTACATCCTCGACGCCCTGAAACACATGCAGCGCCAGCGCCTTACCACGGTAGAGGTCAAGCCCGCCGTGGAGCACGCCTACAACCAGCAGTTGCAGGACAAGCTCAAGCGCACCATCTGGAACACCGGCGGCTGCCAGAGCTGGTACCTCGACCCGCGCACCGGCAAGAACACCACGCTGTGGCCCGGCTCGACCTGGCGCTTCAAGCAGGTCACCCGGCATTTTGCCCTCAAAGACTACAGCGTCAGCCAGGCGCCGGCGCCCGCCCTGCCGCGAGCGGTTGCAACGCCCCACTCCACCACAGAAGGCAGCCTGTCATGAAGTCATTCAACGGCCGCGTTGCGGCGATCACCGGCGCGGCTTCCGGCATGGGCCGCTCATTGGCCCTGGCCCTGGCGCGGGAAGGGTGTCATCTGGCGCTGGCAGACAAAAACAGCCAGGGCCTGGAACAGACCCTGGCGCTGATCCGCACCTCGACCTTGTCGCCCGTCACTGTCACCACCCAAGTGCTGGACGTGTCCGACCGCCAGGCCATGCACGATTGGGCAGCACGCTGCGTGGCCGAGCACGGCAAGGTCAACCTGGTCTTCAATAATGCCGGGGTGGCGCTGTCGAGCACCGTCGAAGGCGTGGATTACGCCGACCTGGAATGGATCGTCGGCATCAACTTCTGGGGAGTGGTGCATGGCACCAAGGCATTCCTGCCGTACCTCAAGGCCAGCGGCGACGGGCATATCATCAATACGTCCAGCGTGTTCGGCCTGTTCGCCCAGCCCGGCATGAGCGGCTACAACGCTACAAAGTTCGCGGTACGCGGCTTCACCGAAGCCTTGCGCCAGGAACTCGACCTGCAACGCTGCGGCGTGTCGGCCACCTGTGTACACCCCGGTGGCATTCGTACCGATATCTGCCGCAGCAGCCGCATCGACGCGAACATGACCGGTTTTCTCATCCACAGCGAGCAACAAGCCCGCGCCGATTTCGAAAAACTCTTCATCACCGACGCCGACCAGGCCGCCAAAGTGATCCTGCAAGGCGTACGCAAAAACAAGCGTCGCGTGCTGATTGGCCGCGATGCCTATTTCCTCGACCTGCTCGCCCGTTGCCTGCCGGCGGCCTATCAGGCGCTGGTGGTGTTTGCCAGCAAGCGCATGGCGCCCAAACCGCGCACGCCGGTGTTTGAAACCAACGACGAGCCTCGACTCTGAACAGGAGCACGCACCATGTTGCCGATCCGTCGCGATATCCGTTTTGCCTTGCCTGCCGAGCGCATCAAGAACTGGCACGAACAAGGGCCCGTGGTCAGCCATTTCTTCAATGCCCTGTCGCTGCTGTTTCCCCAGGGCGAGCTGTTCTTCATGGACAGCGTGCGCCACTACCGTGGGCAGATCGACGATGCCGAACTGAAAAAAGAGATCCAGGGGTTTATCGGCCAGGAGGCCATGCACAGCCGTGAACACGTGGCGTATAACGACTTGCTGCAAGCGGCCGGCCTGCCGGCGCACACCCTTGACCGACGCTTGAAGTTCTTCCTCGACCTGCAGAAAAAACACCTGCCGCCATCGTTCAACCTGGCGGTGACCATCGCCCTGGAACACTACACCGCCATGCTCGCGGAAATCCTGCTGAGCGACCCGTCGCGCTTTGGCGACTCACTCAAGGGTTACCAGCAGATGTGGTACTGGCACGCCCTGGAAGAAACCGAACACAAAGCCGTGGCGTTCGATGTGTGGAACACCGTGATCAAGCCAGGGCCGGCACGTTACCTGCTGCGCACCGGCACCATGCTGACCACCAGCGTGCTGTTCTGGGTGGTGGTGCTGGATTTTCACGTGCGCCTGTTGATTGCCGACCGCACTTCGGGCGTTACGCTGAAGGGCTTGTGGCGCATGGTGAAGTTCTTGTACGGGCCCAAGGGTGTGTTTCCACGGATGTTCCGGCCGTGGCTGCATTACTTCAAGCCGGGCTTTCATCCCTGGGATCATGACAACCGGGCGCGGTTGGCGGGCATTGACCGGTTGGTCGAAGAGATAGAGCGCACGCGCCGCAGTTACGACGCTTATCAAACTGACGCCTCCTGACCTAAATGTGGGAGCGGGCTTGCTCGCGAAAGCGGTGGGTCAGTCATATTGATGTCGACTGACACGCCGCCTTCGCG
>NZ_JBWKRA010000021.1:0-113113 GCF_059419065.1 Pseudomonas sp. GW821-FHT07B01 | reverse complement strand
AATTCCGAAACCCCAATTGCGAAAGCAGTTGGGGTTTTGTTTTGGGCGCTCGAAAAGTGTCCGCCTTGTCCCCGCACACCTGTCCGCCCCCACCTGCGACCTGACTGGCCCGACAAATTTGCACAGTTATTTCTGAGCGACACCACTAGAATAGCCACCTAACCATTTTTAGAGTCAGAGCCCTATCTATGCCCGATCCGGTTGATGCCCACGAGGTATCGGATTTACCGCTAGACGATCTGGTGGCATGCCATGAGTGCGACTTGCTGATGCGCAAACCAACGCTCGCCCTCGGCGAAAAAGCTCAATGCCCACGCTGCGGCTACGAGCTATACGCTCACCGTCACAATGTGGTCGAGCGCAGTCTCGCCTTGGTACTGGCAGCCCTGCTGCTGTACGTCCCCGCGAACTTTTTGCCCATCATGCAGCTCAATCTACTCGGGCAGTCTTCGGAGGACACCGTGTGGAGCGGCGTCGTTGGCCTGTTCGATACGGGCATGCAAGGCGTTGCCGCCGTGGTGTTCCTGTGCAGCATGGGCATCCCCTTGCTCAAGCTTCTGTGCCAGTTGGCAGTGCTGCTCAGTATTCGCTGGAACATAGGGCGCAATTACGGGCTGCTGCTATATCGCATCTACCACCACATGAAGGACTGGGGGATGTTGGAGGTCTACTTGATGGGTGTGCTGGTGGCGATCGTAAAGCTCGCCGACATGGCCTCCATCACAATTGGCCTGGGTCTGGTCTGCTTCGTCAGTCTATTAATGGTTCAAGTTCTGCTTGAGGTGGTGATGTCGCCCCATCAGATCTGGCAAGCGCTGTCAGGAGAGGATGACCATGCGGGCGATTGATGCAGGTATTCTGATTTGTACCGAATGCCATGAGTTGAACAAGCAGGAAGCGGATAGCGAGGAGCAGCTCTGCACCCGTTGTGGCGCGTTGATCCATGCCCGTCGCCCTAATAGCCTCACACGCACCTGGGCACTGTTGATCACCGCCGCAATCCTGTATATCCCCGCTAACCTGTTACCCATCATGACGGTCAGCTCCCTCGGCCAAGGCGACCCCAGCACCATCATGTCGGGTGTCATCCAGCTGGTGCAGCACGGGATGTTTCCTATCGCTGCCGTGGTGTTCATCGCCAGTATCCTGGTACCGACCTTCAAGTTGGTCGGCATTGGCCTGCTGCTGTTCTCGGTGCAGCGTCACCAACCGCTGTCCGCGCAACAACGCATTGTGATGTATCGCTTTATCGAGTTCATTGGGCGTTGGTCCATGCTGGATATCTTCGTGATCGCCATCCTGGTGGCGCTCGTTAACTTTGGGCGGCTAGCCAGTATCGAGGCCAACCTCGGCGCTGCGGCGTTCGCCAGTGTGGTGATCTTGACGATGTTTGCCGCAGTAACTTTCGATCCCCGACTGATTTGGGATAACACGGAGTCGGACGACGACCATGAGTGATTTGCCTAAAGCTAAAACCCGCCCAGCCTCTAACTGGTCGGCCATTTGGGTGCTGCCCCTGATTGCCCTGATCATCGGTGGCTGGCTGGGGTGGCGTGCCTATTCCCAGCAAGGTATCGAGATTCAAGTTCGCTTTGAGAGCGGTGAAGGCATTCAGATCAACAAGACCGAAGTGGTCTACAAAGGCATGACCGTGGGCAAGGTCAAAACCCTGGCCCTGGATGACGAAGGCAGCAATCGCGGGGTGATCGCCACCATCGAGATGAACAAGGACGTGGAGCAGTACCTCAAGACCAACACCCGCTTCTGGTTGGTCAAGCCCAGCGTCAGCCTTGCCGGTATCACCGGCCTGGAAACCCTGGTTTCAGGTAACTACATCGCCGCCAGCCCCGGTGATGGCGAGCCCACGCGCAAGTTCAAGGCGCTCTCCGAAGAGCCGCCGTTATCCGACGCCAAGCCCGGCTTGCACCTGACCCTCAAGGCCGATCGCCTGGGCTCGCTGAACCGTGGCAGCCCGGTGTTCTACAAGCAGATTCAGGTCGGCCAGGTTAAAAGCTACCTGCTGTCTGAAGACCAGAGCACCGTCGAGATCAAGGTCTATATCGAGCCGACCTACGCCAACCTGGTGCGCAAACACACGCGTTTCTGGAATGCCAGCGGCATCAGTATCGACGCCAACCTTTCCGGCTTGAAAGTGCGCAGCGAATCCCTCTCCAGCATTGTCGCCGGAGGTATCGCCTTCGCCACTCCTGAAAACCGCAAAGACAGCCCGCCCACCGACCCGAGCCTGCCTTTCCGCCTATACGAAGATTTCGATGCCGCCGCAGCGGGGATCAAGGTCAAGGTCAAGCTCACTGACTTTGAAGGCCTGCAGGCCGGGCGTACGCCGGTCATGTACAAAGGCATCCAGGTCGGCAGCCTGAAAACCCTGAAGATCGATCCGGACCTGTCCAGCGCCAGCGCCGAGCTGACCCTCGATCCATTGGCTGAAGATTACCTGGTCGAAGACACGCAATTCTGGGTGGTCAAACCGTCCATCTCCCTGGCAGGCATCACTGGCCTGGAGGCCTTGGTCAAGGGCAACTACATCGCGATTCGCCCAGGCGACAAAGGCACCCCGCCACAACGCGAATACGTAGCCCGCGCCAAGGCCCCGCCTTTGGACCTGCGTTCCCCGGGGCTGCACATGGTGCTGCTCACCGACAGCCTGGGCTCGTTGGATGTCGGCAGCCCGATTCTGTACAAACAGGTCAAAGTCGGTTCGGTGCAGAGCTACCAGTTTTCACGCAAGAAAAAACAACTGGTGATCGGCGTTCATATCGAGAAGGAATACGAAAGCCTGGTCAACGGCTCGACGCGCTTCTGGAATGCCAGCGGCGTCACCCTTACGGGCGGCCTCACCGGCGGCATCCAGGTCAAAAGCGAGTCCCTGGCCAGCCTGATGGCGGGTGGTATCGCCTTCGAAACGCCGGAACCGAATGTGCCATTGAAACATCGCATCCCGCGCTTCCGCCTGTATGCCGACCGTGATGCCGCCAACCAGCACGGCACTCTGGTGACCATCAAAGTCGACCGCGCCGACGGCCTGAGCGCCGGCACACCGGTGCGCTTCAAGGGGCTGGATGTGGGCAAGATCGAAAGTGTCGACCTCAGTGCCGACATGCAGTCGGTGCTGCTCAAGGCGCGTATCACTCAGGTTGCGGACCGCATTGCGCGTACGGGCAGCCAGTTCTGGGTGGTCAAGCCGGAACTGGGGCTGATGAAGACGGCTAACCTGGAGACCCTGGTCACCGGCCAATACATCGAGGTGCAACCGGCCGCGAAAAACGCCGGCCCGCAGAAGAGTTTTGTCGCCCTGGCCCAGCCGCCCGAAGCGGTGCATCAGGAGGCTGGCCTGAGCCTCACACTCAGCGCCGCCCGCCGTGGTTCGTTGAAGGAAGGGGTACCGGTCACCTACCGTGAAGTGACGGTCGGCAAAGTCACCGGCTATGAGCTCGGCCAGACCGCTGACCGTGTGTTGGTGCACATCCTGATCGAGCCCAAGTACGCACCTCTGGTACGCAGTGGCAGCCGCTTCTGGAACACCAGCGGCTTTGGCCTCGACTTCGGCTTGTTCAAGGGCGCGACCGTGCGTACCGAGTCCCTGGAAACGCTGGTGGCCGGCGGGATCGCCTTTGCCACCCCGGATGGCGAGCGCATGGGTAACCCGGCACGGCCGCAGCAGACGTTCCCGTTGTTCGACAAGTTTGAGGATGAGTGGCTGACCTGGGCACCCAAGATTCCACTCGGTAAATAAACCGAGGCGCGGCTATCGCGGGCAAGCCCGGCTCCCACAGTTGGAATGCATACTTGCTGAAAATGCATATCCCTGTGGGAGCCGGGCTTGCCCGCGATGAGGCCCACAAACACACCGCAAATCCCAAACCGAAAAAAAGGCCGCGATCCAAAGGATCGCGGCCTTTTTGCCTTTCAGTACAACCCGTCAGACTTCATCCAGCTCCGGCTCGTCCGCCTGTACATTCATCGTCGCCTTCACCACATCATGGCGACGGATGTACTTCCAGTCCGCCTCATCGATGTAGATCCCGTTCGGCCCGCTGCCGCCTTCCAGGTCAATCGCCACCTGGGCAGAGACCTGCGGCTTTACACTCGCCAGGATCGGCACGAAGCCCAGCTGCAAGCTGGTTTCCAGCAAGGCGGCCTGGTTCTTCTCATCGATGTCCGCCGCCTCATCGAGGTAGTACGGCAAGCGCACACGGCCGGCCTGGTCGCGGTCCATCAAGTGCAGCAACAGGTACATGTTGGTCAGCGCCTTGATGGTCATGGTGGTGCCGTTGGACGCAGCGCCGTCGATGTCGGTATGGATCACCGGCTGGCCGTTGACCTTGGTGATCTCGAACGCCAATTCGAACAAGTCCTTGAGGCCCAACTGGTTATGGTTGGCGGCTACCAGGCGAGCCAGGTATTCCTTGGCTTCTTCGTTCTTGTTGTCCTGTTCGGCGCTCTGGCTGAGGTCGAACACCGAGAGGGTCTCGCCTTCTTCATACTGACCGGCACTGTGGATGATCTGGTCGATATGCTTGAGGGCTTCCTTGTTCGGCGCCAGCACGATGCGAAAGCTCTGCAGGTTGGACACCTGGCGTTTGTTGATCTCGCGGTTGAACAACGCCAACTGGTGTTCAAGGCTGTCGTAGTCGCTACGGATATTGCGCAGGGTACGCGCGATATCGGTCACCGCGGCACGGCGTGCCTTGCCCAGTGTCAACGCCTCATCGGTGCGATGCGCGTAAGCGTTGATCAGCAGCTGCAGGCGACGCTCCATGTCATCCTCGCTGTCGAACTTGGCTACGCCCTTGAGGCGTACCTGGGCGTACAGCGCTTCAATCTGGCCGTCAGCGCGCAGCAAGCCCTGCCAACTGTCCTGATAGTCATTGAGCAGCGGCAGCAGGTTGTCCATGGAGTCGTCGACCGGGTCCATGAATGGCGTGCCGAACGGCAGGTCCGCCGGCAAGAGCTGACGACGGCGCAACGCGTCATCCAGCGTGCGTTGCTTGGCTTCCATATCGCCGATCTGGCGGCCGACCAATTGCAGCTTGGCCGACAGTTGCTGAACGCGCTCGGTAAAGGCATCGCTAGAGCGCTTCAGCTCATCCTGGGCCGCTTCCATTTGTGCGAGGTTTTCCAGCTTCTCGCCTTCTTCGGCGCTCAGGGTCTGGGTGCGGCGGAAGTCTTCCAAAGCCTTCTGGGCGTCCAGCACCTGCTGGTACAGCGCTTCGGTCTGGGTCTTGCTTGCGGCGCGGTCGGACGCCACGGCCTGCTGGGTTTTCAGTTGCTTGAGTTCTTTTTCCAGACGTTCTTTCTGGTCACGCAACGCGGCGCGGTCCGCCAGGGCTTGCAGTGCCGGCGGCTCGATGTGCGAGATGTCGATGGACAGCCCCGGCACTTCAAAACGCTCGCCCTTGAAGCCATCGAGGATCTGCTCCAGGGATTTGACCCACTGGCCGTCCTCGTCCAGCGTGATGCCATGTTCGCCCAGCGGCAGGCTGAACAACGAGCTGTTGAACAGGCGCATCAGGCGCTCGACATCCTGCTGCGAGAACTCTTCGCGCAGCTTGGCGTAGCTGTTGTTGTCCGCGTGATCGAGCTGCTGCTTGACCGACTTCAAGCGCTTTTCCAGGTCGCGCAGGCGCTCGTCCAGGTCCTCGGCGGTGAACTGTCGCGACTGCGCCAAGGCGCCCGCCAGTTCATCGTGGGCGTCCTTGGCGGCGAGCAGTTGTTGCTCCAGCATCTTGACGTCATCCACTAGGGCAAAGCGATGCTTGAGCACCGACAACTCGCCCAACCAACGCTGGATGCCGCTGATTTCGCGCTCCAGGCGCATCAGCTCTTGGGTGCCGCCGCGCTGGTCGTTTTGCAGCGCGTCCTGCTCGTTGCGGTAGTGTTCGGCCTGGATGGTCAGCTCTTCCTTGCGCGCACTGGCGTAGTCCGACCAGGTGCCCAGCAACGAATCCAGCAGCGGCGACAGGCGATGCAGTTTGCCGCGCAGGGCGTCGCGCTGTTTCACGCCATTGGCCAGGGCTTCAACCAAGGGGCCGGCTGCCACCAGCGAGTTGTAGTCCTGCTCCATGCGTCGCACATCGCGGAAGGCTTCTTCACAGGCTGCGATGTAATCGACACTGCCCGAACGCAGGCTGTGTTCGAAGGCATCAAGGAACAGTTGCTTGAGCTTGGCCGCGGTGATTTCGCGCATGTGTAGCAGGTTGATAAACAGCGCGCGGAACGTCTTCAGGCTCTGCTCGCTGGTGGAGCGCAGCGGAATCAGGGTCAGGTCCAGCGGGATCGACGTATGCCCGCCCACCAGCAAGCGCCGCAGCTCATCAGGCTTGAGTTCGTAGGCTTTGAGGCCCTCGCGCTCAAGGTTGGTGAACAGCTCTTTCTGGCGCAGGCAGGTGTCGTTTTTCTGGTAGTGGGCCAGGTCCAGCTTACCGGCGTAGGCAAAGAACTGATGACCAAAGCCGCCGCCCGGGCCGCGGCCGACCACGCCGATGACGTGGGGGCCGTGGGGCAGCGAGACTTCTACCAGGATGTAGCTGGTGTCGGTGGCAAAGTAGAAGCGCCGTGATTGTTCCAGGGTGTACTTGCCGAAGCTCATGTCCGACATACGTGCCAGGATCGGGAACTGCAAGGCGTTGATCGAGGCGGATTTACCCAGGTTGTTGGCGCCGTACACCGACAGCGGTTCTTCCAGCGGGAACAACCCCAGGCTGTAACCGGCGGTGTTCAATAGGGCGAAGCGGCGGATGCCGTAGCGTTCCTTACTCATGCGTCGGTCTCCTGTTCTTCGGCAATGGCACGGGCCAGGGCATCTTCTTCGCTTTCCTCAGTGAAGGCGCTCAAATCCAGCGGGTCATCGGTCTTCAGCAGTTTCTCATCGCTGTCTTCGTCGATAATCACCGGTGCTGGCAGTGGCAGTACGCTGTGCACGCTGGCGGCGAGGTCGCGGTCTTGCTGCACCGACAGGCACACATCCAGGAAACGGTGCATCGGCGGCAGGAAACGGTAGATACCGTTGTCTTCGCTGGCAAAACCCAGTTGGGTCATGCGGCGCATGATTTTTTCTTCGAGTTCTTCCTGGGTCTGCACCTCGGCCTGGATAAACAGGTCACGGTATTTCTCCAGCAACGAAGGCAATTCATCACGGCCCAGGCTGCCGCCGTCGAGCACGGCAACCGGGTCGCGGCCTTGGTCGGCCAGGTGTTCGACGATGATGAAAGTAAACAAGGCCAGGCGCTGGGCGGTTTTGTTCACCTGCGCGGCAGCCACGGCAGTGTCCGGCACGAAGTAATAGAAGCCGCGGGTATCGCACACCAGCTCAAAGCCCAGCGCCTTGAACAGCGTGCGGTACTGGTCCTGGAAGTTCGACAATTGCGCGTACAGCTCCGGGTCGCGGCGGCTGACGTGGTAACCCTTGAACAGCTCGCGAAAGATCGGCGCCAGTTGGGACAGTTCGGATAGATCAAGATGCATAAGGCGTGCTCGCAGAATTCTCGGTGGCATCGACGCCGGCCGGGAGCAGGGCGAAGGAGCGCAGGCTGACCTGGTGCTCGTGGGTGTGGTAATCGCGACGTTCCAGGCGCTCGCGCTTGAAGCGTTTTTCCCGGGACAGGCGCGAGAACCAGTACAGCAATTCATCGGTGGCGCCGTCCGGTTCCTGCTCCAGCAGCCAGGTCATCAGGTCCGGCATCGGCAACGCGTCTTCGCAGCGTTCAAGCATTTCCTTGACCGTACGCGGTGCGCGCGGGGCTTCGCCTTTGTGGGACTTGTGCGCCTTGGGGAAACGCGCCGGTTTCGGCTCGAAATTCGCCAAGGCATACACATAGGCTTCGACCTGGCTGGCACTGCCCAGGAAGGTACTTTGCGGCCGCGTGAACATCGGCATCGCCGCTTGCGGCACCGCGTCCAGGCCTTTGCGGCGAATCGCCGACAGGGCCAGCGCCGCACCGCGAGTCACGGCGTTATGCCGGCGTGCTTCTTCACGCAGCGGCAGCAGCAACTCCCGCGCATGGCGCAAGGTCAGCTGGGCGCTGGTTTGCATCTCGAGGATGCGCGCATGGGTGCGCAGCAGCATGTCGTCATCTACCAGGTGGCCAAGACGCTGTTGCTCGGTGAGCATGCGCAGCAGCACGTTTTCCACCTTGCGTACGCCTTGCTCGAAGGCGCCGTCGGCGTTCACCAGTTGGATCATCGGCTCGACGTACTCGTCCCAGGTCGCCAATACCTCGGCGTAACGCTGGCGCAACGGGATCTGGCGGTCGCTGGTCTTGGCGCGGTCGGCCACGGCGGCGAGGGCTTGTTCGTCGTTGGCGAGTTTTTTGAGCACATCGCGCACGCGCATATCCAGAAGGCGCAGTTGCCGGGCCAGGTCGTGGCCGTCACGGATGTCGAAGGCGTCCTGGATGTAACCGGCCAGACGCTCCAGGTGGCGCAGGTAGGCTTCGATTTCCAGGCACAGGCCGAGCCGGTGCTCCTTGCGAAGATAGGCGAGGAAGTCGTGGATCTGCGCGTTGAGCTCGAAACGGTTCGGGCTCTTGGCGACAGGCACCAGGATATCCAGGCGAATCCACACGTCCAGCAGGCTGGTGATGTCCTGGGGCGTGCTGTCCAGTTGTTGGGCGGCCAATTGCGCGCGCAGCTCGCCCAGGCTCAGGGTGCCTTGGTCGAAGTGTTCGCACAGAGGCTCAAGTAAGGCCCAGTGTTCGGCGAGGGCGCGCAGGACGCGCTTGGGTTCGATCATGGGAATGGCCGGCTGGTTGGCGATTAAAAGTCGCGATTGTACTGCATCAGGCGCGGGATTTATCCACAGCCGGTCAGTGCGCAGTGGGCGATTGTTGCCGAACAGCGGTAGAATCCCCGCTCTTTACTTATCCACAAGTGGCCGAGCTGTGCTTATCGAGTCCCGACGTCGCGCTTACTTGACCGCCATGCAGGTGGTCAACTGGCTGCCCCGCACCGAACTGCCGTTTGCCGCACCATCGCGGCCCGAGTTGTTGCAGGCGCTTGAGCCTTATGAGGCGTTCGAGTCGTCGGGGGAAGAAGCGGCCGCGCCCTTGGCGGTGGTCAAGCCCACCCCTGAGACGCGCCCGGTGGTCGAACGGGCCAAGATCGAAGTGCCGCGCCCTGCGCCGGTGACCAAAGCTGCCAAGGTGGTGGAGGAGGCTGCGCCGGTGGCCAAGGCGCCGGTCGTGCCGCCGCCACGCTTTGCCCTGCAATTGCTGCGGGCCGGGCGTTGCCTGTTGCTGGTGGAACTGCCGACCGGCGAACGTTTCCAGTCCCGCGACCCGGCCTACCTGTTGCTCAAGGACATGCTGCGCGCCGCCGGCCTGCCCGACAGCCCGCAAATCGTCGGTGAGCCGGTGCGCTGGCCGCTGCTGGTGCGCGGCACCATGGACCAGGGCCCCGAGGCCGCACGAGATTTCGTCCAGGGGTTTGTCTCGGCACGCCTGGAAGACGAGCCTTGCGTGTGCCTGTGGCTGATCGGCCTGCCCGCTGTGCGGTTTGCCGGTGAAGCCAACGCCGAGGCCTGGTACCGCGAGCTGCAGGTTGAAGGCCTGGGGTCGGTGTGGGCCCTGCCGGGCCTGGAATTATTAATGGAAGAGCCACAGCGTAAGGCTGATGTCTGGCAAGCCATGCGCCGGCTGATGGCGCGCTGGAAAACAACTGATGAGTGAGGCTTTATCCTTTCGCCCGATGACCGAGGCTGACCTCGACGCCGTGCTGAAAATCGAATACGCGGCGTTCAGCCACCCCTGGACCCGCGGAATTTTTCTCGACGGGCTGGGCAAGTACCAGATCTGGCTGATGTTCGAAGGCGAGCAGCAAGTGGGGCACGGGGTGGTGCAGATCATCCTCGATGAAGCGCACTTGCTGAATATTACCGTGAAGCCGGAAAACCAGGGCCGTGGCCTGGGCCTGGCGCTGCTGGAGCATTTGATGTCGCGCGCCTATGCCGCCAATGCGCGAGAATGCTTCCTCGAAGTGCGGGACAGCAATACCGGCGCGTTTCGCCTGTATGAGCGTTATGGTTTCAACGAGATCGGCCGTCGCCGGGATTACTACCCGGCGGTGGGTGGCCGCGAAGATGCAGTCGTGATGGCCTGCACCCTCGTCGACTGAACAACCGTGAGCTGTAGGAGCGAGCTTGCTCGCGAAAAACGTCAACGATAACGCGTGCTTCCTGGATGACCGCGGCGCCGGTGGGTTTTTCGCGAGCAAGCTCGCTCCTACACCTACATAGGGTGATGATCGATCAGCGCTTGCGGTTCAGCGGGTCCAGATCAGCCAGTTCCGCCTCATCCAACCCATTCCCGCCACCAATGTCATTTTCTCCCACGACGCTCAAGTCATAGTCGGCGGCATTGTCTTCGCCTTCCTCCTGCGCATCCCTGGCGCCATCCTCACGGATCAACGTTTCCGGGCTCATATCGTCATCGGTGGATTCATGATCATCCGTCGAAGCGCCGGTCAGCCCGGCTTCGCGCACCCGTTCGTCGGGCATCAGATGGTCGCGCTCACGGCGCGGCAACTCGTCGCCGATTTCCGCAGTCTGGTCCTGCTCGTCAAAATCCAGCTCGCGCATCTCACCCATGCGATCTTCGTTGTCATCGATCGGTTCCGGCTGTGTTGCGCCGTAGGGACGTCGTGATTCAGTCATGGCCAATCCTCATACTGTGGGGCTTATAGTGTGTGGACAGGCATGGCAGCCAAAAAATTCAAGCTAATTAGCGCCTGGCGTGACCCGGACGAGGGCTTGTCAGTCACAAACCTGCGCATCATTCCTGAGGCTTCCCCGATGAACGAACTACAAGACCTGCTTGATAACAACGAACGCTGGGCGGACGCGATCAAACAGGAAGATCCCGAATTCTTCGCCAAGCTCGCCCGCCAGCAGACCCCGGAATACCTGTGGATCGGCTGTTCCGATGCCCGTGTACCGGCCAACGAGATCGTCGGCATGTTGCCTGGTGACCTGTTCGTGCACCGCAACGTCGCCAACGTGGTGCTGCACACTGACCTCAACTGCCTGTCGGTGATCCAGTACGCGGTGGACGTGCTCAAGGTCAAACACATCCTCGTCACTGGCCACTACGGCTGTGGTGGCGTGCGTGCGTCGATGCAGGACCGTCAGTTCGGCTTGATCGATGGCTGGCTGCGCACCATTCGCGACCTTTACTACGAAAACCGCGATGTGCTGGCCCAGTTGCCGACCGAAGAAGAGCGCGTGGACCGCATGTGCGAACTCAACGTGATCCAGCAGGTGGCCAACGTCGGCCACACCAGCATTGTGCAAAATGCCTGGCATCGTGGGCAGAGCCTGTCGATCCATGGCTGCATCTATGGCATCAAGGACGGTCGCTGGAAGAGTTTGAACACCACCATCAGTGGCTTCGAGCAACTGCCGCCGCAATACCGCCTGCGTCCGTTGGGCGAAGCCTAGAGCCGTTTGTTTTCGTGCCACCAGGCCTGGCCTTGGGCGTTCAACGGCTCTTTGCTGCCGGTGATCCAACCCCGGCAGTTCAGCTCGCCGCAATGGCAAGCGAACTGCCGGTACAGCGCGTCTTCGGTTATGGCGTAATCCAGGGTCAGCAGGCTGCCTGCGGCAATGGTGTTCAGGGTCCATAGTTCCATGTACGTGGTGTCCAGGAGCACGTTCGGCTTGCAGGAGTGCCGTATCAGGCCGCAGAACCAGCTATCGTACAAGTGGATACGCGACGATAGTTGCAGCGTATGCGAGCGGCGCTCGCTGACTGCGTAGCCTGAAACCAGGGCGATGCGTACTCGACTGTCAAAGTCGATGCGCGCCTTGATTCCACCCCTCTTGCCATTAGGGTATCGCACGACCTTGAATTGTGCGGTCGAGGGGTAACCCTGTTCCACCTGCAGCGTCTCAAAGGGATAGAGGCCGTCATTCACAGCCGCTTTAGCCTTATCCATGGCTCGAGTTTTCATCACTCTCCTGAACGGGGCTGCATGGACCTGCGGACCTGGCGGCCAGTCTTGCAGCAAATGGGCGCGGCCCAAGATTCGCCGAAGTGGGATCCGATTTCTACTGTCAAAGTTGACAGTAGAAACGGTTTATTCACCTTAAAGCGCAGGGGCCGTGACGGTGGGGGCGGGGGCGGCATTTCTCAGCTGTTTCAACTGCGCCTTGATGGGCGCTGTGGCGCACTTGGCGTTGGCCTGCTCGGGTGTCAGGTGGCGCACCGAGGTGTAGAACAACTCACACGTCTGCTCCTTGCGCGTGACCTGCCACGTGTTCTGGCAGGCCTTGAGCAATACATTTGCATCGCTGGCGGGCTTCTGGCCCATGCCGGCTTGCCAGCAGGCGGCGCTCAAGTCCTGGCCCATCACTTTCAAGCCGGCGTCGTCGGCTTTTTGCTCGTCACCGTCATAGCTGTCGGGGCTGGCGGCATACCAAATGTAGCTGGGGTGGTTGGCGCCCAATACCGAGACGGTTTTGCCAGGCTCCGGGCTGATCTGCGCCAGGCTCAGCACGCCCACGGTTTGCCCGTATTGTTGCTGGATCCAGCTACGCACCGGCGCGCCGAAGGCCACCATCGGCAACGCGCCGCCAGGGCGCAGGCTCAGTTCCTTGACCATGCGGGTCTGGTAGTCGGTGAAATACCCGTAGACGGTTTCCAGGTCTTTGCCGGCATTGGACGGTGCAGCGATGGGCGCGATATCGATGATGGTCTGGTACGCCGGCGTTTCTGTGGCCGGTACGCCATTTTCGCTTAACAAGGTGGCCCAGCGGTCGGTGGTGGCTGATTCCAGGTAATCCTGGGCCTGGGTCAGCGAGTAATCCGGAGGGAAGTGCAACAGCTCAATGCTTTTGCGGTTTTCCAAGGCCATGCCTAACGGCAGGAACAGGTACCAGTTGTAGGCCCATTTGCCATCGCTGTTGAGCTGGCGCGCACCTTGGTAAGCCAGGTCGGCGGTATTGAGCAGCGTGGTCAGTGGCTGGCCGTAACCGTCTGGCACGCCGCTGAAGGTCGCCATGACCTGACCGCCGTGGGTCTTCACACTGACCTTGGCCCGGCTGTAACCGTCACGCTGCAGGCTCTGGTTCAAATAGTGTTCGGCGGTCTGCTCCAATGACCATGGCCGAAAGCAGATCACGTTGCAGTTATTGGGGTACGCGAACAACTGGGTGACGCGCTGCGTGCTGCCCAGTGGCACCTCGATGTCGGCCTGTACGACCGCACTCGCCAGTAGTGCGGCGAAGGTGAAGGACAGCCTGGTCGGTTTAAACATAGTCAATTCCTTGTCAGCGAAGCCCGTCTGCGCGGGATGGAAGCCCACCTGCACACAGTAGCGGCTGACCAGGAAAATCGCGTGTTAAATCGCCCGGCATGTCGTTATTGGATAAGCCCCTACAGGCTGAACTGCAGAGCATTGCTCAGATCGCCCATGGGCTTCTGGCCGCGCGCGATCATCGCGTCATCACGCTGCTTGAGGCCGTCCAGGGTCTCCAATTGGAACACCCGGGTGATCAAACGCAGGATCGATGCCGTGTCGTACACCGTATGGTCCACCGTGCCTTTGCGGGCAAACGGCGACACCACCAGCGCCGGAACCCGCGAGCCTGGGCCCCAGCGGTCACCCTGGGGCGGCGCCACGTGGTCCCACCAGCCGCCGTTTTCATCCACGGTCACCACCACCACCATGTTTTTCCACTGCGGGCTTTCTTGCAGCACCTTCAAGGCGCGGGCGATATGGCGGTCGCCCGAGGCCACGTCGGCATAACCGGCGTGCATGTTCAGGTTGCCCTGGGGTTTGTAGAAGCTCACGGCGGGCAGCTTGCCGGTCTGGGCGTCGGCGAAGAACCGGTTGGTGCTCGACTCATCGCCCAAGCCACCGTCACGCAAGCGCTTGGCACGTTCTGCGGGGTTTTGCGGCCCTTGCTGTTTGAAGTAATTGAACGGCTGGTGGTGATACTGGAAATTCGGAATCTTGGGGATGCCGCCGGAGTCCTTGAACTGCTCCAGGGTGGCTTGCCACGCACCGGCGTACCAGGCCCAGTCGATGTTCTTCTTCGACAGCTTGTCGCCAATATGCTCGTGGGTTTGCGGCACCAGCACATTGGGCAGGTCGGGCTTGGAATAATCCGGGTTTTGCGGGTCGCGGATCCAGGTGGGCCAGTAGGGTGGGGCCAGGGTGTTTACGCCGTAACCATCGGGTGTCAGTGCGCTGGGGCCGAATTGTGGTGGGCCGGTCATGGCGCTGGCCGGTGACGTGTCCAAGGGCTTTAGGCGCGTGCCGCTGGGGTCATCGCTTTGCAGCGTGGCGATCTGCGCCTTGGCCACCGACTGCGCGGCATTGGGATAAAACGGCGCGGTGGCGCTGATCAGGTACTGGTGGTTAAGGAACGATCCACCAAACGCGCCCTGGAAGAAGTTATCGCACAGCACAAACTCCTTGGCCACGTCCCACAGGCGCAGGGCATAACGGCTTTGGGCGTAATGGCCCATCACCAGCCCACCGGAATCGCCCCAGGCGACAAAACCATCATTCTTGCCGCCGTTGATCTGCATCTGGTTCTGGTAGAACACGTGCCACAGGTCGCGGGTCACCAGGCTCAATGGCAGGTCTTCGCCCTGCGGGCCTTTGAGGGCGAACGGCGCGTTGGGCAGGTTTTGCTGGAATTGCACTTCGCTGGGGTAAGTCACCCCGTCCACCGTTTGTGGGCCGACCTGCAACACACCGCCCCAGCTCGGTGGCAGGGTAGGCAATACGCTGCCATCGCGGTCGCGCTGCAGGAAGTCCTTGGCGGTTAACGCCGACAGCGGTTTCTCCACCCCGGGGAAATCTGCGAAAAGATTATTGAAGCTGCGGTTCTCGGCGTAAATCACCACCACGGTTTTCACCTGCTCGCGCAGCGCCTTGTCCAATTCCTGGGGCGTGAGCGGCCGTGGTACTGGTGGGGTTGGTGCTTCGCTGGTATTGCCGCAGGCACTCAAGGTCGCACCCACCCCCAACACCGCCGCACCGCCGAGGAAGCGCCGACGGCTGGTGTCTACCGGCGTTTTGGGGGCGCAGTCGTGGGCAGGGTGGTCGTTGTGCTCGTCACTCATTGCGAGGAATCCTTGGCGAGATGTTGCAAGATATTTCGCAGGACGGTAGCAATGGAATGTGACGGAACAAAGACAGGCGTGTGATGGGCGGGGCGTGTCTACACAGCTCAAGCGCTGCTAGACTGCCCTTCTGATGCACATCACTGAGATGAGTCGTGAGACCTTCAACTGCACTTGATCTGCAACGAACGGCTGTACGAGAAGTGGTCGGACGTTTCCGTATTTCCAATCCCAGAGTATTTGGGTCGGTACTGATGGGGACTGACCAAGAAGGCAGTGATCTTGATTTGCTGGTAGACGCGCCGCCGGGCACAACGCTCTTTGATCTCGGTGGGTTGCAGGTCGAGCTTGAGGACTTGCTCGGCGTTAATGTCGACCTGCTTACGCCTGGCGACTTGCCTTTGAAGTTTCGCGATAAAGTGCTAGCGGAGGCCCGGCCAGTATGACGGAAAGTCGGCTAGGGGATTATCTGGAGCACATAAGGCAAGCTGCCACTGACGCGATCACTTTTGTAGAGGGCTTGAGCAAAGAAGAGTTTTTGGAAGACCGGCGAACACAACAAGCTGTGGTCATGAGCCTGATCATCATTGGTGAAGCGTCGACGAAAATCATGGATCAGCATCCGGACTTCGCGGTACGCCATTCACATATTCCTTGTACAGAGTGCATTACCTGATCTATTGGCACGCCTTCCTGTAAATCCTTGACCGCAACTGTTTACCAACAGTTGCGGTCACCCGTTATTCAGGGCATCACAGGCGGCAAATACTTCAGCGTCGTTCCCAACGCCCACAGCAGAAACAACACCAGCGGCGTATGCACCAGCAACTGCACGAACGAAAACCCGATCAAATCCCGTGCCTTCAGCCCCAGCACACCCAGCAACGGCAACATATAAAACGGGTTGATCAAGTTCGGCAGCGCCTCGGCGGCGTTGTAGATCTGCACCGCCCAGCCCAGGTGGTATTGCAGATCATTGGCCACTTGCATCACATACGGCGCTTCGATGATCCACTTGCCGCCACCTGAGGGGATGAAGAAGCCCAGCACTGCCGAGTAAACGCCCATCAGCAGGGCGTAGGTGTCGTGGGAGGCGATGGAGGTGAAGAACGTCGAGATATGGTGCGCCAGGGTCTGGCCGTCGCCGCCCTTGACCACCGTCATCAGTGCGGCAATCGAGCCGTACAGCGGGAACTGGATCAGCACGCCGGTGGTGGTCGGCACCGCTCGGGCCACGGCATCGAGGAAGCTGCGCGGGCGCCAGTGCAGCAGCGCGCCAACCATGATGAACAGGAAGTTATAGGTATTGAGCCCCGAGATGGCGCTGATCGCCGGCTTGGTCGAGAACTCATGGAACAGCCAGCCGGCCGCCAGCAACGCCAGCAGAATCGTCAGCAACGGGCTGTGTTCCAGCCATTCACCGGGGCGCGTCGGCGCCTGCGGCTTGGGCAGGTTGAAGGCCGGGTCAATGCCGCAGGCCTTGGCATCCCGGGCGCTGTTGGGGCCAGGCGCGGTGGCGTAGGCGATGATCAGCGACACTACGATCAGCGCCAGCAACAGCACGCCGGATTGCCACAAAAAAATAGTCTCGGTGAACGGGATCATGCCGGTGATCGACAGAATCGACGGCGGCAAGCTGGCCGGGTTGGCCTGCAACTGCGCGGCCGACGACGACAGCCCCAGCGCCCATACGGCCCCCAGGCCCAGGTACGCTGCAGCGCCAGCGGCACGGTAGTCCATGCGCAAGTCCGTGCGCCGGGCCAATGCCCGCACCAGCAAACCGCCGAACACCAGGGACAGGCCCCAGTTAAGCAACGACGCCACCATGGAAATCAACGCTACCCAGGCCACGGCCGAACGGCCATTCTTGGGAATGCGCGCCAGGCGGTCGATCAACTTCACTGCGGGTGGTGAGCTGGCGACCACGTAACCGCCGATCACCACAAAGGCCATCTGCATGGTGAACGGGATCAGGCTCCAGAACCCATCGCCAAATGCCTTGGCCGCTTCGGCCGGTGCGGCGCCCATGCCCAGGGTCGCGACGGCGACGATAATCACGGCGAGGGCGGCAAACACCCAGGAGTCAGGAAACCAGCGCTCGGCGAAGTTGGAGCAACGCAGGGCAAATCGGGCATAGCGGCTGTCTTCGATAGCATCGGCCACGAGTCTTTCCTCTTGTAGTTATTATGGGGTTTGGCAGTTTTACGGCATGTTCCTCTACGGCCATTGATTTGGGAATGTTGTTATCTTCAACGATCAATGAGGAAAACAAATATATCCGCCGCGATTGCCATCGATGGGCTCAGCTCATAACCTGCACGCCATTTTGTTTGTCTGCCGAGCCTGCACATGACTGCCACCTTTTCCCCACGGGCGCAGCGTTTTTCCCGCTCCGACTACAAAACCCTGGGCCTGGCCGCCCTCGGCGGCGCCCTGGAAATCTACGACTTCATTATCTTCGTGTTCTTTGCGCTGACCCTCAGCCAACTGTTCTTCCCGCCGGAAATGCCCGAGTGGCTGCGCCTGTTGCAAAGCTTCGGCATTTTCGTCACCGGCTACCTCGCCCGTCCATTGGGCGGCATCCTGATGGCGCACTTTGCCGACCACCTGGGACGCAAGCGCGTCTTCAGCCTGAGCATTCTCATGATGGCCTTGCCCTGCCTGCTGATCGGCGTCATGCCGACCTATGCGCAAATCGGCTATTTCGCCCCGCTGATCCTGCTGGCGCTGCGCGTGCTGCAAGGCGCAGCGGTGGGCGGCGAAGTGCCCAGCGCCTGGACCTTCGTCGCCGAGCACGCGCCACGTCACCATCGTGGCTATGCCTTGGGTTTTTTGCAGGCCGGCCTGACCTTTGGTTACCTGCTGGGGGCGCTGACCGCCACCTTGCTGGCGCAAGTCTTCAGCCCCGCCGAGATCCTCGACTACGCCTGGCGCTTCCCCTTCCTGCTCGGCGGCGTATTCGGCGTGATCGGCGTATGGCTGCGCCGCTGGCTCAGCGAGACCCCGGTATTCCTGGAGATGCAGGCGCGTCGCCAGGCCGCCGCCGAAATGCCCTTGCGCACCGTGCTGCGCGACCATCGCGCCGTGCTGCTGCCGGCGATGATCCTCACCTGCGTGCTGACGTCTGCCGTGGTGGTGCTGGTGGTCATCACCCCGACCATGATGCAGAAAACCTTCGGCATGAGCCCCAGCCACACCTTCGCTCTGAGTGCCCTGGGCATCGTCTTCCTGAATATCGGCTGCGTCCTCGCCGGCCTGCTGGTGGACCGCATCGGCGCGTGGCGCGCGGTATTGGTCTACAGCCTGTTGCTGCCGGTGGGCATTGCGCTGCTGTACGCCAGCCTGATCGCCGGCGGCGTGTGGCTCGGAGCAGCGTACGCCGTGGCGGGCCTGAGTTGCGGCGTGGTGGGCGCGGTGCCGTCGGTGATGGTCGGGCTGTTTCCGGCGCCGGTGCGGGTATCCGGCATTTCCTTCACCTACAACATTGCCTACGCACTCTGGGCAAGTACTACACCGTTGTTGTTGATCGCGCTGATGCCGACCAGCCCGTGGATCTGCGTGGGGTATTGCGTGGTGATGGGGGCGGTGGGGGTGGGAACCACGATCGTCTATCGTAATTTAGGCTACGCGAACTACTAATTTTTTTCTGAGTGTCAATACTCAACCTCTCCCTCCCATAGCCAGATTTCTGCTAATAGGAGGGGGAGATAGTTTTTAATCTTTTGCTTACGGAATTTTAGCTTGTTGCGGGCTCCAGATTGGTGTTGTTTCGGCCTGGAAAAATTCGATATCAAATCCGAAAAATTGATTTTTTGCTCTCATCATTGTCTGCTGATTTTCTTTGCTGTCAGCTTTTCCGTAGATACTAATGAAAATTTTCTCCACTTGAGCTTCCTTTATTTCTTCAAATATATGGCTGTCGTTGTCTGCTATAGAATGGCCATAGATAAAGAGTGTGCCGTTTAAGTTTCTAAGCTTCCGTAGGCAATAATTTAAGTAGGGGTTGTGCTCTATCCGTGCGCGTTTTTTTGCATGGGTCGGCTCCGCAACAAACAGGGGGAATTTCCCGTGCTCTAAGTTTTCTCTGACTTGATCAATTATGGGGACTCCATCTTCCGTACATTTATGTTTTTTTATACCGGATACAGTGTCATAAATGTGCAGTCCCCCATGAAGAAAATGGACCTCCTGGTTAGTGCCATGCCCTACCCAGGATGTTGGGTATCTGAAGCCGTCATCAGTGGAGTAGCGCTCTGGAGGTAGGTTGTTTTTATTTTTTGCCCAGTAAAGCAATAGGTCATAATTCAGTGTGAATATTTGGTTGAATGAACATAAAAACTTTCGTGCAGTGGTGTATTGTTCGTCAGAAATATTGCTGGGTAGTGGAGGGTGAGTGTGGGAGATGGCATTTATAAGTGCTGACTTCAGTACTTCTTGATCTCGCTTTACGGTTTCTATGAGTTGTGGGTTCGCTTCGTAAATTTCTAGTACAAGCTGCGTGGAAACCAGTCGCTTCATGACTTTTTCAAAGTCATAAGTGTTGAGTTGTTTAAAAAGTTCTTTAAGTTGAAGCTCTCGATCTCCGAAATTAGCAGCTTGAAGCAGGTACTTATAGTTGAAGATCTGGTGGTTCCACGCTTGAGAAAAACCGTTTGCGAGTAA
This sequence comes from Pseudomonas sp. GW821-FHT07B01, assembly GCF_059419065.1. Taxonomy (NCBI): domain Bacteria; kingdom Pseudomonadati; phylum Pseudomonadota; class Gammaproteobacteria; order Pseudomonadales; family Pseudomonadaceae; genus Pseudomonas; species Pseudomonas sp. GW821-FHT07B01. The sequence continues at coordinate 93,362 of NZ_JBWKRA010000021.1, read as the reverse complement.
TACCGAGGGTTTTTGGCCCAAGGGGACTGATTGCATCGCGTCGTTGTAGGTGATCACCTTCACGCTCCCTGTGAGTAATATTTAAGACACAATAATTTGCATGATGACTATATGCCATTATTCGCTCGCTGAGGCAAGACGGTGTATTACGAGTGAGGTTAAAGACCCTTCTCCTGACGGTAAGCACGAGGACGGCAAGGTGCCCAGATCAACAACGCCACGCCTGATATAGCTTCCCCAACGCGCGCATGAACGATTTTGGTGCGCCCGAAGCTAACGACGCTCTGGCGCTCAGATGACAATTTTGCAAACCATGCCAGTGGAACTGGCCTATAGCTCTATGATCCGCCCCATCCCAACCCACGAGGACATTTCATGAGCGCAGGACACAGCCACGCCCAAGTACGCGCCGGCCACGAACGCAAGTTATGGATCGCCCTGGGGCTGACCGGCAGTTTCATGCTGGCCGAAGTCATCGGTGCCTTTGTCACCGGCAGCCTGGCGCTGTTGTCCGATGCGGCGCACATGATGACCGACGCCCTGGCCCTGGCGATTTCCCTGGTGGCGATCCAGGTCGCCAAGCGCCCGGCAGACCGCAAGCGCACCTTCGGTTATGCGCGCTTCGAGATCCTGGCGGCCGCCTTCAACGCATTACTGCTGTTCGCCGTGGCGTTCTACATCTTGTACGAGGCTTACCAGCGGCTGCAGGCGCCCGCCGAGATCCAGTCCACCGGCATGCTGGTGATTGCGCTGCTGGGGCTGGTGGTCAACCTGATCTCCATGCGTCTGCTCAGCGCCGCCAGCGGCGAGAGCCTCAACGTCAAGGGAGCCTATCTGGAAGTCTGGAGCGACATGCTGGGCTCCGTCGGCGTGATCATTGCCGCGCTGGTGATCATGTTCACTGGCTGGGGTTGGGTTGACTCCGTGGTCGCGGCCGCCATCGGCTTTTGGGTATTGCCGCGCACCTGGACGTTGCTCAAGGCGAGCATGAACATCCTGCTGCAAGGTGTGCCGGAGGGTGTGGACATCGAGCAGGTGGAGCAGGCCATCCGCAGCGTGCCGGGGGTCAGGGACGTGCACGACCTGCATATCTGGGCCCTCACCAGTGGCAAGAACGTGCTGAGTACGCACCTGGTCGCGGATGCGTCCCAGGGCACTGAGCAACAGATCCTCAGCCGAGTGACGGAGTTACTGCACGAACAGTTCGATATTTCCCACGCCACGATCCAGGTCGAGGGCGAGGGTTTTCAACATGACGATCACGACGAAGTGCATGCCTGAGCCTGGCTAACGGATTTGTAATCTTTCGCCCACGGCCCTGATAAGTACCGAAAGCTACATTGCCCCCGCTGGGAAACCTCAGCGACTTCATGGGCGTGGAACTCTCGTTATGGCAATTTTCGTTAGAACACTGTTGGGGGCGGCGGCACTAGTAGTGTGGATATCCGCAAACGCCGCCCAGGCACAACCCCTCACCCTCGATGCTGCCTTGCAAACCGCCTTCGCCAACAACCCGGACCTGGCGGCCGCACAATGGGAAATCGACATCGCCGAAGGCGGCCGCCAACAGGCCGGCTTGATCCCCAACCCGGTGGCCTCCTGGGACGCCGAAGACACCCGCCGCAACAGCCGCACTACCAACATCAAACTCAGCCAGACCCTGGAACTGGGCGGCAAGCGCGGTGCGCGCATCGAGGTGGCCACCCGCGCCCAGGATGCCGCCGCGCTGACCCTGGAGCAGCGTCGCAACCAGTTGCGTGCCGAGATCATCGACAGCTACTACGGCGCCCTGCGCGCCCAGGAACGCCTTGACCTGGCGCAACGCTCCATGACGCTTGCCGAGCGCGGCCTGGTGGTCGCCAACGGGCGCGTCACTGCTGGCAAGTCGTCACCCGTGGAAGCCACTCGTGCCCAGGTGCAGGTGTCACAAATCCGCCTGGAATTGAACCGCGCCCAGATTGGCCTCACTGACGCCTACCGTCGTCTGGCCACCAGCACCGGCAGCGCCGCCACCGACTTCCAGGTCGTCGCCACGCCAAGCACTTCCGTACCGGCGTTACCCGCCGCCGCGCCATTGTTGGCACGCCTTGAGCAGACCGCCGAATTGCGCCTGGCCGAACTCAACATTGTGCAGAACGAAGCCAGCGTGGGCCTGGAAAAAGCCCAGCGCATTCCGGACCTGGACGTGTCCATCGGCAGTCAATACGACGCCAGCGTGCGCGAACGGGTGAACCTGGTGGGCGTGTCGATGCCGATCCCGTTGTTCAACCGCAACCAGGGCAACATCCTCGCGGCCACCCGACGCGCCGACCAGGCCCGCGACCTGCGCAACGCCGCGGAGCTGCGCCTGCGCACCGAAACCCGCCAGGCCCTGGACCTGTGGCAGACCGCGAATACCGAAGTGCGCGCGTTCAACCAGCAGATCCTGCCCGCCGCACAAAGTGCGGTAGACAGCGCCACCCGTGGCTTCGAGATGGGCAAGTTCAACTTCCTCGACGTGCTCGACGCCCAGCGCACCTTGATCGCGGCCCGCACCCAATACCTTGCGGCCACCGCCCAGGCCACCGAGGCCTGGGTACGCATCGAACGCATTTACGGCGACCTCGCCCGCTTTTGATTTTTCCTGGAGTCTCCTGATGAACAAAAAACATGGCATGGCGCTCGCCGTCGCCCTGGGCCTGATGCTTTCCGGCTTCGCCCACGCCGAGGAAGAAGAAGGCAAGCTCGAACTCACCGAGCAGCAGATTCAAGCCGCCGGCATCCAGTTGGCCCAGGCGCAACCGCGTGCCATCAGCACCGTGCTGACGCTGCCGGGCGAAGTGCGTTTTGATGAAGACCGTACCTCCCATATCGTGCCCCGTGCGGCAGGCGTGGTGGAGGCGGTGAAGGTCAACCTGGGCCAGTCGGTGAAGAAGGGTGAGCTGTTGGCGGTGATCGCCAGCCAGCAGATTTCCGACCAGCGCAGCGAATTGGCGGCCAGTGAGCGCCGGGTCGAACTGGCGCGTACCACCTTCCAGCGCGAGCGTCAGTTGTGGCAGGACAAAATCTCTGCCGAACAGGATTACCTGCTGGCGCGGCAGACCCTGCAAGAAGCCGAAATCGCCCTGAACAATGCGCGGCAAAAGATGACCGCCCTCAGCGGCAGCGCCGTATTGGCCGGCGGCAATCGTTATGAACTGCGTGCGCCCTTCGCCGGTGTGGTGGTGGAAAAACACCTGGGGGTGGGCGAGGTGGTCAGTGAAACCAGCAATGCCTTCACCCTCTCGGACCTGTCACAGGTGTGGGTCACCTTCGGCGTATTTCCCAAGGACTTGAACAAGGTTCGCGTGGGCAAACCGGTGAAAGTCAGCTCGACGGAAATGGGCACCGAAGTGCTGGGCACCGTGGCCTATGTGGGCAACTTGCTCGGTGAGCAGACGCGCACCGCCACCGTGCGCGTAACGGTCCCCAACCCTGACGACGCCTGGCGCCCGGGCTTGTTCGTGGCCGTGCAAGTGGCCACCGATACCTACCAGGCCAAGGTCACCGTGCCGCAAACCGCTATCCAGACCGTCGAGGACAAACCCTCGGTGTTTGTGCGCACGGCGGACGGCTTTATCACCCGCCATCTTGAACTGGGCGTCAGTGAAAACGGCTACGTCGAAGTGCGTAAAGGCCTGGAGGCCGGCGCGCAGGTGGCGACGGCTGGCAGCTTCATCCTCAAGTCCGAACTGGGCAAAGGCTCGGCCGAACACGCCCATTGATCCTGCGAGTGATTCCCCATGTTTGAGCGCCTTATCCAATTCGCCATCGAGCAGCGCATCATCGTGTTGCTGGCGGTGCTGTTGATGGCCGGTGTCGGCATCGCCAGCTATCAGAAACTACCCATCGACGCGGTGCCTGACATCACCAACGTGCAGGTGCAGGTCAACTCGGCGGCGGCCGGGTTTTCGCCGCTGGAAACCGAGCAGCGCGTCACCTTTCCCATCGAAACCGCCATGGCCGGCCTGCCGGGCCTGCAGCAGACGCGTTCATTGTCGCGTTCCGGTTTGTCCCAGGTTACGGTGATTTTCAAGGACGGCACCGACCTGTTCTTTGCCCGCCAACTGGTCAACGAGCGTCTGCAACTGGCACGCGAGCAATTGCCCGACGGGATCGAAACTGCGATGGGGCCGATTTCCACTGGCCTGGGGGAAATTTTCCTGTGGACCGTCGAAGCCGAGGACGGTGTGCGCAAAGAGGACGGTACGCCTTACACCCCCACCGACCTGCGGGTGATCCAGGATTGGATCATCAAACCGCAGCTGCGCAACGTGCCAGGCGTGGCCGAGATCAATACCATCGGCGGCTTCGCCAAGGAATACCAGATTGCGCCAGACCCCAAGCGCCTGGCCGCTTACAACCTGACCCTCAACGATCTGGTCACGGCGCTGGAGCGCAACAACGCCAACGTTGGCGCCGGATACATCGAGCGCAGCGGCGAACAGTTGTTGATCCGCGCGCCGGGCCAGGTGGCGTCTATCGACGACATCGCCAACATTGTCATCACCACCTCGGACGGCACGCCGATCCGCGTGCGCAATGTGGCCCAGGTCGACATTGGCCGTGAGCTGCGTACCGGCGCCGCCACCGAAAATGGCCGTGAAGTGGTGCTGGGCACGGTGTTCATGTTGATCGGTGAGAACAGCCGCAGCGTGTCCCAGGCGGTGGCGAAAAAGCTTGAGGAGATCAACCGCTCGCTGCCCGAAGGTGTGGTGGCCGTCACCGTCTACGACCGCACCAACCTGGTGGAAAAAGCCATCGCCACGGTGAAGAAAAACCTCTTCGAAGGTGCGTTGCTGGTGGTGGCGGTGTTGTTCCTGTTCTTGGGTAATATCCGTGCAGCGCTGATCACGGCGATGGTGATTCCGCTGGCGATGCTGTTCACCTTCACCGGCATGTTCACCAACAAAGTCAGCGCCAACCTGATGAGCCTGGGCGCGCTGGACTTCGGCATTATCGTTGACGGTGCGGTGGTGATCGTCGAGAACGCCATCCGCCGTCTGGCTCATGCTCAACACCGTCATGGCCGGTTGCTGACCCGCAGTGAACGCCTGCACGAAGTGTTCGCCGCGGCCAAGGAGGCGCGACGTGCGCTGATCTTCGGGCAGTTGATCATCATGGTGGTGTACCTGCCGATCTTCGCTCTCACGGGCGTGGCCGGGAAGATGTTCCACCCCATGGCCTTCACGGTGGTGATTGCCTTGCTCGGCGCGATGATTCTGTCGGTGACCTTCGTACCGGCGGCGATTGCGTTGTTCGTCACCGGCAAGGTCAAGGAAGAAGAAAACATTGTGATGCGCAGTGCGCGCCGGGTGTATGACCCGGTGCTCAACTGGGTGATGGTGCGTCGGCCCTTGGTGTTCGGCCTGGCCGCACTCACCATCGTCGTCTCGGGCCTGGTTGCCAGCCGCATGGGCAGTGAATTTATCCCCAGCCTCAGCGAAGGCGACTTTGCCCAACAGGCGCTGCGTGTGCCTGGCACCAGCCTGACCCAATCAGTGCAGATGCAGCAGCAACTGGAAAAAACCTTACTGGCCCAAGTGCCGGAAATCGAGCGGGTGTTTGCGCGCACCGGTACGGCGGAAATCGCCTCCGACCCGATGCCGCCGAATATTTCCGACAGCTACGTGATGCTCAAACCCAAGGACCAATGGCCGAACCCGAAGAAGTCCCGCGAGGCAATCATCGCTGACATCCAACGGGCCAGCGCGATTGTGCCGGGCAGCGTGTATGAGCTGTCGCAGCCGATCCAGTTGCGTTTCAACGAGCTGATTTCCGGAGTGCGCAGCGATGTGGCGGTGAAGGTGTTCGGCGATGATATGGCGGTGCTCAACCAGACTGCCGGGGAAATCGCCGAGTCCTTGCAGAAGCTCAACGGCGCCTCGGAAGTGAAGGTGGAACAGACCTCCGGCCTGCCGGTGCTGACCATCAATATCGACCGCGACAAGGCCGCTCGCTTTGGCCTGAATGTGGGTGATGTGCAGGACACCATCGCCGTCGCGGTCGGTGGGCGCCAGGTCGGTACGCTGTACGAGGGTGATCGGCGTTTTGACATGGTGGTGCGCTTGTCCGATACGTTGCGCACCGATATCGACGGCTTGTCACGCCTGTTGATCCCGGTGCCAGCGCTGGCGAGTAGTACCTCGGGGCAGTTGGGCTTTATCGCCTTGTCCCAGGTTGCCAGCCTCGACCTGGTGCTGGGCCCCAACCAGATCAGCCGCGAGAACGGCAAGCGCCTGGTGATCGTCAGCGCCAACGTGCGCGGGCGCGATATCGGCTCGTTTGTCGAGGAGGCCGAAGCCGCCATCACCACCCAGGTGAAAGTCCCTGCCGGTTACTGGACCACCTGGGGCGGCCAGTTCGAACAGTTGAAGGAGGCTTCTGAACGCTTGCGCATCGTGGTGCCGGTGGCGTTGCTGTTGGTGTTCGGGTTGCTGTTCATGATGTTCAACAACCTCAAGGACGGCCTGCTGGTGTTTACCGGCATCCCATTCGCGCTCACCGGCGGGATCATGGCCTTGTGGCTGCGTGATATTCCGCTGTCGATTTCGGCGGGTGTGGGCTTTATCGCCTTGTCGGGCGTGGCGGTGCTTAATGGCCTGGTGATGATCGCCTTCATCCGAAACCTGCGCGAGGAAGGTCGCTCATTATCGGTGGCGATCCACGAAGGCGCGTTGACCCGTCTGCGCCCGGTGCTGATGACCGCGCTGGTGGCGTCCCTCGGGTTTATCCCCATGGCACTCGCCACCGGCACCGGCGCCGAAGTGCAGCGCCCATTGGCGACCGTGGTGATTGGCGGGATTATTTCTTCGACCTTGCTGACCTTGCTGGTGCTGCCGGCGTTGTACCAATGGGCTCATCGCCGCGATGAAGAGACCGCCTGACAACCGTGAAAACGCCGCAACCCCCTGGGGGAGCGGGCTTGCTCGCGAATGCGCCGGGTCAGTCGATACCTGTACTGACTGATACACCGCCTTCGCGGGCAAGCCCGCTCCCACAGGGGGCCAACGGTGCTTCCAGAGCCTGGGGAAACACCAGGCTGAACCGCGTAAAACGCCCAGGCTGGCTGGTGACATGAGCATGCCCCTGATGCAAATGCATGATCGATTTCACGATGGCCAGCCCCAGCCCGGTGCCGCCCTCGGCACGGGTACGGCTGCTGTCGGCGCGGTAGAAACGTTCGAACAGGTGCGGCAGGTGGTGCGCTTCAATGCCTCGCCCCGGGTTGCCCACCGACAGCGATACGCTCTGCTCGTAGGTCTCCACCAACAGCAACACGGTAGAGGCCTCGGGTGTGTGGCGAATGGCATTGGAGAGCAAGTTGGAAATCGCCCGCTGGATCATCAGTCGGTCGCCGGTCACCCAGGCATCGCCGCGCAGGCTCAGGGTGACGCCTTTATCTTCGGCACTCATGGCAAACAACTCCATTACCCGCTGGGCTTCCTGCGCCAGGGACACCTCGGTGAATGAGGCCCGCGCCGCCGGGTGGCTGACCTGCGCCAGAAACAGCATGTCGCTGACAATCCGCGCCAGGCGCTCGAGCTCTTCGGTGTTGGATTCCAGCACCGCCTTGTATTCCTGCGGCGGGCGCTGGCGCGACAGGGTCAACTGGGCCTTGCCCATCAGGTTGGTCAAGGGCGCGCGCAGTTCGTGGGCCAGGTCATCGGAGAATTGCGAGAGTTGCTGCACCCCGGCATCCAGGCGGTCAAGCATCACGTTGATGCCGTGGGCCAGTTCACCCAGTTCGTGGGGCAGGTTGTCCACAGACAAGCGATGGGTGAGGTCTTGGGTGGTGACTTTCGCCGCCACCTGGCTGAACTGCTTCAACGGCGCCAGGCCCCGTTGCACCAGCCACCAGGCGCCCATGCCAATCAGTATCAGCAGTAGCGGCAGGGCAATGAGCGTGGCGCGCAGGTAGGCACTGAGCAATGCCTGGTCGTCCATGCGGTCCAGGGACAGCAGCACCCGCACACGTTCACCGTTGGCCAGGCGCATCAAGCTGGAGGCACTGAGTACCTGGTTGCCGTAGCTGTCGACCCAATTGAGGTAGCCCAGGGTTTCCCGTGGCTTGAAGTCGGTGAGCAGTGGCTCCTGGGGCTTGCTGCCGACGTTCAGCAGCACGCTGTTATCGGGCGCGGTGCCGACGATGGTCAGGTGGAAGTTGTCATGGCCGATCACCAGGTCCATCAGCGAGTGCGGGCGGGCGCGGATGGCATGGGCGTCCAGGCCCAGGGCCAGGCTGTGCTGGATCTGTTCCATCTTGCTTTCCAGGTTTTTTCGCGCGAGTTTTTCCAGCTCATGGGTGAGGGCCAAGTAGGCCAGGGTCGCCAGCAGCAACACCAGGCCCGCGCCCATCAGGCTGACCGTCAGGCCCAGGCGCATCGACAGGCTGCCGGTCTTCATGGGCGCGCTTCCAGCACGTAGCCTACGCCGCGAATAGTGTGGATCAGCTTGACCTCGCTCTGGTCATCCACCTTGGCGCGCAGGCGGCTGATGGAGACTTCGACCACGTTGGTGTCGCAGTCGAAATTCATGTCCCAGACCAAGGAAATAATCTGTGTGCGGGTCAGCACTTCGCCGGCCTGGCGCATGAGCACTTGCAACAGCGCGAACTCCTTGGTGGTCAGGTCGATGCGCCGGGTGCCGCGATAAGCGCGGTGGCGGCGCGGGTCCAGTTCCAGGTCCGAGACGCGGAACACTTCCGGCTGTGGAATGTGCTCGCTGCGACGCATCAAGGTGCGCACGCGGGCCAGCAGTTCGGGAAACTCGAACGGCTTGACCAGATAATCGTCGGCGCCCATGTCCAGGCCCTTGATCTTGTCAGCCAGCCGGCCACGGGCGGTGAGCATCATCACGCGCTGGGTGCCGTTGCGGCGCAGTTCTTCCAGTACTTGCCAGCCATCCTTGCCCGGCAGGTTCACGTCCAGAATCACCAGTTCATAGGCGTGTTGCCCGGCCAGGTGCAGGCCGTCGATACCATTGGCGGCGCAGTCGACCACGTAGCCACTTTCGTTCAGGCCCTGTTGCAGGTAGTCGGCGGTTTTCTGCTCGTCTTCAACCACAAGAATACGCATGGGGGTTACCTCTTGAATTAGGGGGAGAGAAGGCGCCCATGTCCCTATGGCGGCGGTTTCGGAAGTGGGAAAAGTCTGAAGGCTGAAGTAACTCTAGGGTCAACTGCGACCGTCGGTCGCACCGCACCGCAGGCAAAAAAAACGCCCCAAGCGGGGCGTTAAAAATTCATCTCTTTCCAAAGGAGCTACACAAAAGCTTCAGAGATGAATGTGCTCGGGTGAATAAGTTGAAGCGAGTATAGAAAGTTCCACTTAACGAGAAGCTGAGGCCAATATTACAATTTTGATAACTGGCTATTTGTGAACAGATGTTAGTTAATCGCGAGCGAATGTAAGGGCTACAGCACGACCAATGGGTATTCGGCAATCAGACGAACTTCTTCCAGGTCTGATTCAAACGCACTGGAGCGCACGGTGGCCTGGCGCAAGCGCAGGGACAAATCCTTCAAACGCCCACTTTGCACCACGTATTTGGCCTCGATATCCCGTTCCCAGCGGCGTTGATCGGTCAAGGGGTTACCCGCGGCATCGCGGCGCATATACATGGCATTGGCGTTGCTATAGTCGGCGCCGGTGCCTTTGCCGTAGCGGGTCATGAACGACAGGCCGGGAATGCCGAACGCCTGCATGTCCAGGTCGTAGCGCACCATCCATGAGCGCTCCTTGGGCGCGTTGAAGTCGCTGTACTGGATCGAGTTATTGAGGAAGATCGAGTCTGATTGGCGCAGGTAGTCGAAGTCATCGTCGCCGTTGTTACGCTGGTGCGACACGGCCACGCTGTGGGCACCGACCTTGACCCCGAGCCTGGCGCTCCAGATGTTGTTGTCGAACTCGCCGAGCCGTTTCTGACCTTCGTCCACGGCCTTGTAGTAGTTGAAGTCGCCGAACAATGACACGTCGTCGATCAATGCGTAATTGGCATTGCTGCCGAAGTAGTACTGATCCCAGGCGTCCTTCAAGCGGCTGCTGTACAGGCTAAAGCCCAGATGGCTGTTGAGCTGGTAGTCACCGCCGAAGTAGGCGATCCAGGGCGAGTCGACCTTTCCCGCATAGAAGGTGGCAAAGCCTTTGTTCATGCCGCTTTCACTGGGCTGGCTCATGCCGCTCAGGCGCCCGCCTTGCAGGCTCAAGCCTTCCAGACTGGTGTTTTGCAGGGTGACGCCGCGAAAGCTCTCGGGCAACAGGCGAGAGTCGCCGTAGGCCACCACCGGCGTAAGTGGGAACACGTCGCCGGCCTTGATCACGGTGTCCAGCACGCGCAGTTTCGCCGCGCCGCCGATTTTGCTGTAGCTGTTTTCCGGCTGGTTGTCGCTGTTCACCGGCAGCACGCCGAACGAGCCTTTGCCGCCGCTGCGGCCGCTGCCCGAGTCAAGTGTGAGGCCGTACATGGCGAATGCGTCCAGGCCAAAACCCACGGTGCCCTGGGTAAAACCGGATTCGAATTTGCCGATGAAGCCCTGGGCCCAGGCTTCGGAGTAACCATTACCAGTGGGGCTGGACTGGCCTTTGCGGTCATCGCGGTTGAAGTAGAAATTGCGTGCCAGCACGTTGATGCGGCTGCCCTCTATAAAACCCTCGGGCTTGTCCTCCACTGCCATGGCAGCCATGGGCAGTGCAGCCATCAGTGAAAAGGGAAGGGTGTAATGACGAATGCTCATGATGCGCTCCTCGGTGATGGCAGTTATCGGCTTCTTATAGAGGCGGGCGTTTTTATTGATCTGGCCCTGGCTGATAGTTGCAAACGAGGGATAACAGCTGCATGGCGCGAAGATTACAATTCTGGAAACTGACGGCCATCTAACAAATAAGTAATGTTCTGGTGAACCTGGCGTCAGGGTGGGTTGGTTAATCTCGACACTGAACTTTTCAGTCGAGGAAACCGCGATGAACTTTTATAAAGCAGGTTTGGCTGTATTAACGGCTGTGTTGTCATTCGGCGCACTGGCCGAAGGGGGTGGGGATCGCACCTTTGCCCTGATGATGGAGCGCAATGAGAAAGCCATGGCCGCCTACGCCATCAAAAAAGGCAAGCCGGTGCCCGAAGTCCAGGCGTACCGCTATGGCATGGACCTGGACATTGCCAAGGTCGTCAACGTGACGCCGCCGATCCGCTCGTGCAACGCCGTACCGTCGCGCATGACCTACGAAGACTCCAGCGGCAAGCTCAATACCCTGGAATATCAGGTCATGGGCGTATGCCGTAACAATGGCGGTTGAAAATATAGTTCGGCCCAGGGCTCAAGCGCTCTTCAGAAAACCCCGGCAGCGCCGATGCAAGTGAGTACACCTACCTCACTTGCCTAACGGTGCCCCATGTTCAATACCCGCCTGAAGCAGGAGCTGACCGCTCTGCGCGAAGAATTGTCGAGCTTGCTCCAGGTGAAAGAGAGCCTGGAAAGCGAAATGCTCTGCCTGACACTGGACCCTGAAGGCCGTGTGGAGTGGGCCAATGCCAACTTCCTGCAGGAACTGGCTTATTCGCTGGGCGAGATTGTCGGGCGTGCTATCGAAGACCTGGTGCCGGCACATGTGCGCCAGGACGAGTTCCAACTGCGCTTCAAGCACGCGCTGGCCCGCGGCGAACACTTTGCCGGCGCCGTGCGCCTGATGCGCGGCAATGGCAAGGAAGCCTGGTTGCGCTCAATCGTGCAGCCGGTGCGCAGTTCGGAGGGGCGCATCAAGCAGTTTTCGATGTTCTCCAGCGACCTTACTCGCACCATCGAGAGTTCGCGTGAACATGAAAACCTGATCACCGCGCTGATGCGTTCTACCGCGTTGATCGAGTTCGATCTGGAGGGGCATGTACTCACCGCCAATGACCGCTTCCTCGGCGCCATGGGTTACAGTCTGGCGCAGATCGAAGGCAAACATCACCGTATGTTCTGTGAACCACAGGAATACAACAGTGCCGAATACCAACAGTTCTGGAAGCGCCTGAACGCCGGTGAGTTCGTCGCCGCGCGCTTCAAACGCGTGGACAGCCACGGCCGCCTGGTGTGGTTGGAGGCCACCTACAACCCGGTGCTGGACGCCAATGAGCGGTTGTACAAAGTGGTCAAGTTCGCCACGGTCATTACCGACCAGGTCAACCGCGAGCAGGCGGTGGCCGAGGCCGCCAATATTGCCTACAGCACCTCGTTGCAAACCGACGACAGCGCCCAGCGCGGTACCACTGTGGTCACCCAGGCCGTGGACGTGATGCGCGACCTGGCCCAGCACATGCAGCAGGCCGGCGAAGGTATCGAGGCGCTGAATGCCCAGTCCCAAGTGATCGGCAGCATCGTCAAGACCATCAGCGGCATTGCCGAGCAAACCAACCTTTTGGCGCTCAACGCCGCCATCGAAGCGGCGCGTGCCGGTGAACAGGGGCGGGGCTTTGCGGTGGTGGCCGATGAAGTGCGGCAATTGGCGTCACGCACCAGCAAAGCCACCGAGGAAATTGTCGGTGTGGTGCGCCAGAACCAGGACATGGCCCGCGACGCGGTGGCCTTGATGGCCGACGGTCGTGCGCAAGCCGAGCAGGGCCTGGCCCTGGCGGCGGAGGCGGGTAACGTGATCGTCGAGATTCAGGACGGTGCGCAAAAGGTGGTGAGTGCGGTCGGGCAGTTTGCCAATCAGCTGTCGAGCTGACCTGTCGGGCTTGTGCTTGAGGTATCGTAGGTCTTTTCTTGCTTGCAGAGCTGATCGACCATGAGCCCTACGTTCCGTCGCCCCGTCCCATTGTCCAAGGCTTACCGTTTGCTCAACCACGGGCCGACCGTGTTGGTGAGTGCAGCCCACAACGGCCAGCGCAATATCATGGCCGCTGCCTGGGCCATGCCGTTGGATTTCGAACCACCGAAAGTCGCGGTGGTGCTCGACAAGGCCACCTGGACCCGCCAGCTACTTGAAGGCGCCGGCACTTTTGTGCTGCAGGTGCCTTGTGTTGTGCAGGCTGATCTGGTGCAGACGGTGGGCAATACCCGCGGCGTTGAAACCGACAAATTCGCAGCCTACGGCCTGCACTCTTTCAGCGGTGAGCACACCGGGGCGCCGATGCTGGAAGGCTGCGTGGCTTGGCTGGAATGCCGCCTGCTGCCCGAGCCGCATAATCAGCAGACCTATGATCTGTTCCTGGGCGAAGTGGTCGCGGCCTATGCTGATGAGCGGGTATTCAGCGAGGGCCGCTGGCATTTTGAAGGGCATGATGAACTGCGCACGTTGCACCATGTGGCGGGCGGAAACTTCCTGGCCATTGGTCAACCGGTTGTCGGGCGCCAGCTCTGACAGAGGCGCAAAGCCACGAAGATCAACTGTGGGAGCTGGCTTGCCTGCGATGGCATCATCTTGGTGTACCTGATGTACCGAGGTGTCTGCATCGCAGGCAAGCCAGCTCCCACAGTTTGAAGGTATTCCAACCCAGTACTCAGCGTCCGAGCATTTTCACCCAACGCGATGGCGGCATGCCGTAGGTGCTGCGAAATTGGCGGGTCATGTGGCTTTGGTCGGTAAAGCCTGCGGTCATCGCCGCATCCACCAACGATTGGCCCTGGGCCAATAAGTGGCGCACCAGGTCCAGCCGGCGCATGGTCAGGTAGCGGTAGGGGCTGGTGCCGAACAACAGACGAAAATCCCGCGATAACGCCCAGCGGTCGCGGCCGGCATGGTATGCAATTTCATCCAGGGTGATGCTGCGGCCCAGGGCGCTGTGGATGAATTCACGGGCGCGTTCGGCCGCGACGTAGTCGAAGGATTTACGGCGAATGAGGGCCCCGGACGCAGCGCTTAGCGCGTGGGCCAGGTCGAACATAGCGTCTTGTTCTTGCATCGGGTCTATCGGGCAATCCAGGCTCTGCAGCAACACTTCGCTGGCGCGGTGCAGCCGTGGGTCGGTGGACAAGCCGCCGGGGATAAACGGCAACGGCTGCCCACCAAGGATCTGCTGGATCAGCGCCGGCTCTACATAGATCATCCGGTACTTGAAGCCTTCATCGCTGCCGGCACGGCCGTCATGGGTTTCATCGGGGTGGATCACCATGGTGGTGCCGGGCAGGCTGTGGGTCGTGCCGCCGCGATAATGAAAACTCTGTACGCCGAACAACGTGCGCCCGATGGCGTACGTGTCATGGCGATGAGGGTCGAAGGCGAAGCCGGCAAAGTACGCCTCGATACGGTCAAGGCCACTGGCGTGGGGCGCGCGGTGCAGCCAGTCGAGGGAGTGGATGGAGTTGCCCATGGTGACTTGTCACAAAAGGAAGTGGAAACACGTTAACTGAGTCTGCACCGGTTGTCTGCTGGGGTCTTGTACGATTGTGCAGGTGTGGGGCAATGCACATCGGGTAGCGAATCGCTAACCACCCATGGTAAGAAGCCTTACTTTCAACAGTGAGGCCGGGTCATGAGCAAGGTGCGGGTAGGGATTATTTTTGGTGGCCGTTCGGCTGAGCACGAGGTCTCGCTGCAATCGGCGCGCAACATTGTCGATGCCCTTGATCGCTCACGCTTCGAGCCGGTTTTGATCGGTATCGACAAGGCCGGTCACTGGCACCTCAATGACACCTCGAACTTTCTGCTCAACCAGGAAAACCCGGCACTCATCGCCCTCAACCAGTCCAACCGTGAATTGGCCGTGGTGCCCGGCAAGGCCAGCCAGCAAGTGGTGGAAACCTCCGGGCAGGGCATGCTGGAACACATCGACGTGATCTTCCCGATTGTTCACGGCACCCTCGGTGAAGACGGTTGCCTGCAAGGCTTGCTGCGTATGGCGGACTTGCCCTTCGTCGGTTCCGACGTGCTCGGCTCGGCGGTGTGCATGGACAAAGACATCAGCAAGCGCTTGCTGCGCGACGCGGGTATTGCGGTCACGCCGTTCATCACCCTTACGCGAGCTAATGCGGCGCGCACCTCATTTGAAACGGCCGCTGGCAAGCTCGGTGTGCCGATGTTCGTCAAGCCCGCCAACCAGGGTTCGTCGGTGGGGGTAAGCAAAGTCGGCAGCGAAGCCGAGTACCGCGCTGCCGTTGAACTGGCGTTGGGGTTTGATGAGAAGGTGCTGGTGGAGTCCGCCGTCCAGGGCCGTGAGATCGAATGCGCCGTGCTGGGCAATGACGAGCCCATCGCCAGTGGTTGTGGCGAGATCGTGGTGAGCAGTGGTTTCTATTCCTACGACAGCAAATACATCGATGGCCAGGCCGCCCAGGTGGTGGTGCCGGCGGCGATCAGTCATGACGCCAGCGAGCGGATCCGCAGCCTGGCCATTGAGGCGTTTGAAGTGTTGGGCTGCGCCGGGTTGGCGCGGGTGGATGTGTTCCTGACGCAGGACGGCGAAGTGCTGATCAACGAGATCAACTCACTGCCCGGTTTTACCCGCATCAGCATGTACCCCAAGCTGTGGCAGGCGGCAGGCATGAGCTACAGCGAGCTGGTGAGCCGGTTGATCGAGCTGGCGCTGGAGCGGCATGCGGGGCGCAAGGGCTTGAAGATCAACCGCCAGTGATTGGCCCGAAGCAGTAACGCGATCAGGCGTTACTGAGTACTTCGCGAAAAACGTCCGGCCTTATGGCCGCAATATGCAGTAGCGAACGTGCTGCTCCGGAAGGTGCGCGACGCCCTTGCTCCCATTCTTGAAGGGTTCTTACTGACACGCCCAGAAGCTCGGCAAATTTGGGTTGTGAGAGCCCTGTCTTGCTTCTTGCTTCGGCAGCCTGAGTGACCTCAACGTGCTGCACGGCACCGTAACGTCCCGCTTTGACATCCTGAATGGCTGTGAGTAGTTCTTCGCCTATATTGCGTTTGGCGTCACGTTCCTTCAGTTCTTTATCAGTGAGTGGCATGGTTCATTTCCTTTGCGATTTTGTACAGGATATGTGCCGGAATATTCTCCGTGGCGCTCTTGCCATAAATCAGTAGCGCGACGACTGCTCCGCACTCCAGTTGTGTGGTGTAGATGACCCGCACTGATCCACTTTTACCCCGGCCTCCATGCTCCAGCGTATCTTTCGGCAACCTCCCGAGCGCGGAATGACATTTCCAGCATCAGGATGGCTGGCGAGAAACGCCATGAAGATACCTTTTTCATCTTCAGTCCAATAGTCAGGCCATTGCCTGCTGAAGAGAGGGGATTCTATGAGAGTGAACACGCGAAATTCTACGTCTTTGACGTAGCCTCTGGCAAGAAAGGGCGGGCCAGAAAATCGCAGGTGAGATGGGGCTGCTCAAGAAGGTTTTTATCGCAAAAGATGACATGGCACTTTGAGTTCTGGCGCTCCGCGTAGGATTTAAAGCGTAAGGGTGCAGGTCTTTTTTATAAGCCTGTACGGATAGATCAACGTCTTAGTCACCCAACGCCTCACCTTCACGCCGAGGGTCCGCGCCACCACTGAGCGTCACCTTGCCCTGGGCATCCCGTGTGCG
Organism: Pseudomonas sp. GW821-FHT07B01; assembly: GCF_059419065.1. NCBI lineage: Bacteria > Pseudomonadati > Pseudomonadota > Gammaproteobacteria > Pseudomonadales > Pseudomonadaceae > Pseudomonas > Pseudomonas sp. GW821-FHT07B01. Next base: position 76,875 of record NZ_JBWKRA010000021.1, on the reverse strand, counting down.
CACGATGGCCTGCACGCCGCTGGTCATCTCGATCTCGCTCAGGGCGTGGCCCTTGTCCTTGAGCACCTGTTTCAGCGCCGGGCTGAACAGCCCAGCTTCCAACTCGGTAGCACCATTGCGACTGCCGAAGTTAGGCAGGCTGATGGCCGCCTGCGGGTCGAGCTTCCAGTCGAGCATGGCCACCAGGGATTTACTCACGTACTCGATGATCTGCGAGCCGCCGGGGGAGCCGACGGTAGCCAGCAGTTCGCCTGTCTTGCGGTCGAACACCAGGGTTGGCGCCATGGCCGAGCGTGGGCGTTTACCCGGTTGTACGCGGTTGGCTACAGGCTGGCCGTTTTCTGCGGGGATGAACGAGAAGTCGGTCATCTGGTTGTTGAGCAAAAAGCCCTGGACCATCACATGAGAGCCGAACGCCGCCTCCACCGTGGTGGTCATCGACACGGCGCCGCCCTGGTCGTCCACCGCCACCACCTGTGAGGTGGAGATGCGCAGCGGCGAGCGGTCTGGCGCATACGCTACCTGAATACCGACGGGTTGGCCGGGCTTGGCGATGCCCATGCTGCGCTCGCCGATCAGCGTGGCGCGTTGTGCCAGGTAACCTGGCGCGACGAGGCCGGCGACCGGGACGGAGGTGAAGTCTGCATCGGCCACGTACAGCGCGCGGTCGGCAAAGGCCAGGCGCCCGGCTTCGGCGAGCAGGTGCACGGCCTCGGGTGTCGGCTCAAGCCCGGCCGGCGAAACACTCTTGACCGGTGTCATGGGGGCGATGGCCAGGCGTGGGTCGCGGGTTTCCAGCGCCTGCAATGTCCCCAGGATCTGCGCCACGGCAATCCCGCCCGAGGACGGCGGTGGCATGCCGCAGACCTTCCATTGTTTGTAGTCGGTGCACAGCGGTGCGCGCTGCTTGGCGGCGTAGCCCTTGAGGTCGGCCTGGGACAGGCTGCCGGCATTGCGATGGCCCTGGACCTTGCGTGCGATTTCATCGGCAATCGGGCCTTGGTATAGCGCATCCGGCCCTTCCTTGGCGATGCGCTTGAACACCGCGGCCAGTGCCGGGTTTTTCAATCGTGTACCGCTGGCTTTTGGCGAGCCGTCGGCATTCAGGAAGTACGCCGCCATGTCGGGTGATTGCGCGATGAAGCGGTCAGCGGCGATCAAGCTGTGCAAGCGTGGGGAAATGGCAAAGCCTTGCTCCGACAGGCGAATTGCCGGCTCGAACAGCTTGGCCCATTGCAGGTGGCCGCTCTTTTTGTGCGCCATCTCCAAGGCGCGCAGCACGCCCGGCGTGCCCACCGAGCGCCCGCCAATCTGCGCATCCGTGAACGCCATCGGCGTACCGTCGGCCTTCAGGAACAGACGCTCTGTCGCCCCGGCCGGTGCTGTTTCGCGGCCGTCATAAGCCTGCACCTGTTGTCCATCCCACAGCATGATGAATGCACCGCCGCCGATGCCGGACGACTGCGGTTCCACCAGAGTCAATACCGCTTGCATGGCAATCGCCGCATCAATGGCTGAGCCGCCTTGACGCAGCATTTCACGCCCGGCTTCAGCGGCCAGTGGGTTGGCGGCGGCGGCCATATGGCGCTCGGCGTGGCGGGTGCTCAGGTCGGTGCGATAGCCCGAACCCAGCTCTGGCGCCGGAGGCTGTTCGTTGACGGGCGTGTGGCAGGCGGCGAGGGCCAGGGTTGCGGCGATGACTGTCAGACTGCGGCGGGAAATCAAAAACACGCGCTGAACTCCGTTCATGTTGAGAAGGTGCTGTGGTCCTTGGGCTACTGCGTTGTTTACAGGTAAATCGTGCCTTGCATGTACAGCACGGCCTTGCCGGAAATAATCACCCGGTCACCCTGCAGTTCACAGCGCAGCTGGCCCTTACGCTGGCCGCCTTGCTCGGCGCTCAATTGCGATTTGCCCAGGCGCTCGGCCCAGAACGGTGCCAGCGAGGTGTGCGCCGAGCCGGTAACCGGGTCTTCATTGACGCCCACATTCGGGCCGAACCAGCGCGAGACAAAATCAAACCGCGTGCTCTTGGCGGTCACTGCAATACCGCGTTTAGGCAGGCCCTTGAGTCGCGCAAAGTCCGGTGCCAGGGCCGCTACCTGCGCTTCATCCTCCACCAGCACTATATAGTCGTCGGTGCCAAACACTTCGGCGGTTTCAAGCCCCAGGGCACTCAACATGCCGTGGGGCGGCTCGCAGCGTTCGGGTTTCTTTGCCGGAAAATCCATCGCCAGCTCATCGCCGTTGCGCGTTACCCGCAACTCGCCGCTACGGGTGGCAAAGCGCAGAACCTGCGGGGCGTCCGCCAACTTGTGAATCAATACCCACGCGGCTGCCAACGTGGCATGGCCGCACAGGTCCACCTCAACTTCCGGCGTGAGCCAGCGCAACTCATAGAACTCGCCACGGGGTACAAAGAACGCGGTTTCCGAAAGATTATTCTCGGCCGCAATCTGCTGCAGTTGCTCGTCGGGCAGCCACTCGGTGAGGGGGCACACTGCTGCCGGGTTGCCGCCGAAGGGATGGTGGCTGAAAGCGTCGACTTGGTAGATGTCCAGTTGCATCGGGGCACTCCGTGTTTAGGGGAGGCTGGACACTAACAGTGGGGTAGGGGGGCGTCAAAATACAGTTAGGGAGTTTTTTGCGCGCATAAAAAAACGGCCTACCTTTCGGTAAGCCGTTTTTAGTACTTGGTGGCTACACAGGGACTTGAACCCCGGACCCCAGCATTATGAATGCTATGCTCTAACCAACTGAGCTATGTAGCCAAGTGGCGCGCATTATTCGCTTGGAACGGCAATGCGTCAAGCGTTTTTGTTGAATTTTTTTCTACGCTTTCAACTGTTTAAGCCAAAGCCCTGGTTTTGGCGACGGGCGGTGACGAATGCGTTGTGGATGAGGGGAGTGGAAGCGCTTGGCGTTTTCGAAGGTTTACTCGCAGGCCATGTCCGACAGTGTTGGGCAGATATCCCTGTCGCCCAACACTAGACTGGCTAACTCAACTTACCGATGCAGTGGGGGGTGGGTGACGCGCTTGAGCTGTTCGCGGGCCCGTGACAGGCGCGAGCGCACGGTGCCGATAGGAATGTCCAGTACGTCGGCGGTGTCCTGGTAACTGCCGTCGGTTTCCAGCGAGGCGTACAGCGTTCTGCGCATCTCGGTCGGCAAGTGGTCAATCGCACTCAGGGTATTTTCCAAGCGCCGGTTGACTTCGAACTCCCAGTCCAGGCTGTGGTTTTCTTCATGGCCATGCCACAGCGACTCGTCGAATTCGCAATGTGCAGGCTTGGCATACAGGCGCCGGAAGTGATTACGGATCAGGTTCTGTGCGATGCCGCACATCCAGGTGCTGAGTGTCGCGGTACCACTGAAACGTTCGCGATTGCGCCAGGCCTCCAGGTAAGTCAATTGCAAAAGATCATCCGCGTCTTCCGGGTTCAGGACCCGTTTGTGAATGAAGCGACGAAGTTTTTTCTGTTGATCGTCTGTCAGATGGAGCATGAATTGAGGCGAACTGCCACCAAGGTGAACGAGGGCTTCAATAGGGATATTCATGATTTTTCCTTAAGGTAGACGCAGTCGAAATAGTTTCGGCGGTTACCTCTTTTGCACTGCCTGTGCCAAAGGAGAATCATTGTGTAACTATATGATTTATATAAATAAATACGTTATGGTTGCGGTGTTTTTGTGCAGTAATTTGCAAAAGGCACCAGGGACCTGTGCGGGTTTTTTCATCTTATTGGATGAGTGAGTTTCAGTGGAACCATCTGGGCGGGCCTGACCACATATGGACACTCTCTTCCTGTACTGGCCTGCCCATGAAAGTCGAATCTACCAACGAAGTGCCAATGACCCCGCGAGTGGAACTCCCCACCGCTAGCCCGGCCGCCAAACCTGAGCCAGGCCAAGGTGTTGATGATCTTTCTCTGCACTTCAGCCAGGAGGTGGAATCCAGCAGTCGTGCGTTGGATAAGCGCGTAATTGACGTGCGTGTGCCGCCTGTCCAGGTGCTCGCGCAGCTCTATGAGCAGTTGGGGCATCCGGCCCAGGAAAGCTTTGCCGCGGTAGTACGTCGAATCAGGCAGAAATTACTGACGCAACCCAGCATCGATACATTGCTGGAGCTCACTGGCGGTGATCCGGCACGCACCTTCGTGGTACTCAAGGCGGTGTGCGGGCAGGCCGAGGCCGACGTGCGCAACTCCGAAGCCGACCTGGCGCGGGATGCAATTGCCAAGCTGGAGATCCGCTTCAAAGGGCAGATCCAGGCGGGCCTGAATATTGCCACGGCCCTGCATAAGAAGAGTGGCGATCCAGAAGAGCTCCAGGCGCTGCGCGCGCTCTATTACGCCAGTGTGGTGACACGGCAATCCCTGGCGACCATGATGCACGCGCTGCTCGGCATCTACAGTGACGACCGTTTTGCACATGGGTTGAAAATGATGTCCAGCGCCCTGACGGCCGACATTGCCGCCCATGTGTCCTCGGTCCCTACGGCAATGTTGCGCACCTTGCTGGCAGGACTGAGCAAATGCGGCGCATTGAGCGGGGTGTTATGCAGCTGTCGTGAGCTGATTCAGAACCTTGCGATCGAAATGCATGCGGTAAGCCTGCTGCGACGCATGCTGGGTTATGCAGACACCGGCATCGTGACAAATGAAGTCATGCGCCTGGCTGAAGATATGGGGGGCAGCACATCAAAACTCGTGTCTCTCAATGCGCTTTATAAGCTGTTTCAAAAGTTGCCCGAGGCCTTGTGGCCGGATAGCAAATCACGCCAAGAGGCGCTGCACAATTTCCTGCTGGTGATGGACGAGCTTGCACGCCTCGAAGGCATACGCCCTGGTTTTCCTAATTCGACTATCCTGGCGTGAGCGTGCTGTCCACCCTCAACGGTGTACTGCTCAAGGTGGCGCAGCGTGCCGAGGTCTTGGGCGCGGTGGTGATCATGGCCATTGTGTTCATTTTCATCGTGCCGCTGCCTACCTGGCTGGTGGACATTCTGATTGCGCTGAATATCTGTATTGCCTGCCTGCTGATCATGCTGGCACTTTACTTGCCCGGGCCTTTGGCGTTCTCTTCCTTCCCGTCGATTTTGTTGCTGACCACCATGTTCCGCCTGGCGTTGTCGATCGCAACGACGCGCTTGATCCTGCTCGAACAGGACGCCGGCGATATCGTTGAGGCCTTCGGCAATTTCGTAGTGGGCGGCAACCTGGCTGTTGGGATGGTGATCTTTCTGATCCTGACCCTGGTCAACTTTCTGGTGATCACCAAAGGCTCTGAACGGGTTGCCGAAGTGGCGGCGCGCTTCAGCCTGGACGCAATGCCGGGCAAGCAGATGTCCATCGACAGCGACTTGCGTGCCGGCTTGATTGACGGCGTGCAAGCGCGGGACAAGCGTGAGCAGTTGTCCCGCGAGAGTCAGCTGTTCGGGGCCATGGATGGTGCCATGAAATTCGTCAAGGGGGATGCCATCGCGGGGTTGATTATCGTTGTGGTCAACCTGTTGGGCGGCTTCTCCACAGGTATGTTCCAGCACGGCTTGAGCGCCGCCGATTCAATGGCGCTGTATTCGGTGCTGACGATTGGCGATGGTCTGATTGCGCAGATACCGGCGCTGTTGATCTCTCTCACCGCCGGCATGATCATTACCCGCGTGGCGCCGGAAGGGCGCAAGGGCATCACGAACATGGGCGCCGAGATCGCACGCCAGATGACCAGTGAGCCCAAGAGCTGGATGATCGCCTCGGTGGCCATGCTGGTGTTTGCGATCGTGCCTGGCATGCCGACCCTGGTGTTTATTCTGCTGGCGATGATGACCGGCGCCTTGGGTTATTACCTCGACCGTCGGCGCCGACGTGAAGCGCAGCCAGAAGCCGAAGCCGTCGAAGCCGTGCGGCCTGAAGAAAATGGCAAAGAGGATCTGCGCGGGTTTGATCCGTCCCGGCCTTATCTGCTGCAGTTTCCCTCGGCTTTGCGCGGCACGCCTGAGGTGACCGATCTTATTCACGGAATCCGTCAGGTTCGAAATTCCCTGGTTGCCAACATTGGCCTGACGTTGCCGCCGTTTGAGGTCGAGATCGATGACTCGCTGGACGATGATGAAATGCGCTTCTGCGTCCATGAGGTACCCATGGTCAAGGCGTCGGTGGTCCAGCGCGTTGCCGTGGAGCGCAGCGCCCTGACGGTTGAGCCTGAGCATGGCATACCGGGATTGGCCGAGCGCAATGAACAGGATTGGCTCTGGCTGCCACCCGACGACCCACTGCTCAATGACGCGCAGTTGGAGCGCTTCACGGCGACGAGCCTGATCGTCGAGCGCATGAAGAAGGCGATGATGCTCAGCGGGCCGCAGTTCCTGGGGATTCAAGAGAGCAAGTCGATCCTCAGTTGGCTTGAGAACAACCAACCCGAGCTGGTGCAGGAACTGCAACGCATCATGCCGATCTCGCGCTTTTCGGCGGTGCTGCAACGCCTGGCCAGCGAAGGGGTTCCTCTGCGCGCCGTGAGGTTGATTGTCGAGTCGCTGATCGAATACGGCCAGCACGAACGCGAGCCGGAAGCACTGGCTGACTATGCGCGCATTGCCCTCAAGTCGCAGATCTACCACCAGTACAGCGAGGCCGATGGGCTGCACGCCTGGCTGTTGTCACCGCATACCGAAAACATCCTGCGCGAGGCACTGCGCCAGACCCAGACCGGGGTGTTCTTTGCACTCGACGGCGATAATAGCGCTGCGCTGGTCAACCTGCTCAACCAGGCCTTCAGCGCACGGGCAAAAATAAAAAGTGTGTTGTTGGTGGCGCAAGACTTGCGCAGCCCCTTGCGCACCTTGTTGCTTGAGGAGTTCAACCATGTGCCGGTGTTGTCTTTCGCCGAGCTGGGGAGCAATTCCAAGGTCAAGGTGCTGGGGCGTTTTGACCTTGGCCAGGATGAGTTGATGCACGGGACATTGGCATGAACACAGCGCTACTTGCAGAGTACGGGGGAACGTACTGATGTTCGAACTCCGAGTGTTGGATGGTTTGCATCAAGGGGCCGCGCTGCCTCTGTTTGGTGAGCAGTGGAGCCTTGGCGCCAACGCGGACGCTGATCTCTTGCTGGATGATCCAGGTATCGCCGAGCACCACGCGCGCCTTCTATTGCTGGAAGGGCGCTGGTCGGTGCAGGCTGAAGCGGGGCTGCTGAAAAACAGCGACGGGCAAATGTTGGCGCAGATCGGCGATCTGGCACTCAACACGCCGTTTATGATTGGCTCCGTCAGCTTGTGTGTCTGTCCTGCCGATCATCCTTGGCGGCAGGCATCGGTGCCCAAGCCGCCCCGGCCGGCAACGGAGCCCTTGCCCCAGGCGTCATTGCCGCTGACGCTGTCTTCCATTCCCTTGTTGCAGCAAAAACGCTTGGTCAGCCTGGTTCTGTTATGCGCCGTGATCATCGCTGCGGTCGGCATTATCTTCAGCGGTGAGCGTGAGGCCCAGGCATCGCTGATGCCGGCGGTCATTCAGAAACCCGGGTTGGACTCACCCGCTGAGGTGCGTCAGCAACTCATGAAGATGCTCAACGAGCGTGAATTGCTCCAGCGCGTCAGCTTGCAGATCGTCAATGGTCAGATTGCCCTCAATGGTGTTGTTTCCCAGGATGAAGTGGAACTGATTGCGCGCATGCTCGACCGTTTTGCCGAGCAATTCGACACTGTGGTGCCGGTGCTCAGTCGCGTACGGGTACGCGAAGGCAAGTTACCGTTCAAGATCTCGCAGATAGTGGGTGGCCCGAATGGCCACGTGGTGCTGGAGGAAGGAAGCCGCTTATTCGTGGGTGATGAAGTGGATGGCCTGCGCCTGGTTTTGATCGATAACAGCAAAGTGGTTTTTGACGGCGAGCAACGCTATGAGGTGGGCTGGTGAAGGGGTCGCTGCAGGAGCGTCTGGAGGCCTGGCAACTGAACCAGTCACAGGCCTTGAGCAGTTTCGCACCGGTGACAATGCTCGGTCGTATTCAGCGCGTGAACGGCATGCTGCTGCAATGCCGATTGCCGCAGGCCCGTATTGGTGACCTATGCAAAGTCGAAAAAGGGCCGGGCGACTACATGCTCGCCGAGATCATCGGGTTCGATCAGCGCGATGCGGTGCTCAGTGCCCTGGGCAATCTTGAAGGCGTACGTGTAGGCGCCAGCGTCGAGCGGTTGGGGGTTCCGCATCAGGTTCGGGTCGGTGATGAGTTGTTGGGGCAGGTGCTGGATGGTTTTGGCCGCCCGATTGCGGGCGATGGTGTGAGCGCGTTCGTGGAAGCGGACACCCCTGGGGCGACCACAGTGTTATGCGAGGCGCCTCTTCCTACCGAACGGCCGCGAATCAACCGCGCACTGGCTACGGGGGTGCGCTCGATTGATGGCCTGATGACCCTTGGGGAAGGCCAGCGTGTCGGGCTGTTTGCCGGAGTCGGTTGTGGCAAGACCACCTTGTTGGCCGAAGTCGCCCGTAACGTAGAGTGCGATGTGATCGTATTCGGTCTCATCGGGGAGCGGGGCCGGGAACTGCGCGAGTTTCTCGATCATGAACTGGATGAGCAGTTGCGTGCCAAGGCCGTGTTGGTGTGTGCAACCTCCGACCGCTCAAGCATGGAGCGCGCGCGTGCCGCGTTCACGGCAACTGCGCTGGCCGAAGGTTTCCGGCGTAAGGGCCAGCGGGTGCTGTTGCTGATCGACTCTCTGACCCGTTTTGCCAGGGCCCAACGTGAAATCGGCCTGGCTGCCGGTGAACCCTTGGGGCGCGGTGGCCTGCCGCCGTCGGTCTACAGTTTGCTGCCACGTCTGGTGGAGCGTGCCGGCTTGACCCGTGAAGGCGTGATCACGGCCATTTATACAGTGTTGATCGAACAGGACTCCATGAACGATCCGGTAGCGGATGAGGTGCGCTCTCTGCTCGACGGTCATATCGTCCTGTCGCGCAAACTGGCCGAGCGCGGCCATTACCCTGCGGTCGATGTCCTGGCCAGCCTTTCGCGGATTCTAAACAATGTTGCCGAGCCCGTGCATATCCGTGCCGGCACGGCGCTACGACGCTTGCTGTCGGCTTACCAGCAGATCGAGCTGATGCTCAAGTTGGGGGAATATCAGCCCGGCAACGATGCACTCACCGACCTGGCCGTTGACAGTCGGCAGGCGGTAGATGGCTTTCTGCGCCAGGACTTGCGAGAACCTTCGCCGCTCGCCGCCACCATGGATCAATTGGCTGAGCTGACTGCCCATGTCCCATTCTGAAGTGTTACCGGCTGAAATCGATACCCTGCGACGTTTGCGCCGACACCGTGCAGACCGCGCCGAGCGTGCGCTGCGTGAGGCAAAAAGGGCGCAGCAAGCGCTGGTCGCGCATATTCGGGAGGCTCAGGAAATCCTCGATCAAACCCGCCTGGAAGAGGCCCGGCAATGCGCGCAGCTGTTGAGTCAGCACCAGGGGCAGGTGGTGACATTCAAGGCGCTGAAAAACTGGAGTGCCAAGGAGCGGCAATTATCGGCGGGTACCCGGCGTGAAGAAGGCCAATTGTTGCAACTCCAAGAGCAGCAGCAAGAGCGGGCTGCACGGGTCGGCCAGGCGCAGAAACACGTCACCTTGTGCTTGCGCCAGGTAGAAAAAATACAAGAGTTATCTGAGTTACTGATGCAGGAGCCGATATGAAACAGGTTTCAGTTAGTCCGCCTGAACGTCAGCGTCCGCGCGAGTCTCGCGATGATCGTGCACCTGAATTCGGTACCCTGGTGCCTTGGGAGCAAGGGCGATTGTTCGCCCGGTTGTTTGACGATGGGGGCCAGGACAGCGGGGGATATGGAGCGTCTCTGAACGGAATCAAAGCCTCGGGCGATGTCGCCATGATCGGGGCACTGACCGAGCAGTTGGCGCCGCGAATGCTCGTTGGCTCGCAATGGCCGTTGGTGGCTGTTTTTCACCTGGGCCGCCTGGGGCGGATCAGCGCCAGTATCCGCCGGGAGCAGGGGGGCTGGAATGTCGACCTGCACGCAGAGCAAGACAATACGGTGCACTGGCTCAGTGGTGTACGCCAACAATGTGAGCAACGGTTGGCGCAGAGCCTGCGCCAGCCTGTCAGTTTGTATCTGGCAAAATCGACGTAGGCATGATGCTGCCACCTTTGATACTTCCCAGATTCAAAACCGATATTGCGGTTGCCCGGCAGCGCTTGGGGCAAGGGTTGTGTATGCCGTTCGAGGTCGCTGGGTCGAGTGGCGAGTTGAGAATGGAGCCTGGTACTGCTCCTGTGGGCATCCAGCCGCTCTGCTTCGAAACCGCCTGTGGAGTCTTGGCCTTCAGTGAGCCAGGACCACAGTTCAGCTTGATGGGTGAATGCCCGGTGACGCTCGAGCAGGCCGGGAATGATCCGGACGCCTGGTTCTGGGAGTTGTTCCAGCATCATCTGAGCCCTCAGGTGCAGGCGTTGTTTGGGTACCTGCGTTTGCTGCCAGGCGCTCGCCCCATGAACTTTGGTTGTCGACTCTGCGTGACGCTTGGGGCCTCTCGCGTGGCGGGTTATCTGTGGCTGTCTGTCGAGAGCTTTCTGGCGCTATGCAAGGCGGGGCCGTGGCGATCCAGGGCCGAGCCGATGCCGGCGCAGTTTCGGCTGGCGGTTGACGTAACGCTTGGGCACCTGCGGTTGTCCATGCACCAGCTGCGCGGCTTGCGGGCTGGTGACGTGCTGGTGCTTGAGCGTGCCTTTTTCAGTGCGTCGGGAGCCGGCCACGTGCAGGTTGGCAAACAGCGCCTGGTGGGCTGGATCGACGCTGAATCCGGGCCGATGCGCCTGACCCTTACTTCTATCGAGGATATGTTTGTGGATGAGGATTTTGCAACACAGCCCTACTCAGAGCATGAGGATGAAACAGCGGTGATGGATGTGTTCGGGCATGAACCATTCGACGAGCTGAGCATGGCGCTCAATGTACGGTGCGGTACGCTGAACCTGACCGTCGGCGAATTACGCAACCTTGCGCCCGGCGCGGTGTTGGGGGTTGCCGGTTATGCCCCCGGCACTGCCGGTCTCTACTACGGCGACCGCCCCCTCGGCCTGGGCCAGTTGGTTGAAGTGGACGGGCGGCTGGGGCTGCAGATGTCTCGCGTGATCTTTTCTCGATGAATAGTTTCCAGGGAATAGATCCGGTCGTCCTGGCAATATTTCTTGGGGCGCTGTCGTTGATGCCCATGCTGTTGGTCGTCTGCACGGCGTTCCTGAAGATCGTGATTGTGCTGATGATCACCCGCAATGCCATCGGTGTGCAGCAGGTGCCTCCGGGCATGGCCATCAATGGTATTGCCCTGGCGGCAACCCTGTTCATCATGGCGCCTGTAGGCTATGAGATGGCCGAGATCGTCAAGGTGTCGCCCTTGGACCTGACCAGCGTAAGCGCACTCCAACAGACGGGAATGGAGGCGATCAAACCATTGCGCACCTTCATGTTGCGCAACAGTGACCCGGATATTCTTACCCACCTGTTGGAAAATGCCATGCGCATGTGGCCGGCGCAGATGGCGCAGGAGGTCCAACGTGAGGACCTGATCCTGCTGGCGCCGGCCTTTGTGCTGTCACAGTTGCAGGCGGGGTTCGAAATCGGCTTCCTGATCTATATCCCTTTCATCGTGATTGACTTGATTGTTTCCAATCTCCTCTTGGCTTTGGGTATGCAAATGGTCTCGCCCATGACCATTTCCCTGCCGCTCAAATTGCTCTTGTTCGTGATGGTCTCCGGGTGGTCGCGGTTGCTCGACAGCCTGTTCTTTTCCTATCTCTGAGTGACCTATGGAACCCATCGTACTGTTCAAGCAGGGCATGTTGCTGGTAGTCATGCTGACGGCGCCGCCGCTGATCGTGGCGGTGGTGGTGGGGGTCATGACCTCCCTGGTGCAGGCGCTGATGCAGGTACAGGACCAGACGTTGCCCTTCGGTATCAAGCTGGTGGCAGTGGGGATCACACTGATCATGACCGGTCGCTGGATCGGTGTGGAGTTGATCCAGTTGATGAACTTGACCTTTGACATGATCGGTCGATCGGCCCTGCACTGAGGTCTGCCTGTGCTGTTATATCTTGAGTATTTGCCCACCCTGCTGGTCGCCATGGCGCGTATCTACCCCTGCGCTTTTCTCGTGGCGGCATTCTGTTTTCAACATATACGCGGCATGCTGCGGCACACCATTGTGGCGGTCATGGCACTGCTGCCTGCACCTGCCATTCATGTCATGCTGGAGGGCCAGGAACACTCGGCGCTGATGCTCGGAGGGCTGGTCCTCAAAGAGTTGGCCCTGGGGTTATTGCTGGGCGTGTTGCTGTCGATGCCGTTCTGGCTGTTCGAGTCGGTCGGGGCGTTGCTGGATAACCAGCGGGGCGCTTTGGCCGGTGGTCAGCTCAACCCCTCGCTTGGGCCAGACGCTACGCCGGCCGGGCATCTGTTCAAGCAATTGGCGATTTTTTTGCTGATGGCCAGTATGGGGCTCGGGGCGTTGACGCAAGTGATCTGGGACAGCTATCTGCTCTGGCCACCGACGGTGTGGTTTCCACTGCCCGCTGCCGATGGGTTCGATCTATTTGTCGGCCTGCTTGGCGATACCTTCATGCACATGATGCTCTACGCTGCCCCCTTTATTGCAGTGCTGCTGTTGCTGGAGTTCGGCATCGCGCTGCTGGGGGTTTACAGTCAGCAATTGCAAGTGAGTACGCTGGCGCCGCCCCTCAAGAGCCTGGCGGGTATCGGTGTGCTGTTGTTGTATTTTGCGTTGCTGCAGGATCTGATCGTCGGGCGCATGGGTTTGCTTAAAGACCTCAAACACTCCCTGGGCGTGTTTTTCAAGGTCTCGCTGTCATGAGTGATTCGGGGGAAAAGAAGCACCCCGCATCAGCCAAGAAGCTGCGTGATCAGCGTAAGAAAGGCCAAGTCGCCCAAAGCCAGGATGTGGGTAAGCTACTGGTGCTGACAGCCATCAGCGAAATCGCCTTGTTCACCGCCGAGAGCAGCCTGCAACGTTTCCAGCAGTTGATGCTGCTGCCGATCACGCGTCTGTCCTTGCCTTTCCCGCAGGCGCTGGAAGAAGTGATGGTCGAAGGTTTGATGTTGTTTTTCTCCTTCGCCCTGTTGATGGCCGCGGTGGCGATTATCACGAAGCTGGTCAGCAGTTGGATGCAGTTCGGGATTCTGTTCGCGCCGGACGCCTTGAAGCTCGACTTCAATCGTCTCAACCCGCTCAGCCAACTCAAGCAAATGTTTTCTGCCCAGTCGGTAATGAACCTGTTGATGAGCATCGTCAAGGCAACACTGCTGGGCCTGATCCTGTACGTGGTGATCTGGCCTTCCCTGGGGGCGTTGATCAATATGGCCACCAGCGACCTGCAAAGCTACCTCCTGGGATTGATCGCCCTGTTCCGCTATCTGCTGCATGCCTGTCTTGGGTTATTGCTGGTGCTGGCGCTTATCGACCTGGCGATGCAGAAATACTTCTTTGCCAAGCGCATGCGCATGACCCAGGTCGAGGTCGTGAAAGAGTACAAGGACATGGAGGGCGATCCCCACGTAAAGGGGCAGCGCCGCGCCCTGGCGCAGCAATTGGCCCAAGAGGAGCCGAAGGTCAAGCTGCCCAAGCTGGAGGAGTCCGATATGCTGGTGGTCAACCCGACGCACTTTGCCGTGGCCTTGTATTACCGCCCCGGTAAAACGCCGCTGCCCCTGCTGGTGAGCAAAGGGACTGATGATGACGCCCGTGCGTTGATCGCTCGCGCCAAAGCGGCTGATGTACCGGTGATCCAGTGCGTGTGGCTGGCCCGTACGCTGTATACGAACAAGCTGGGGGCGACAATTCCTCGTGAAACCCTGCAGGCCGTGGCATTGATCTACCGCACCCTGCGCGAGCTTGATGATGAGGCCAAGCGTGAAACCCTGGAATTGCCGGAGCTTGATCTGCGTTGATCAGCGCCGGGTACGCGCATCCAGGGTTTCAAGGTTGGCCAACGACAACATTCGGCTGAGGAGCCTGTCGAGCAGGTTGGGCTGTGGGGGCAGTGCATGCCAGATCACCAGCGCGTCCTGTGCGTCAAGGTAGATAAAGCAGCCATCGAATGCCACGGCCTGCTCGAAACGCCGCTCCAGCGCGTTCTGCAATTGTGAGGCTTGCAGCGCCTCGCGAGCCACGTGCAGGGCCAGACCCTGACGGGTTCCGGCTTGCATGTTGCTGGCTGTTACCCCCGGGCCAAGCGTCAGGTGGGCGGCAGAGCCGCCCACCAGGCTGTCGAGGAAGACCTGGCGTTCATCGGCCGGGGTTCCCTGGGCGCTCATCGTTCCAGCGACACCGTCTGATAGTCCGGACGTTCTCCGGCTGGGCCAGGTTCTACGCGCGTTTGTGGTGGCCACCAAATCACCAGCTTGTCCTTGGAAGATTGCGGACGTGAGCAGGAGTCGCCCTTGCAGGTGGGCATACAACCGGCGACGAGCAGCGCCGCGCCGATCAGGGTGACGTACAGCGAGCGATGTTTCATGGCTTGGCCTTTTGAGTTGGAGTGATCAGGGAGGGACGGGGCACGCTGATGTGTTCATCCTTGACCACCGGGCGCATGGCGATAAACACTTCTGCTTCCTCGCCCGGCTTGAGCCAGGCGCGGGGCCAGACGCTCACGGCCAGGGTTTGCGAAGTACTGCATTCCTTTTCGTCGATGCGCACATTGCGATTGAACTGGTTGCGCAGCACCACCACGGCTACGTTGTACTGCGGACCGGCGTACCACTGGCTGCGCTCGGTGTTCAGCGCCAGCAAGTTGCGGGTACTGCACAAGGTGTTCAGCCCCAGGGGCATCGGCGCTACCTTGAAGGCTTTGGGCACTTGCCCGGTGACCAGGTGCGCCAGGGTACTGATAATGTCGCTGCGCTTGATCACTGGCTGGTGAGGGTCGTAGCGCCTGGCCAGGGGGGTGAGAGCGGCTTGCAATTCGACCTGGTCTGCCTGGGGCAGGTAGCGTGACGGGTCGGTCTGGTCGCCGATAACGCGTGGCGTGAGGATGAATAGACGTTCGCGCCGATTGTTCTGTCGTTCAGTCGAGGAAAACAACGCCTTGCCCAACAGCGGAATATCCCCCAGCAGGGGTACCTTGCTGTGCTTGTCGGTGCTTTCGGTGACGTGGAAACCACCGACCACTAGCGAGCGTTTTTCGGCCATGATGGCTTGGGTGCTGACTTTGCCTCGGCGTACATCGAAGCTACCGGGAGTAGGGTTGGCCTCTTCGAAGTTACCGTCCTCGATATCTACCAACAGCTGAATCTGATGGCCACCACGGCTCGTGATGACGCGGGGCACGACCTGGAAGCTGGTACCCACGGTGATCGGTAAAATCGTAGCGTTCTGCCGACCGCGAGTCAGGTATTGGGTCCGGTTGAAATCAATTACCGCTGGCTGGTTTTCCAGTGTCAGGACTGACGGATTGGACACCATGGTTGCCAGGCCCTTGGCTTCCAGCGCGCGTATCTCCGCGTCGAAACGACCGCGGTTTTCAATTGTCAGTTGAGCGTTGCCGGAAATCATGTTGGCTGCGCCACTGAAGCGACTGTTCTGAAAGCCCCATCTCACCCCGAATTCGCGCAGTTGCGTGCGCTCGATGTCGAGGATGATGGCATCGATTTCCACCAGTTTGCGTGCCACGTCGAGCTGGGTGATCAGTTCGCGATACATTGCCTGCCGTTCCGGCACGTCATAAATCAGAATGGCGTTATTGCGCAAGTCAGCTTCGACGCGGATACGGGCAGGGCTGAGGGGGGCCCTCCGGGTGATTGACATGCCCGTATCGGTCGAGTCGTTCAATCCGGTTGTCGGCGTGGAGCCGAGCATTTGCCCCAGCAACGGGTTGCTCAAGCGTGGCACCACCGGAGTGATGAACGGGGGCTGGGTGATGGAGCGTTGAGACTGCGCCGAAGACGATGAGGGTGAGCGCGGTTCCAGGAGCCCTCTTAGCATGGTGGCTACACCGGGGATGATGATTTTTTCGTTGCGATATTCCATTTGGCGATCCGCCGCGCTGGCGAATTTCAGTGGATAGCTCAACACGCTCTGTTTTTCATCCGTAGAACGGCGCTGGCTGCTGAAGCGCTTGATCTGTTCGATATAAACCTTCGGGCCGGAGACCAGCACAACACCGTCTTCCGGCAACTCGCCCCAGCCGAAACGACTGTCGAGCAAGCCTATATCGGTCAGCGCTTGTTTGAGGTCCGCGATGGTCTCGGAGGAGACTTCCAGGCGCGCGGATTCTTGCTGGTCCAGGGTGCTGATATAGAGGGTGTTGTTATACATATACCATTGGAAACGGTGTTCGACCCCCAACCGGTCGAGCAATGATTGCGGCGTATTTGCGCGTATCTTGCCGTTGACGTTACCTTCGAGCAGGCCCTCGACCTGGAGCTGAGTACCAAATGTCTGGGCAAAATCCTCCAGCACTTCGCGCACTGGCTTGTGCTGGGCTTCATATGCGTAGGCCGTGTTCTTCCACTCAGGAGGTATAGCGGCCAGCGCGCTATCCAGTGGTAGCAGCCACCCAGGCAGCATAATGAGCCAACACCAGGCGGCGCGGGGAGTAAAAGCAGGTACGTGAGGGCGCAAGCGTTTGTGCTTGTCGTTTTTATCAGGCATGGGAAAGTCTCTGGTTAATACGGTGTCGAGCGCAGCGACGTGGATATGAATGTGCGTACAGGCCGCGCCTGGCGCGCGACGACGGCGCGCCAGGTGTCGCGTTGGTTGAGGAGGGACTCGAGACACTTCGCCAGCGCTTCGCCGTGCCCCCTCTCCACGCATTGAATAAGCCAAAGCGCACCGGTGGTCGGCGCCAATGCAACTGCACCGTGAAAATAGCTCAGGCTAGGGCCTCCCAGGCGCATCCAAGTGCGCAACTGGGCTTTGTGGTCGCCCGCCTGGGTCAACTGGACCTTTACCAGCAGTCTGTTCGAAACGCGTTGAAAGATGATTTCGTCGTCGCTCTCAAACAAGGTGAGCTGCTCTTCGTGGCCATTCAGCCAACCGGCAAGGAGTGCTTGCAACTTATTGCACGCCATCCAGCGCTGTTTTGAGCAGTGTATGTCTGGAGCGCGTGTGTTCGTTGAACGCGATGACAGAGAGCTTCTGTTGTTTCATGAGGTTGCTGAAGTAATCGATATCTGCATCGAGCGCTTCCGGATCTTTATAGGCCGTATTCACCCGCTTGATATCAGCCTGAACTTGCCTCAATAGATGATTTTTCAGGTTTCCATGAAAGTCCATGATTTTTACTCCAGATGTGTCTGAACTGTGTGGCGGGTTGTTTGCCACCAGTTCCATCGGAAGAGACTTTTTTAAAGATATCGCCTGCCTCTACCGCTATGTCCCTACACGTTTGTAAGCAATATTTCTCGCATTGAGGCCCAGTCGATTCGAAAATCGCCTTCATCTGTTTCCAGTAGCAGCGATTGAGGTTTGACTTGGTCATCGGGGCGAAGCTTCCAAGGTGTAGAGCCCAGCTGGACCAAGGCTTGGGCTATCTGCTCATGCTCGAGCGGGTTGCAAACCAGGGTGGCCTTCATAGGTGGAATTTGCGTCGTTACCAACTGTTTGACCAATGCCGAAAGGCGCTTTGGGGGAGGCACTTCCTCCAACAGGCAGTGGAAGGCTCGGTTGGCGATGGATGTTGCGTAGTGTTCGAGGTTGTCACACATCGCCTTGCGTTGGCGCTCCCACGCACTGAGTTGCGCGTGGGCGCGTGACCAGAAGTCGAGGCGGGCCTGCTCAAGCATATCTTCACGATGCTCAACCGCCTGGCGCAGCAGCTCTTCAGCTTGTGCCCGTGCGTTATCTAGCAACTGCGCGGACTGAAAGCAATCGGCGAGCATCTCCCGGGTAATCAGTACTTTTGGCTGCCCGGAAGCGCCGTCGTGCAATTCGATTTTGCGTTGGGTCAACATAGACAATGCTCTGGCGTGTTGCCGTTAACGACGAGTTGTTTCACTGCCCGTTGCGTCGATACGCCAGACAATCGCCTGCCACAGCGTATTGAGCCGGCCATGCGCATCGTCAAGTGGCAGGTGTGTAGTTTCAAGCGCCTGCACCCGGTCAGGGGGCAAGCGCAGACGAAGGCGTAGCCAGACAGCAGGCTCGACCCAGGCCCTCAGCAATTGGATTGGATCATCCTCCGGCTGCAACAGGGCGTCAGGGTGCAGCGCCTTGGCAAGGCGCTCACACCACTTGCGGTGTTCATCGCACAAGGGGCTGTCGAGGTTGGGATGGCACGTAAGCTCCAGCAGTGCTATCGCTAGATCGAACTGCTCGCGTGAAGCCAGGGCCAAACCAAGCACCGTTGCACAGGGAGGGGGAGGCAGGCATGGCTCGATGCCCAACGCTGCACACGCCAGCGCGGGTTGGCTGCGGCACAAGGCGGGTAATGCGTGATAGGCGTGAGCGCTGATCGCGTCCGGGTGCGAAAACTGCCACGGACTGGCCCACCATTGGGCCCAGGCCAGATGATCACTCATTCGGTAGAGGCGCTGGGGCGACAGGTTCCTGCCTTGATCGTTGGCTTCGTATGCGCCAGAACAGGGCTAAGACGAGTGTCAGTATCGCGCCGATAACCAGAGAGCTCATAGCGGTACGCCAAAAACCGATGTCTTCCTCGGGGATCAGGAACGGACCGAAGTAGCTCAGGCGTTGTTGTTCTTGGTAAGCCGTTGCCGGTACAAAAACCACTGTGAGCTTCTGCGCGTTATCCAGTGCAGTGGTCATGCCGGGAATACTACTGGATACCATCCTGCGTACGCGCGCGCGGATGCTGTCGGGCTCCAGTCGTGGGTCATGTTTGATGAACACGGAGGCGGAGGCGGGTTGGACGGGCTCACCGGGAGCCACGCGTTCGGGCAGCACCACGTGCACACGAGCGACGATGACCCCATCGATGTTTGACAGGGTCGCCTCCAACTCCTGGGACAGGGCATAGATATACCGGGCACGCTCTTCCAGTGGCGTAGAGATGACGCCCTCCTTGCGGAAGGTGTCCCCCATCGTGGCACGGGCGACCTTGGGCAATCCGACCGCTTCCAGTGTGCGAACGGCACGGCTGATATCGGCTGCATTGACGCGCACCACGACGCCGTCCTTGGCAGGCACTTTTTGTGCGCGTATGTGTTTGTCAGCCAGTTCCGCGATGACCTCATTGGCATCCTGCTCGGAGAGTTGGCGATGCAGTTCGACACTTTCGCCGCAGCCGCCCAGCATCAGCGCCAGCGAGAAAACTAATCCGACGGATAGAAAACGAGTCATTTTTTCCTACTGCAGGTTGCTGACTTTTTCTAGACATTGCGCGCCCTTGCCGACGCACTTCACCAGGGTTTGGGTCAGTAGAATGGAGTCTGAAAGATTGGGGGTGTAGTTGAGCCGATTTTTTTCTTTGAACTCATTGTTGAAGTCCTTGAGGCCTCGACTCATACCACTTTTAGCCTTGTCCAAATACTGCAAAGCGTCGGTCAGTGCGTTCGAGGATGGCGTAGCGGTAACCCGTTGCATCGAGGGGGCCAATAACGCGCTGAAAAAGCTCGCATCTTCGCTGTGGTGCGTAGGTTGGGTAGGGGACCTGTGGGCTGTGAGGCCGTTTTGATATTCGCGTAATACGTCGACTTCTTCTATTTGCATATGGACCTCTAGGGGGAAACCCGCCCTTTGATGACCAAGGGCGGTGAAGCTATTTAACGCAGCGCGTCGTTGTTCTTTTTCTGCTCACTGATCCTGAACGCCTCATTGCTTTCTTTCATGGATTCGCGAAGAAGCTGCTTCCTTTCTGCCTTAAGGTCTGCGTTTTCGCCACCGGTGACCGGGGGGTGGTAGCTTTGCGAGTTGATGCCAGAAATACTCATAGTAATGCTCCGCTATCTAAGAAATGACGTTTGAGCCGTGATTCGTAGTTGCAACAGTGTTGCTGCCGATAGGCACTAAATATATCAGGCTCATCCTTGTGTGGTTCAGGCTCGAATATGGTTCCCGCTTTTACTTAAAGGGTGTGTCTGAAGATGTCTTCGGTGTCGGCTGAGCAGCGGGCTACTGTATATCTAGTTGTTTCATTCGGTAGTAAAGCGTTCTCTTTGCCATGCCCAACTCTACAGCCACCTCGTCCACACAGTAGGTATGACGCCGCAGGGACTCTTCAATCAGCGCTTTCTCGATTTGTTGCAGGCGTTCTTTCAGGTTAGTTGGTAGGTTTGTAGCGTTCGAGGGCGAGCTTGATAATGGCGCCAGACCCAGCACGAAACGTTTGGCAGTCGAGCGCAGTTCACGCACATTGCCCAGCCATGGATGGCACAGCAACTGTTGGACGAGCTCGCTGCAAGGGCTTGGGGCGAGACGCTTATAGTGCTCGGCTTCCTCTTGAATCATATTCAGGAACAAAGGGACGATTCGGTCACGGCGATTGCGCAGCGCAGGCAGATTGATATTTACGACGTTCAAGCGGAAATACAGGTCGCGCCTGAACTTTCCCTGCTCGACCATCTCATGCAGGGACTGTTGCGCAGAGGCGATGACTCGCATGTCCACCGGGATAAACCGGGTTGAGCCCAGGCGTTCGACGCCGCGTGACTCAAGCACACGCAGCAGTTTGGCCTGCATGGAAAGCGGCATGCTGTCGATTTCATCCAGATACAAGGTGCCCAGGTGTGCGGTTTCGATAAAACCCGCACGTGATTGCACTGCTCCTGTATAGGCGCCGCTGTTGACGCCGAACAGTTGGCTCTCTGCGAGGCTTTCCGGGATGGCGGCGCAGTTCACTGCGACAAAATGACCTCGTCGCCCCGACAAACGATGGATCCGTTGGGCCAGGGTATCCTTGCCAGTACCCGTCTCCCCCAATAACAAAATATCGATATCGAGCGCTGCAGTACTCTTGAGCGTATGCTCGATATCCAAGGTTTCAACAGAAGGGAAGTATGTCTCATTTGTTGTCTTGTAAGAGGCTGACATAGTCAGGGTGCTCCACTATCGCTATCACTTCACTGTTGATAGAACGCTGTTGGCGTGCGGCCAGTAGAACGCAAATAATCAAAAATGTCATCGTGCCTGTTAGTATGAAAATACTGCGCGAGAGAGTGTCAAATATTAACTATGTCAGGGCGCTATATTATTCAAGTGCATTCTTGTTGGTTGGTGAATGTTTAGTGTAGGAGAAGACTTAAGGCTTGAAGGATTCATCGTTTAAACCGATCCTGGGTTATGAATGATTAAGTTTTCTATGGCTGGGGCTTTTAGTTGGGTGGCAGGTAGAAACAGGAGGCAATAAAAAACCGACGCAATGCGTCGGTTTTTTTGTATCGGGCAGAGGTTCAGCTAACGCTTACACGTTGAAACGGAAGTGCATGACATCGCCATCTTTGACAATGTAATCCTTACCTTCCAGGCGCCACTTACCGGCTTCCTTGGCACCGGCTTCACCCTTGAACTGGATGAAGTCGTTGTAAGCGATCACCTCAGCGCGGATAAAGCCTTTCTCAAAGTCGGTGTGGATCACGCCAGCAGCCTGCGGCGCGGTAGCACCGACCTTGACAGTCCAGGCGCGGACTTCTTCGACACCGGCGGTGAAGTAGGTCTGCAGGTTAAGCATTTCGTAGCCGGCGCGGATCACGCGGTTCAGGCCAGGCTCTTCCAGGCCCAGGGCCTCGAGGAACATGTCCTTTTCTTCGCCGTCATCGAGCTCGGCGATTTCCGCTTCGATCTTGTTGCACACCGGAACAACGATGGCGCCTTCTTCGTCGGCAATAGCCTTGACCACGTCGAGCAGTGGGTTGTTCTCGAAGCCGTCTTCGGCAACGTTGGCAATGTACATAACAGGCTTGGTGGTCAGCAGGTGGAAGCCCTTGATCACGGCCTTCTCATCGGCACCCATGTTCTTCATCAGGCTGCGCGCCGGCTTGCCTTCGGTGAAGTGCGCGATCAACTGCTCCAGCAGGCCCTTCTGGACCACCGCATCCTTGTCGCCGCCCTTGGCGTTACGCGCGACTTTCTGCAGTTGCTTTTCGCAGCTGTCGAGGTCGGCGAAGATCAGTTCCAGGTCGATGATCTCGATGTCGCGCTTGGGGTCTACGCTGTTGGAGACGTGAATCACGTTCTCGTCTTCAAAGCAGCGGACCACGTGGGCGATAGCATCGGTTTCGCGGATGTTGGCCAGGAACTTGTTGCCCAGGCCTTCACCTTTCGAGGCGCCGGCGACGAGGCCCGCGATGTCGACGAACTCCATGGTGGTCGGCAGGATGCGCTTGGGATTGACGATGGCCGCCAGTGCGTCAAGACGCGGGTCCGGCATCGGCACGATGCCGCTGTTGGGTTCGATGGTGCAGAAGGGGAAGTTCTCCGCCGCAATACCGGACTTGGTCAGGGCGTTGAACAGGGTGGACTTGCCGACGTTGGGCAGGCCGACGATGCCGCAATTGAATCCCATGGTGTTTCCCCTCGGATAAGAGTCAAGCCTTCTGGCTGTGCAGGTTTTTCATCGCACGGTTCCATTCACCGGCGAAGATATCCGGCAGCACGCCGAGGGCAAAATCGATGCTGGCATCGAGTTTTTCCTGTTCGGCGCGTGGCGCACGACCCAGGACGAAATTTGAAACCATACTGGCAACGCCTGGGTGGCCAATGCCGAGCCGCAGACGGTAAAAATTATTCTGATTGCCCAACTGCGCGATGATGTCACGCAGGCCATTGTGCCCACCATGCCCGCCGCCGAGCTTGAGCTTGGCTACGCCGGGCGGCAAGTCCAGTTCGTCATGGGCCACCAGGATTTCTTCGGGTTTGATCCGGAAGAAGCCCGCAAGCGCCGCGACAGCCTGGCCGCTGCGGTTCATATAGGTGGTGGGAATCAGTAGACGAACATCCTGACCCTGGTGCGAGAAGCGCCCGGTCAGGCCAAAATATTTGCGATCGGCCACCAGGTTGACGCCTTGGGCGTGGGCGATGCGCTCAACAAAAAGGGCCCCCGCGTTATGCCGGGTCTGTTCGTATTCGGCGCCTGGATTTCCCAGGCCAACGATCAGTTTAATGGCAGTCACGACAGGAGCCCTTCCTTTGGAGTTGTGGATAACATCGCCGTACCCAGGTGCGGCGAAAGTGGACGACACTACATCATTTACTCAAGAGTAAACGCCGCGTTATCGCCCGCTTTCTCGCTACGTTTCGGTCCGCGATGTTTCCTCAAGCTCCGGCAATACAGAGTGAATTACTCTGCAGCGCCTTCTTCAGCTTCTTCTGGAGCAACGCGTGGAGCGTGAACGTTGGCAACAGCTTTGTCATCACCGTGAGCCAGTGCGACAAACTCAACGCCTTTAGGGGCCTTGAGGTCGGACAGGTGAACGATGGCGCCGATTTCCAGAGCCGACAGGTCGACTTCGATGAACTCAGGCAGGTCTTTCGGCAGGCAGGTCACTTCGATTTCGTTCAGGACGTGAGAGATCTCGCCGCCTTTCTTGACCGGAGCTTCTTCACCCACAAAGTGCACAGGCACGATGGCGGTCAGTTTCTGGCCAGCTACAACGCGAACGAAGTCAGCGTGCATGATGAACTGCTTGGAAGGGTGACGCTGCATCGCTTTAACGATGACGTTCTGCTTGGCGCCGTCGACGTTCAGCTCGATAACGTGGCTGTAGGCAGCTTCGTTTTCAAACAGTTTGGCGATTTCCTTGGCCAGGATGGTCACGGATTCAGCAGGCTTGTTACCACCGTAGACAACGGCTGGGATGTTGGCGGCGTGACGCAGGCGGCGGCTCGCACCTTTCCCCAGGTCAGTACGCGCTTGGGCGTTCAGAGTAAATTCGTTCATGTTGTATCTCCAAAATAGCCATCGTCGAGGGGCGTTTGCGACCAGCGCCGAACTCGATATGGGCAAAAAAGCCCCGCCCCAGCGGAATGCTGGGGCGGGGCGCTTTTCGTCAGTGAGGTGATCCGTTGGTTTGACCCTTAACGGAACATCGCGCTGATCGATTCTTCATTGCTGATGCGGCGAACCGCTTCGGCAACGACCGGTGCAATATCCAGTTGGCGGATACGTGCACAGGCTTGAGCTGCGGCGGACAACGGGATGGTGTTAGTCACCACCAGTTCGTCCAACACGGAGTTCTCGATGTTTTCGATCGCTCGGCCCGACAGCACAGGGTGTGTGCAGTAGGCGAAGACTTTTGCTGCACCGTGCTCTTTCAAGGCTTTCGCCGCGTGGCACAGGGTGCCGGCGGTGTCGACCATGTCATCAACCAGAATACAGGTGCGCCCTTCGACATCACCGATGATATGCATCACTTCAGAGTGATTGGCTTTCTCACGGCGTTTGTCGATGATCCCGAGGTCCACGCCCAGGGATTTGGCAACAGCCCGTGCACGCACGACGCCACCAATGTCCGGGGACACGATCATCAGGTTTTCAAAGCGCTGGTCTTCGATGTCATCCACCAGGACGGGGGAGCCGTAGATGTTATCTACCGGAATATCGAAGAACCCCTGGATTTGGTCAGCGTGCAGGTCAACCGTGAGCACACGGTCGATACCTACCACGGTCAGCATGTCAGCAACGACTTTCGCGCTGATAGCTACACGTGCGGAGCGCGGACGGCGATCCTGACGGGCATAACCAAAGTAAGGGATTACAGCTGTGATTCGAGTCGCTGAGGAGCGGCGGAAGGCATCAGCCATCACGACGAGTTCCATCAGGTTATCGTTGGTCGGAGCGCAGGTCGGCTGAATAATGAAGACGTCTTTACCGCGGACATTTTCATTGATCTCGGCTGTAATTTCGCCGTCGGAGAATTTACCGACAGAGATGTCACCGAGAGGGATATGCAGCTGACGTACGACACGTCGAGCCAGATCGGGGTTGGCATTCCCCGTAAAGACCATCATCTTGGACACGCGCAGTACCTAGAGGCTGAGGGTAACCTGGATGAGTATTAGAAAATGGCAGGGGCGGCTGGATTCGAACCAACGCATGGCAGGATCAAAACCTGCTGCCTTACCGCTTGGCGACGCCCCTGTATCTGTTGCAACGAGTGCCTAACACTCGGTTCCTTTTAGAGCAGACTTTGCAGCTTGCGATGCAACATCGAAACGTTGCTTCCTTTTGCTACAAACCCTGTAAGGGTCTCTGTAAGAAGGGCCGAGACTTTATCAGCTTCAGCTTTGCTTGGGAAGCCCCCAAACACACAACTTCCAGTGCCGGTTAATTTTGCTTCGGTAAATTTACCTAACAAATTCAAAGCGTTACGTACCTCTGGATAACGCCTTGCTACAACCGGTAAGCAGTCATTTCGACTGTTTCCCTTGGGAACGGGGCGCACTTTAATGGGAGAAGAGTTACGTGTCAACAACGGATCTGAAAAAATTTCTGCTGTACTTACAGATACTTGCGGCACCAGCACGACATACCAAGGTTCTTCGGGCTCTACAGGGGTGAGTTTTTCCCCGACGCCTTCAGCAAATGCGGCGTGCCCCCGCACGAAAACCGGGACGTCGGCGCCCAGCGTGAGGCCCAGCGCAGCAAGGCGGTCGTGGTTCCAGCCCAGCTGCCATAAATGATTGAGGCCCAACAAAGTGGTCGCGGCATTGGAGCTGCCGCCACCGATACCTCCGCCCATGGGCAGAATTTTGTCGATCCAGATATCGATGCCGAGTCTGCAGCCAGATTGTTCCTGAAGTTTTTTTGCCGCCCGCACAATCAGATTGCTGTCGTGGGGCACGCCGTCGAATTC
The DNA here is from genome assembly GCF_059419065.1 of Pseudomonas sp. GW821-FHT07B01. Classification (NCBI taxonomy): domain Bacteria; kingdom Pseudomonadati; phylum Pseudomonadota; class Gammaproteobacteria; order Pseudomonadales; family Pseudomonadaceae; genus Pseudomonas; species Pseudomonas sp. GW821-FHT07B01. The sequence goes on along the minus strand of NZ_JBWKRA010000021.1, from coordinate 51,112 downwards.
GGTGTGCAACTGGACCACGCCATCGTCGCGCACGGCAAAGGTGAGTTCATCACCGTAGTCGAGAAACTGAAACAGCGTCTGCAGCTCGTGGTAGCCATCTTCACGGCGACCGAGGATGTGCAGCATCAGGTTGAGCTTGGCCGGGGAGGGCAGGGTCAATTTTTGTGCGGACACGTTATTGCCCCAGTTTGCGCGGTTGCCAGTCCTTGATCACCAGCGTGACATCAAGGTCGGTGCCATGCAGCTTGATACGTTCGGGAAGCCAATAACCGCTTTGCTCCACGTAGCTCAAATATTCGACCTGCCAGCCATCCTGCTCCAGGGTGGCGAGGCGGCTGTCGCCATTGAGGCTCAGACGGCTCTTGCTGTCCGGCGCCGGCAGACCGCGCACCCACCAGACCAGATGCGAGACGGGCAACTTCCAGCCAATTTGCTGCTCCAGCAATTCTTCCGGGGAGGTTGCCTCGTAGCGGCCCTGGTTGGCCACTTCCAGGCTCACTTGCCCTGGCCGGCCAGTCAGGCGGGCCGCGCCACGGCCCAGGGGGCCCGAGAGGCGAATGTCGTAATAGTCCTGGCGCTGCAGCCAGAACAGCGTGCCGCTGCCAGAGTCTTTCGGCGCACGTACTCCGACCTTGCCCTCGATCTGCCAGCCATCGATGCTGCTGAGCTGATCCTTGTGTTGTTTCCATTGGGCCGGGTTGCCCTGGCCTTCAACGGATTCACGGCTGCCGATGCCCGCGCAACCGGCGAGCAGGGCGATGAAGCTGAAAACGATAACGTGGCGCAAGAACATAAATTTAAAGGGTCTCGGATCCGGTCAGGCGCTTGATGGTGCTGCGCAGGATAGGGCTGTCGGGTTGTTCCTTGAGGAATTTTTCCCAGATTTGTCGGGCTTCGCGCTGCTTGCCATTGGCCCAGAGCACTTCGCCCAAGTGTGCGGCAACTTCCTGGTCCGGAAAACGCTCCAGTGCCTGGCGCAGCAAGCGTTCGGCCTCGTCGAGGTTGCCCAGGCGGTAATTCACCCAGCCCAGGCTGTCGAGTACGGCCGGGTCTTCCGGGTTGAGCGCATGAGCCTGTTCGATCAGCACCTTGGCTTCGGCGTAGCGCGTGGTGCGGTCGGACAAGGTGTAGCCCAGGGCGTTAAGGGCCATGGCGTTGTCCGGGTCACGCTTGATGATCAGGCGCAGGTCTTTTTCCAGCTGTGCCAGGTCATTGCGTTTTTCCGCCTGCATGGCGCGGGTATACAGCAGGTTCAAGTCGTCGGGGTATTGCAGCAACGCTTGTTGCAATAGTTTCCAGGCGCGTTCGCCCTGTTTGTTGGCCGATAAGGTCTCGGCCTGGATCAGGTACAGCTGGATGGCATAGTCCGGTTCGGCATCGCGGGCCGCGGCCAGGCGTTTTTCCGCTTCGTCGGTGCGGCCGTTGCTCATCAGGATATCGGCCTGGCGCAACTGCGCTGGCAGATAATCATTGCCGGGGCCGACCTGGGCGTATTCAAGCAGGGCCGCTTGAGGGTCGTTGCGCTCTTCAGCGATGCGGCCCAGGTTCAGGTGCGCCGAGTCCACATGGCTGTCACGTTCGATCAGCTCTTGCAGGTAGCCCTTGGCCTCGTCCCATGCCTTGGCTTCCAGGCACACCAATGCCAGGGAATAACGCAGTTCGTCGTCGTCCGGGTATTGCTGGACCAGGTTGGCGAACTGCACTTTGGCGTCTTCCATCCGGTCCTGCTCAACCAGCATGCGTGCATAGGTCAGGAGCAGGCGCTTGTCGCCGGGGTATTTCTTGATGCTTTTTTCCAGCAGCGGAATCGCTTCCTTGCCGCGGTTAAGGCTTTGCAGCAGGCGTGCACGCAACAGGATCGGGGCGATTTCACCTTCTTCCGGAGGGTTCTGTTCCAAGAGTTTTAGCGCGGCGTCGGCTTCATCGTCCTGTTGCAGCAGCAGGGCCTTGCCGAAAATCAACTGGCTGTTCTTCGGGTGCTTTTGCAGCAGGCGATCGAAACTCTTCATCAGGCCGTTGCGCGTGTCCTGGTCGGTGTCGGCGGCCGACAGCGCAAGAAAGTCAAAATGTGTGTCGCCTTTGCCCTGCAGGACCTTCTCCATATAAACCATGGAGTCGTCATAGCGCCCGGCACGCGCCAGTTGCACGGCTGCGGCGCGCTGGGCTTCCAGATCATCCGGGGCATTTTTGGCCCAGATCAGCGAGGTATCCAGTGCTGCCTGGTCGGCGCCCAGGTATTCGGCGATACGAAACGCTCGCTCTGAAATCCCCGGGTCCTGGGTGTTGATGGCCTGGGTCACGTAATTATCCAACGCAATATCAAAGCGATTGCGCTGGCCGGCCAGTTCAGCGGTCAGCAGGCTGTAGATCGTTTCTTCACTGAACGAGGAATAAACCTTGGGTTTTTCAGGGGCGGGAGTGCTGTCTTCTACCGGCGACGTAGCGTCCGGCGACACGGGTGCCATGGCCTGGCAGCCGCTGAGGAAGACAAAAGCGAGGAGCAACGCGGAAGATCTATTCATATAGGAAGAGGACGACTAACCTGCGGTCGGATCATCATGACACAAGCCTTCGGCCAAACATAACCGGGGCACTCGGAATACGACTATTGCTGCCTTTTGCCTTTCCTTTGTAGGAGCGAGCTTGCTGGCGAAAAACCTGAGAGCGCCGCTGGGCGCCCGGCTTGCCGCGTTATCGTTGACGATTTTCGCGAGCAAGCTCGCTCCTGCAAAAGTGCATTGATAGGCATAAGGTATAGGGACAATAGACGACGGTGGTTGTTCTGGATCTTTCGAAGTAGGACAATTGTCGGCTTCCCGACATCATCAGCGATATTGAATGGCCTTCCTCGCACTCGGTATTAACCACAAGACTGCCTCCGTAGACGTGCGCGAGCGCGTGGCGTTTACGCCAGAGCAGTTGGTTGAGGCCCTGCAGCAGCTCTGCCGGCTTACCGACAGCCGCGAAGCTGCGATCCTTTCGACCTGCAATCGCAGCGAGCTCTATATAGAGCAGGAACATCTCTCGGCGGATGTGGTGCTGCGCTGGCTGGCCGATTATCACCATTTGAGCCTCGATGACCTGCGTGCCAGCGCTTATGTGCATGAAGAGGATGCGGCAGTTCGTCACATGATGCGCGTGGCGGCCGGTCTCGACTCGCTGGTGTTGGGTGAACCGCAGATTCTCGGCCAGATGAAGTCTGCCTACGCCGTGGCGCGTGAGGCCGGCACCGTCGGCCCATTGCTGGGCCGCCTGTTCCAGGCCACCTTCAATTCCGCCAAGCAAGTGCGTACCGATACGGCCATCGGCGAAAACCCGGTGTCCGTGGCATTTGCCGCTGTGAGCCTGGCCAAGCAGATTTTCAGCGACTTGCAGCGCAGCCAGGCCCTGCTGATCGGCGCTGGTGAAACCATCACCCTGGTGGCCCGTCACCTGCACGATCTTGGCGTGAAGCGCATCGTGGTCGCCAACCGCACCCTGGAGCGCGCCAGCATTCTGGCCGAGCAGTTCGGTGCCCATGCGGTGCTGCTGTCGGACATTCCCGCTGAACTGGTGCGCAGTGATATCGTCATCAGTTCCACCGCCAGCCAATTGCCGATTCTGGGCAAGGGCGCGGTCGAGAGCGCGTTGAAGCTGCGCAAGCACAAGCCGATCTTCATGGTGGATATCGCCGTTCCCCGGGATATCGAGCCCGAAGTCGGCGAGTTGGACGACGTTTACCTCTATAGCGTCGATGATCTGCATGAAGTGGTCGCTGAAAACCTCAAGAGCCGGCAGGGTGCCGCCCAGGCCGCCGAGGAAATGGTCAGCACCGGTGCCGAAGATTTCATGGTGCGCCTGCGTGAACTGGCGGCAGTGGATGTGCTCAAGGCGTATCGTCAGCAGGGTGAACGCCTGCGTGATGAAGAGTTGCTCAAGGCCCAGCGCATGCTTGCCAATGGCAGTGGCGCCGAAGAGGTGCTGATGCAATTGGCCCGTGGCCTGACCAACAAACTGCTTCACGCGCCTAGCGTCCAGTTGAAAAAGCTTACCGCCGAAGGCCGCCTCGATGCGCTGGCCATGGCCCAGGAACTCTTTGCCCTCGGTGAGGGCGCGTCAGACAGCTCTTCGGATAAAAAACCGCAATGAAAGCGTCACTGCTCAATAAACTGGACGTGCTCCAGGACCGTTTCGAAGAACTGACCGCCTTGCTCGGCGATGGCGAGGTCATTTCCGATCAGACCAAATTCCGTGCCTATTCCAAGGAATACGCCGAAGTTGAGCCCATTGTGGCCACCTATAAAAACCTGCTGAAAGTCCAGGCCGACCTCGAAGGTGCCCAGGCCCTGCTCAAGGACAGCGACCCGGACATGCGTGAAATGGCCGTGGAAGAAGTCCGCGAAGCCAAGGAAAAACTCGCCGAGCTTGAGGGTGATTTGCAACGCATGTTGCTGCCCAAGGACCCTAATGATGGGCGCAACGTGTTCCTCGAAATCCGCGCCGGTACCGGTGGCGACGAGGCGGCGATTTTTTCCGGCGACCTGTTCCGCATGTATTCGCGCTATGCCGAGCGTCGCGGCTGGCGGGTGGAGATCCTTTCCGAGAACGAGGGCGAGCACGGCGGCTATAAAGAAGTCATCGCCCGGGTTGAAGGCGACAACGTTTACGGCAAGCTGAAGTTCGAGTCCGGTGCGCACCGCGTACAGCGGGTGCCAGCGACCGAATCCCAGGGGCGTATCCACACCTCGGCATGCACCGTCGCGGTGTTGCCTGAGCCGGATGAACAGGAAGCCATCGAGATCAACCCGGCGGACCTGCGCGTCGACACCTACCGCTCATCCGGCGCGGGTGGCCAGCACGTTAACAAGACCGACTCGGCGATCCGTATCACGCACTTGCCGTCGGGCATTGTGGTGGAGTGCCAGGAAGAACGTTCCCAGCACAAGAACCGTGCACGGGCCATGTCCTGGCTGTCGGCCAAGTTGAACGACCAGCAGACCAGCGCCGCGGCCAACGCAATTGCCAGCGAACGCAAGCTGCTGGTGGGCTCCGGCGACCGCTCCGAGCGTATCCGCACCTACAACTTTGCCCAAGGCCGGGTTACCGACCATCGGGTCAACCTCACCCTGTACTCCCTCGACGAAATTCTCGCCGGTGGCGTGGATGCGGTGATCGAGCCGTTGCTCGCCGAATACCAGGCCGACCAACTGGCGGCGATAGGTGACTGAATGACCATCATTGCCAGCCTGCTGCGCGCCGCTGACCTCCCCGACTCGCCAACGGCGCGCCTGGACGTGGAGTTGCTGCTGGCCGCTGCCCTGGGCAAATCGCGCAGCTACCTGCATACCTGGCCGGAAAAGATCGTCAGCAGCGAAGATGCCCTGACCTTTGCCGGCTACCTGCAGCGACGCCGCAGCGGCGAGCCGGTGGCCTATATCCTCGGCCAGCAAGGCTTCTGGAAACTCGACCTGGAAGTAGCACCGCACACTTTGATCCCCCGCCCGGAAACTGAGTTGCTGGTGGAAGCTGCCCTGGAATTGCTGCCCGCCACGCCCGCCCAGGTCCTGGACCTGGGCACCGGTAGCGGCGCCATCGCCTTGGCCCTGGCCAGCGAACGTGCGGCCTGGCAGGTCACGGCGGTCGACCGTGTGCTGGAGGCCGTGGCCCTGGCCGAGCGCAATCGTCAACGCCTGCACCTCACTAACGCCACGGTGCTCAACAGCCACTGGTTCAGTGCCCTGCAAGGCCAGCGCTTCGACCTGATCATCAGCAACCCGCCCTACATTGCCGACAATGACCCGCACCTGGTGGCCGGCGATGTGCGCTTCGAACCGGCCAGTGCGCTGGTGGCGGGGCACGATGGCCTGGACGATTTGCGCCTGATCACCCTAGAGTCTCCTGACCACCTGAACGACGGAGGCTGGCTGTTGCTCGAGCACGGTTACGACCAGGCCCAGGCCGTGCGCGAATTGTTGCTGAACCAGGGTTTCGAAGGCGTACATAGCCGCATCGACCTCGGCGGTCACGAACGCATCACCTTGGGGCGCCGCCCGTGCTGACCGATCAGGAGCTGTTGCGCTATAGCCGGCAGATTCTGTTGCAGCCTGTCGACATCGACGGCCAATTACGCCTGAAGCAAAGCCGCGCGTTGATTGTCGGCCTGGGTGGCCTGGGCGCTCCGGTGGCGCTTTACCTGGCCGCTGCAGGGGTGGGCGAATTGCACCTGGCGGATTTCGATACAGTCGATTTGACCAACCTGCAACGCCAGATCATCCATGACACTAACAGCGTGGGGCAGACCAAGGTCGATTCGGCCATGGGGCGCCTGAGAGCGATCAACCCTGAAATCGCCCTGGTCGCCCATCGTGCTGCGCTGGATGCCGACTCGCTGGCCGCTGCGGTCAACGCAGTGGACCTGGTGCTCGATTGCAGCGACAACTTCTCTACCCGCGAGGCGGTCAACGCGGCCTGCGTCGCCGCCGGTAAACCGCTGGTCAGTGGCGCGGCCATTCGCCTTGAGGGGCAGTTGTCGGTATTCGACCCCCGTCGCGCCGACAGCCCCTGTTACCACTGTTTGTACGGGCACGGCAGCGACACGGAACTGACCTGCAGCGAAGCCGGCGTCGTCGGGCCGTTGGTGGGGGTGGTTGGCAGCCTGCAAGCGCTGGAAGCCTTGAAGCTGCTGGCCGGTTTTGGTGAGCCGCTGGTGGGGCGCCTGTTGTTGATCGATGCGCTGACCACGCGTTTTCGCGAGTTGCGCGTCAAGCGTGACGCAGGCTGCAGCGTCTGCGGGACACAGCATGGTTAAGGGCGCGCCTATTGGTGTGTTCGATTCCGGCATCGGCGGCCTCACGGTGCTGGAAGAAATCCAGCAGTTGTTGCCCCACGAGTCACTGCTGTACGTGGCGGACTGCGGGCACATTCCTTATGGCGAAAAAACGCCGGCGTTCATTCTTGAGCGTTCTCGCTCGGTCGCTGAGTTTTTCCGCGAGCGGGGCGCCAAGGCCTTTGTGATTGCCTGCAACACGGCCACGGTCGCCGCGGTGGCCGATTTGCGCCAGCACTACCCCGACTGGCCGCTGGTAGGCATGGAGCCTGCGGTCAAACCTGCTGCCGCGGCCACGCGCAGTGGCGTGGTGGGTGTGCTCGCCACCACCGGCACCCTGCAAAGCGCCAAGTTCGCCGCCTTGCTCGACCGCTTCGCCACCGATGTACGGGTGATTACCCAGCCGTGCCCGGGCCTGGTGGAGCTGATTGAAGCCGGCGACCTCAACAGCCCGGCCTTGCGCGCCCTGCTGCAAGGCTATGTCGAGCCGCTGCTCAGCGCCGGTTGCGACACCATCATCCTGGGTTGCACTCATTACCCCTTCCTCAAGCCACTCCTGGCGCAGATGCTGCCCCCCAGCACCATCCTCATTGATACCGGCGCCGCCGTGGCGCGCCAGCTCAAGCGCTTGCTGGGTGAGCGCGACCTGCTGGCCGTTGGCGAACCTGAACCTGCACAGTTCTGGACCAGCGGCGATCTGTGTCACCTAAGAAATATCCTACCGACACTTTGGAAACATCCTGGAGTTGTGCGAAGCTTTGGCTCGTGAAAATTTCGTGAAATAACACTGAAAAAAAGCTGAACTTCTGGCTATGCGTCGGCTTCTATAGCCCGTTAGCCTGTACATAACCCAATTATTCCGTTTGCAAAGGACGTTTCACATGAAGCGCTTGTTCTGTTTGGCTGCGATTGCGGCCGCTATGTTGGGACACTCTGTTTCAGCCCAGGCCGCCGGCCTGGAGTTCGGCTTGGGGAGCACCAGCGATTCGACGCTGACCTACCGCCTGGGCCTGACCTCCGATTGGGACAAAAGCTGGATGCAGAGCAATGTCGGCCGACTGACCGGCTACTGGAGCGGCGCCTATACCTATTGGGAAGGGGACGACCGTGCAGGCGCCAGCAGCCTGTCGTTCTCGCCGGTGTTTGTGTATGAGTTTGCCGGCGAGTCGGTCAAGCCCTACATCGAAGCCGGTATCGGCGTGGCGTTGTTCTCTCGCACTCGGCTGGAAGACAACAACATCGGCCAGTCCTTCCAGTTCGAAGACCGCCTGGGTTTCGGCCTGCGGTTCAACGGCGGGCATGAAGTGGGCATTCGTGCCACGCATTATTCCAATGCCGGCATCAGCAGCAATAACGATGGGGTAGAGAGCTACTCGCTGCACTACACCATGCCGCTCTAATCTCAAGAACAGTTGAGCCCCCTGTGGGAGCGAGCTTGCTCGCGAAAGCGGTGTATCAGCTAGCACATGCCTAGACTGACCCACCGCCTTCGCGAGCAAGCCCGCTCCCACACAAGCCCGTGATCGTCACGGAGTTCGGGGTCAGCGATAGGCCGTGGTAATACCTTCGCGCTCTTCAAGGCATTCCGGCGCTCCCATCTCGAACTCCCGGCAAATCAACGGCCGAAGCTCATAGATCGTGCACATCATCGTGTCGCGGTCCAGCGCTGCGCACCAGCCGTCGTCCAGGCGCAGCATCACCTCGCCCCCCCAATCGTCGGTATCGATAAAGCGTTGCGGCACGCCGGTGTCGGTGATCAGCATGACTTCCAGCTGGCAGCAACAGGCCGCGCACGTCGAGCAGGTGACGGGTTCGGTGATTTGAATGTGAGGGATGTTGGTCATAGGCGCGCAGTGTAAGGCAAGTGCGCTAGACGCGTATGAATGCTCGGACGGGCGTCAGTATTCCAGCCTCTGTGCAACCCCGTGCAACAGCGGAAAGAGCATGGCCCATAACAGCGCCAGGCCGATCAGTGTTGGGGTGGTGCCGTACGCAAAACTCACGCCTGCCAATTGACTGCCGGCGTAATAAGACAACGGCCCGCCCACCGCGCCTAGCAGGCTGGCCAGCCACCAGGGCCGTGCGCTCCAGGCCAGGCAATGGCGCAAGGTGGTGGCCAGCAAGGCCCATAACAGTATCAGCCACAGCGGAATCAGTGCCCCCGGCGTATTGAACTCAAACACGCCGAGCCCACGCAATGCCGTATCGACCAGTGTTCCCAGCACCGTCACGGCCAGAATCACTTGCCCCTCTCTTGCCCAAGCACTTATCCACAGCAAGTGTGCGCCCAGCACCGCGACGCCGATCAGCAACCAACGGCTATCGCCGCCGAGTACGCAGGCAAACCAGCCGCACTGAAACAGCACGGCATTGGCCAGGGATTTAAGCACTGAAACGCCCGAGCAGCGGCGGATTGATGGCCGCCGGTTTGGCCAGCAGCAACTGCGCGGTGCCGATGGTGCGCTCCATAAAGCCACCTTCGCAGTAGCACAGGTAAAACTCCCACAGGCGCAGGAAGTATTCGTCATAACCGAGTTCCGCAAGACGGCCATGGGCGCGGCGAAAGTTTTCATGCCACAGGCGCAGGGTGCGAGCGTAGTGCAGGCCGAAGTCTTCCATGTGCAGCAGGTTCATGTCGGTGTCGCGGCTGACGATCTGCAGCATGTTTTGCACACAGGGCAGCGCGCCGCCGGGGAAGATGTAGCGCTGGATAAAGTCGACGCTGCGCTTGGCCTGTTCAAAGCGCTGTTCACGTATGGTGATGGCTTGCAGCAGCATCAGGCCGTCGGGCTTGAGCAACTGGGCACATTGTTTGAAATAGGTGGGCAGGAAACGATGGCCCACCGCTTCAATCATTTCGATCGACACCAGCTTGTCGTACTCACCGGTGAGGTCGCGGTAATCGCTCAGCAGCACGGTCACTTGATCTTGCAGGCCCAGCGCCTCGATACGCTGGGCGGTGTAGGCGAACTGTTCCTTGGACAAGGTCGTGGTGGTGACCCGGCAACCATAATGCTGCGCCGCATACAACGCCATGCTGCCCCAGCCGGTACCGATTTCCAGCAGATGGTCGCTGGGCTTGAGCGCCAGTTTCTGGCAGATGCGCGCTAATTTGTTCAGTTGTGCCTGTTCCAGGGTGTCATCGGGGGTCAGGAATTGCGCGGCCGAGTACATCATGGTGGGGTCGAGAAATTCTTCGAACAGGTCGTTGCCCAAGTCGTAATGGGCGGCGATGTTTTTTTGCGAGCCTTTGCGTGTGTTGCGGTTGAGCCAGTGCAGGCCCTGAGTGAACGGCCGCGCCAGGCGTGCCAGGCCACCTTCCATGGCGTCGAGCACCTCCAGGTTGCTGACCATCACCCGCACCACGGCGGTGAGGTCGGGGCTGGTCCAGTAACCATGGATAAACGCTTCGCCAGCGCCGATCGAGCCATTGGCCGCTACCAGCCCCCATACCGCCGCGTCGAGAATCTGGATCTCGCCCAGCAGGTGCGCTTCCCGTGCGCCGAAGACTTGCCGCTCGCCATCCTCGATGATCACCAACTGGCCGTGGCGCAATTGGCTGAGCTGGCGCAACACGCCTTTGCGCAACAGCGCAGCGGTCATGCCGTTGACGTTCAGGCGGTTAGCCTTGACCGATAAGCTAGGGGATTTCATGGTGGCGATCCTTGGTATACCCGACTGCGGTGCGAGAGGCGCCATCGGCGGCCTGGTGGGAAAAAATCGGTGTGCGTTTGAGCAGCAGGCGCAAGGCTTGCCAGTAGATCGCAAGGCCGGTCTTGGCGGTCATCCAGGGAAAGCGCCACAGATAGCGATGCAGGCTGGCGCGGCTCAGTGCCTGTTTTTCCAGGCTCAAGGTGGCGTCGAAGATTTTTTGCGTGCCCTGCCAATCGGCCATATGCACGCCGAGCCTGGCGGCGGGCGGGCTGAAACTCATGCGGTATTCCAGCTCGCGAGGCAAAAACGGCGACACATGGAAGGCCTTGGCCACGGCGAAATGCTGGTGCTCATCGGCGCCCAGTGCCTGGGCAGGCAGCACGTAGTGATAGCGCTCGCACCATGGGGTGTTGGTCACTTCACACAGGATCGCGGCCAGTCGCCCGTCAGCCTCGAAGCAGTAGAAGAAACTCACCGGGTTAAAAGCCAGGCCCCAACTGCGGGCCTGGGTCAGCAGGCAGATAGCGCCCTGGGGCGTATGCCCCAGGGCCTTGCCGACTTCGTCGCGCACAGCATCGCTCAAGCTCATGCCGTGGCGCGTGAATTCACGCAGGTAATCCTGCTGGCGGAAACCGAAAGGCGCCAGGCGACTCGTGCCAGCCAGCGGCGAGAGCCCCAGTACTTCGTCCTCTTCGCTGAGGTCCAGGTACAGCAGGCCGATGCGGTAGCGAAAGGCGTGGGCCTTGGGCGTAAACCGCCGATGGGCGATCCAGCCGCTGTACAAGGCGCTGTTCACAGGGTTTCCCCAAATGCCTGGGCCACGCGCAGAGCGCTGACCACGCCGTCTTCGTGAAAGCCGTTGGCCCAGTAGGCCCCGCAGTAAAAGGTATTGCGCACGCCGTTCAATTCTTCCCAGCGTGCCTGTGCGGCGACTGCGGCCAGGCTGTATTGCGGATGGGCGTAGGTGTAGCGCGCCAGGATCTTCAGCGGGTTGATCATCGGCGTCTGGTTGAGGCTGACGCAAAAGGTAGTGGCGCTGTCGATGCCTTGCAGGATGTTCATGTCATAGGTGACGGCGGCCTGTTGTTGCACGTTGCCCGTCAGCCGATAGTTCCAGCTGGCCCAGGCCAGTTTGCGGTCGGGCAGCAGGCGTGTGTCGGTGTGCAGCACCACGTCGTTGTCGGCGTAGGGCAGGGCACCGAGGATCTGCTGTTCGGCCTGGCTGGGGTCATCGAGCAAGGCCAGGGCCTGATCGCTGTGGCAGGCGAACACCACACGGTCGAAGGTTTCGCTGCCGGCCGGGCTGTGGATAACCACACCCTCTTCGCTGCGTTGCACCTTATGCACAGGGCAGTTGAGCCGTATCTGTTCGCGAAAGCTGCGGGTCAGCGGCTCGATATAACGGCTGGAACCGCCTTCGATCACGCACCATTGCGGACGGTTGCTCACCGAGAGCAAGCCGTGGTTCTTGAAGAAGCGCACAAAAAATTGCAGGGGGAACTTGAGCATATCGGCCAGGGACATGGACCAGATAGCCGCGCCCATCGGCACGATGTAATGCCGGATAAACCTTGGGCCATAGCCGCCGGCGGTGAGGTAATCGCCCAAGGTCATGTCGGCGCTGATGCGCTGCTCTTGCAAGTCCAGGGGCGCCTGGCGATTGAAGCGCAGGATATCGCGCAACATGCCCCAGAACCCCGGCGACAGAATATTGCGGCGCTGGGCAAACAGGCTGTTGAGGTTGTTGCCGTTGTACTCAAAGCCAGTGCTTTGGTCACACACCGAAAAGCTCATCTCGGTGGGTTTGAACCTGACCCCGATCTGCTCCAGCAGACGGATGAAGTTGGGGTAGGTCCAGTCGTTGAACACAATGAAGCCCGTGTCCACCGCATAGCTTTTGCCGTCGACCGTCACCTTGGCCGTGTGGGTATGCCCGCCAATGCAGTCACTGGCCTCGAACAGCGTAATGTCGTGGCGACGGCTGAGCAGGTAGGCGCTGGTCAGCCCGGCGATGCCGCTGCCGATAATGGCGATCTTCACAGCTCGTCCTTCTTCGGTGGCGGGCTGCGCAGCATGCGTTTGCCGATGATCAGTTGCGCGCGGTTGGGCAGCTTCGACAGCGGCCACAAGGTGGCAATGAACAGGGCCGGAAAGGCGATTTCCAGCGGGCGTTTTTCCAGCTTGGCGAAGATGTGTTTCGCGGCTTTGTCGGCCGGCCAGCTCAGGGGCATCGGGAAATCATTGCGCTCGGTCAGCGGCGTGTCGACGAAGCCTGGGCTGATCACCGTGACATCGATGTTTTCTGGCGACAGGCCGATACGCAGGGATTCGAACAAGTAACGCAGGCCGGCCTTGGACGCGCCGTAGGCTTCGGCGCGAGGCATGGGCAGGTAGGTCACGGCACTGGCCACGCCCACCAGATGCGGGGTACGCCCGGCGCGCAACAGCGGCAGCGCGGCCTCGATGCAATAACTGCTCGCCAGCAGGTTGGTACGCACCACGTGCTCGATGATCGAGGCGTCAAATTGCCGGGCGTCGACGTATTCACAAGTGCCGGCGTTGAGGATCACCGTGTCCAGCGAACCCCAGACCTCGCTGATACGCTCACCGATCTCGCGCACGGTCTGGCTGTTGGTCAGGTCGCCGGCCACCACCAGCACCTGGCCTGGATATCGAACGGCGAGGGCATCCAGCGGGCCTTGGGTGCGGGAACTGAGGGCCACGTGGGCGCCGCTGTCGAGCAACTCCACGGCCAGCGCCGCACCGATACCACTGCTGGCGCCGGTCAGCCAATAACGACGGGGCGGTGTAAGGCTCATCCCATTCTCCTTTTCAGCCAACGAATAACGCGACCCAGTAGGGGGACATGTTCATAGAGCAGGGCGCCGGCATCGAAGTAGTCGCGATGGCGGTAAACCTTGTCGTGCCACATCAAATGGGAACAGCCTGGCACCTCGATCACCTGGCCGCCGGCCAGGCGTGGGTGACGAAAACGCATAGTCCAGCGCAGGTAGCCCTCGCCTTCGGCCACGGTATCGAAGCCGTGGAAGTCAAAATGCAGCTCGCTGACGTTGCTGTACAAGTCGGCAAAGTAACGCTGCAACGCTGACAGGCCCTGAACTTCATGCAGGGGGTCGGCGAAGGCGACGTCCTCGCTGTACAGGCGGCCGAGCAGGTGCAGGTTGTGCTTGTCCAGCGTGGCGAAGGTGGGGGCGAACTGGCGCAGGAAGTCACTCATGTTCGGCCATCTCCTGACGCGAAGGCAGCCGGCGAAATGCGGCCAAGGCGCGCTCACGAGACTGTTTCAAATCGACGATGGCACGCGGGTAATCCGCCACGCCGAACAGGCCGCCAGCCGCTTCGGGGTTGTGCACTTGTTTTTTATTCAGCGCGGCCAGTTCCGGGAGCCAGCGTTTGATGAATACGCCGTCGCCGTCGAATTTTTCCGATTGGCTCAGCGGGCTGAATATCCGGAAATACGGCGCCGAGTCGGTGCCGGTGGACGAACTCCACTGCCAGCCGCCGTTGTTGGCCGCCAGATCACCGTCGATCAGGTGGCGCATGAAGAAGCGCTCGCCTTCGCGCCAGTCGATCAGCAGGTTTTTGGTCAGGAACATCGCCACCACCATGCGCAGGCGGTTGTGCATCCAGCCGGTTTCCAGCAGTTGGCGCATGGCCGCGTCGATGATCGGCAAGCCGGTGCGCGCCTGTTGCCAGGCGGCCAGGTCTTCGGGCGCCTTGCGCCAGGCCAGCGCTTCGGTTTCCGGGCGAAACGCGCGGTGGCGGGAAACCCGTGGGTAGCCGACCAGGATGTGCTTGTAGAACTCGCGCCACAGCAGCTCGTTGATCCAGGTGATAGCGCCGATGTCGCCGCTTTCGAACTCGCCCTGGTTGGCTTGCAGCGCGGCGTGCAAGCACTGGCGCGGCGAAACCACACCGGCGGCCAGGTAGGCAGAAAGCTGACTGGTGCCGGGCTTGGCCGGGAAGTCGCGTTCGTCCTTGTAATAGCTGATCTGCTGATCGGCGAAGGCATCAAGGCGACGGCGCGCTTCGTCTTCGCCAGCGGGCCAGAGGGCACGCAAGGTTTCGCTGGGTGTCGGGAACCCTTCGACTGCCGTTGGCACAGGGTCGCTCTTCACGCCAGGCTCGGGCTGGGCCTTTGGCGTCGGCACCACGCGGGGCAGGGCGCTGTGCAGGCGGCTGTAGCAGACCTTGCGGAACTGGCTGAACACCTGGAAGTAGGTGCCGGTCTTGGTCAGCACACTACCCGGCTGGAAAAACAGTTGGTCCAGGTAGCTGTGGAAGGTCACGCCGTCAGCTTCCAGGGCCTGGGCCACGGCGCTGTCGCGGCGGCTCTCGTGAATGCCGTATTCCTCGTTGACGTGTACCGACTCCACCGACAGCTCGCGGCACAGTTGGCTCAGGACCGTCGGCGCCTGGTCCCAGGTCGCGGTGTGGCGGATTAACAGGGGGATGTTGAGGTTGTCCAGTGCCTGGCTCAGGTGCTGCAAGTTGCGCAGCCAGAAATCGACTTTGCACGGCGCGTCATCATGCGCCTGCCATTGCTCGGGCGTGATCAGGTAAACAGCCGCGACGGGGCCGCGCTGGCTCGCGGCCGCCAGGGCAGTGTTGTCGTGCAGGCGCAAGTCGGTGCGCAACCAGATCAGATGCATTCAGACAATTCCACGCTGGATCAATAATTGATGGGCCGACAACAGGTCCTCGGCCACGGACAACTCAGGGATGTCCTGGGTTAATACGCCCAACTCGGCGTGGTGGATGCACACCGTTGGTCCGGCAATCACGGTTGGGCAACGGATGCCGCCCAGCAGTTTGCTGAGTGCCGGCACCTGCAACGCCTTGCTCGAATACAGCAGCACCGCACGCGGTTGCAGGTGTTCCACCGCCAGGGCGAGTTCGCCCACCGGCAGCGGCCAATCGAACACTTCCACCGGGCAATCGGCACTGCTGGCCAGCCAGGCGCTGAGCCACAGGTGGGGTTCCAGGGGCAGGTCGGAATGATTGACCAGCAACAGCGGCGCGCCGTGGAGTTGACGATTGTTGTGATAGATCCGTGCGCCAAACTTGCTGCGCAGCCAGGACAGGAAGAACACCCGCTCCATCTGCGCGCCGAACTGGCCCTGCCAGCGTTGTTCCAGCTCGTTGAGCAGCGGCAGCATCAGTTGCTCGCACAAGGTACGTGGCGGGTAGAGCGCCATGGCCTGGTTGAAGGCGTCATCGACCCGGCGCTCGGCCAGTTCACTGATGGCACTCACCAAATGCTGGCGCAGGCTCTGCCACTCGTTTTCCATCGGCTCCGGGCTACCTTGGGCGGAGTCGATCAGCCCTTTGACCTGGCTGACCGGCACGCCGCGATTGAGCCAGGTGAGGATGGCCTGGATGCGTTGTACGTGTTCGGCGCTGAACAACCGATGCCCTTTGGGCGTGCGCTGGGGCACGATGAGGCCGTAGCGGCGCTCCCACGCGCGCAGCGTCACCGCATTCACGCCGGTCTGGCGCGCCACCTCGCGGATCGGCAGCCAGCCGTTTTCCAGGGCCAGGGCGATGTCTTCGCCGGGTTCGTCGAGCAGGGCAGGTTTCATGGGTTAGATCGCATTACGCAGGCTGAGGTTTTCCGGGTGCGGTTGCAGGTAGGCCTGCTGCGCGATGTAGCGGTCCGGATGTTGGCGAAAGTGGTGCTTGAGCAGGGTCAGCGGCACCACCAGTGGCACGATGCCGTGGCGGTATTGGCCGATGACGGTCTGCATTTCCTGTTTGTCATCGGCGCTGATGGCCTGCTTGAGGTAGCCACTGATGTGTTGCAGCACATTGGTATGGGTACCGCGAGTCGCGCATTTTTTCAGGCCCGCCATCAGTTCGCTGAAATAGCCGTCGGCCAAAGCTTGCAGGTCAATGCCCTTGCCCATGCTGCCGAGCAAGTGGCCCAGGCTTTTGTAATGCGCCGGGCTGTGGGCCATCAGCAGGTACTTGTAGCGCGAGTGAAACGTCAGCAAGCGGTGACGGGTAAGGCCGTCGGCCAATAGTTGCTGCCAACTGGCGTACACGAATACGCGGGTGAGGAAGTTTTCTCGCAGCACCGGGTCGTTCAGGCGACCGTCTTCCTCCACCGGCAGGTTGGGGTGGCGGGCACAAAACGCCTGGGCGTAAATCCCGCGCCCGCCACCGTCGACGGGCGTGCCGTTGTCGCGGTACACCTTGACCCGCTCCAGCCCGCAAGACGGTGACTTTTGCATGAAAATGTAGCCGCACAGGTCGGTATGTTCCCGGGCCATTTGCTGGCCGTAATCGTCCAGTGGCTGAGTGACATTGAGCGCAGGGTTTACGCTGCCCACAGCCTGCGGTTGGTTGGGATCGCCGACCAGGCGGATCGCTTGCCGCGGAATGCCCAGGCCGATGGCAACTTCAGGGCACAACGGGACAAAATCGAAGTAGTCACTGAGGGTCTGGCTGCATAGCAGGGACTGTTTATGACCGCCATTGAAGCGCACGTTCTCACCCAGAAGGCAGGCGCTGATGGCGATCTTCGGTTTCACATGGCTGGACATAAGCAAACCTCTGCAAGAATCCTGTACAAGCTAAAAATCTTGTACAACTAAATCTCATCATAGGCTCGATGTTGTACAAGTCAAATAATTTGTACAGGTTTGTGCCGCCGCTTTATTTCCAGCCGATTTTCCAGTCCTCAGCGTTTTTCAGGGTCTGCCAGGGCAGGCGTTCGGCGCGCCGAGTAAGGATGGCCTGCAGTTCGATGTCCAGCACCGTGCCCTCGTCGTCACGGAACAACTCGGTGACCAGGAAGTGTTTTTCCTTGTGGCGAGGATGAGCTGCCGTCCATTTTGACAGCAGCAGTTTGGCGGGGTTGATGCGGTTCATTGCAGGTGCTCGATCAAGCGTCGCGCCGCTTCCTGGCCACTCAACCAGGCACCTTCCACCCGACCGGACAGGCACCAGTCGCCGCAAACGAACAAGCCCAGGTCGGCGTCGGCCAGCACACCGAACTCATGGCTGCTGGAGGGGCGTGCGTAGAGCCAGCGATGCGCCAGGCTGAACGACGGCGCGGGCATGGCGCTGTGCAGCAATTCGGCAAAGGCGCCGTGCAGGTGTTCGATCACCGTTTCCTTGGGCAGGTCCAGGTGGGCCTTGCTCCAGGCGCTGGTGGCGTGCAGCACCCAGGTGTCGAGGGTGGTGTCGCGCCCAGGCTTGCTGCGGTTGCGCGCCAGCCAGTCGAGGGGGCTGTCTTGCACGAAGCAGCCCTCCATCGGCGTATCCAGGGGCTTGTCGAACGCCAGGGCGATGGCCCAGGTCGGGTCCATTTTCACCCCGGCGGCGGCGCTCGCCAGCTTGGGCGCGGCGGCCAGCAGGGCGGTGGCTTGGGGCGCCGGCGTGGCAATGATCACGTGACTGAAAGGGCCGTGATTGCCGCCGTCCGCGTCGAGCAGGTTCCAGTGCTGCGTGCCCTGGAAGACTTCGGTGATGCGGCAACCGAACTCCACCGGCAAGTCGTCGAGCAGGGCGCGGGTGATGGCGCTCATGCGCGGTGTGCCCACCCAGCGGATCTGCTCATCGGGGGAGGGCGTCAATTGCCCGGACTTGAAGTTATACAGCTGGGGCTTCCACTGCTCGGCCCAGCCGTTGCTTTGCCAGCGCTGCACTTCGTTGACGAAGCGCCGGTCGCGGGCGGTGAAATATTGCGCGCCCATGTCCAGCGCGCCGGCGTCGCTGCGCTTACTGGACATGCGGCCACCGCTGCCGCGGCTTTTATCGAAGAGTTGTACTGCGTGCCCGGCGTCTTGTAACGCTCGGGCGGCGGAGAGACCGGCGATGCCGGTACCAATGATCGCGATGGGAACAGTCATGGGAGGCCTCGTTTTACCGTTGGGTACAGACTACGCCGACACCAATAGCTGTACAATATTGTTTTTTGGTATAAGTTTTGGCGTGCCTGATTGTGTGGCGTGACCTATGGTTAAGCTAAGGCTTGAACCCCCGTCACGCTCAATTATCAAATTGATCCCTGCTTATAAAATAGACCAGTGAGCGGCGGCGAACGTTACATGAGGAGAGTCCCATGCATATTTTGCTGACCGGCGGTACCGGCTTGATCGGTCGCCAACTCTGCAAGCACTGGCTCGCGCAAGGCCATCGCCTGACGGTGTGGAGCCGGCAACCGGAAACGGTCGCCCAGGTGTGCGGTGCGCAGGTGCTCGGAGTGGCTCGCCTACAAGAGGTGATTGGCACGGTGGACGCGGTGGTCAACCTGGCAGGCGCGCCTATCGCCGACCGGCCTTGGACCCACAAGCGCAAGGCATTGTTGTGGAACAGTCGCATTCACCTCACCGAAACCTTGCTGGCCTGGATGGAAAGCCTGGAGCAAAAACCGGCGGTGCTGATCTCCGGTTCTGCGGTGGGTTGGTATGGCGACGGCGGCGAGCGCGAACTGACCGAAGCCAGCGGCCCGGTGCTGGATGACTTCCCCAGCCAGTTGTGTATCGCCTGGGAGGAAACCGCCCAGCGTGCCGAAGCCTTGGGCATTCGCGTGGTGCTGGTGCGTACGGGGTTGGTGCTGTCTGCCGAGGGCGGCTTTTTGTCGCGCCTGCTGCTGCCGTTCAAACTGGCGCTGGGCGGGCCGATTGGCAATGGACGGCAGTGGATGCCCTGGGTGCATATCAAGGATCAAATCGCCCTGATTGATTTTCTTCTGCACAAGCAAGACGCCAACGGTCCTTATAATGCCTGCGCGCCACACCCGGTGCGCAACCGCGAATTTGCCAAGACCTTGGGCCAGGTGCTGCACCGCCCGGCGTTCATGCCGATGCCGGCATTTGCGTTGAAGGTTGGCCTGGGTGAGTTGTCCGGCTTGTTGCTGGGCGGGCAAAAGGCTTTGCCTGAACGGCTGCAGGCCGCAGGTTTCACTTTCCAGTTCACTGAGTTGCGTGCGGCTCTGGATGACTTGTCCAGCCGCCTCTAAAGATAGGATGTTGCATGACCGATCACGCGTTGTTACTGGTCAACCTGGGTTCGCCAAAGTCCACTTCAGTGGCCGATGTGCGCAGCTACCTCAATCAGTTCCTGATGGACCCTTATGTGATCGACTTGCCGTGGCCGGTGCGGCGCTTGCTGGTGTCGCTGATCCTTATCAAGCGCCCCGAGCAATCGGCCCATGCCTATGCGTCGATCTGGTGGGACGAGGGCTCGCCGCTGGTGGTGCTGAGCCGCCGCCTGCAACAGCAGATGACCGCGCAGTGGACCCAGGGCCCGGTGGAACTGGCGATGCGTTACGGCGAACCGTCCTTGGAAACGGTCCTGACGCGCCTCGCCGCCCAGGGTATTCAAAAAATCACACTGGCGCCGTTGTACCCGCAGTTTGCCGACAGCACCGTCACCACGGTGATAGAGGAAGCCAAGCGAGTGGTGCGCGACAAGCAACTGAATGTGCAGTTTTCGATCCTGCAACCGTTCTACGATCAGCCTGAGTACCTCGATGCGCTGGCGGCGAGTGTGCGCCCTTATGTGGAGCAGGATTACGATCACTTGCTGCTCAGTTTCCATGGCTTGCCTGAGCGTCACCTGACCAAGCTCGACCCTACCGGCCAGCACTGCTTCAAGGACGCCGACTGCTGCAAGAACGCATCCCCTGAAGTGCTTGCCACCTGTTACCGCGCGCAGTGCTTCAGCGTGGCGCGGGATGTGGCCGAGCGGCTGGGTTTGCCTGAGGGCAAATGGTCGGTGGCGTTCCAGTCCCGCCTGGGCCGGGCCAAGTGGATCGAACCCTACACCGAGGCACGCCTTGAGGCATTGGCCCAGCAAGGGGTGAAGAAGCTGCTGGTGATGTGCCCGGCGTTCGTCGCCGACTGTATTGAGACGTTGGAGGAAATTGGCGATCGCGGTCGCGAGCAATTTCGTGAAGCGGGGGGCGAGGAGTTGGTGTTGGTGCCTTGCCTGAATGACGAGCCGCAGTGGGCGGCGGCGCTTAATACCCTGTGCGAACGGGCGCCGGTTGCCTTGTAATCGAGCCCTGCGGTGATCCAATTGTGTGAGCTGGCTTGCTCGCGAAGGCGGCATGGCAGTCAACACAGTTGGATTGTGTACATATCCATTCCTGCGGTAACGGCTGCTTAGGGTTCCGCTTTTACAGCGGGTCACTTTGGAAAAGAGCCGGAATGCCGGCCCAGCCCAAAGTAACCAAAGGGCTCTTGCCCCACCACTCGGCACCTCGCCTAGGCTCGGTGTGCCCGAACGCAGGCTTGAATCCGTGGGCCGCCGCCACGCGCCATCCATGGCGCGGGGCGGCTAACCCGGCGTCCTGCCGGGTTACCCACGAATTCAAGCCTGCGTTCGGCCAGCGTGGTTTAACGGGGCGCCTGAGATCAAGATCACAAGCAGATCAAGATCAAGAGCGGCTCGCTTCGCATCGTGATTACCTATGGTCATCGCAGGCAAGCCACACATTTTGACTGTATCTACAGATTAAGGGTCAGGCTAACCGTGAAGTTGCGCGGCTCACCCGGGTTGACCCAATAGTTGCTGTAGGACCGCTCGTAGTACCTTTCATTGAACAGGTTGTTGAGGTTCAGCCCCACCGTCACGTTCTGCGTGGCCTTGTAATGGGCCAGCAAATCCACGGTGTGGTAGGCGGGCAGTTCGAAGCCTGTGCCGGCTTCGCCTGAGCGGTCACCTACATAGGTGAACGCTGCGCCCAGGTCTGAGCCACGCAATGCGCCGTCCTGGAATTCATACACACCCAACACACTGCCACTGCGCTTGGCCACGCCGAGAATGCGGCTGCCCGTGGGGATGGTTTTGTCGCCCTTGGTCACTTCGGCGTCGATGTAGGCCAAGGCGCCGATCACGCGGACGGCGTTGGTCACTTGCCCGGTTACTTGCAGGTCGAAGCCCTGGCTGCGGGCCTTGCCCATGGCGCGGTTGAGGTTGGTCGTCGGGTCGAGGGTCAGCACGTTTTCCTTTTCGATATGAAAGGCCGCCAGGGTGGCGCTGAGGCGGTCGTCAAACAGCTCGCTCTTGATGCCCACCTCATAACCCACGCCTTCTTCGGGCTTGAAGGACTTGCCACCGGCATCCAGGCCGCTATTGGGCTTGAACGAGGTGGAGGCGTTGGCAAACACGCCGACTTCTGGCGTGAGCTGGTAGAGCAGGCCGGCGCGCTGGGTGAAGGCGTCGTGGGTTTGGCGGCTCTTGGCGTGGTTGCGGGTGAAGTCGTCGGTGCTTTGTTCGAAATGCTCGAAGCGCGCACCGATCATGCCGCGCAGGCGGTCGGTGAAGATGATCTGGTCTTGCAGGTTCAGTGCGTGGCTTTTGGTTTGTTCGAAGAAGTCGGTACCGGAGCGTTTGCCGTTGGGTTTGGGTTGGCCGTACACCGGCTTGTAGATGTCGATGGGATAGTCGCCTGCGATCGCCGTCACGCGCTCTTTCTTGCGGTAATCCTCGTACTCGGTACCGATCAACAGTTCATGTTGCCAACTGCCGATATCGAACACCCCGCGCAGTTCCAGCTGGGTGATGCTGTCATGCCAACCGGTGGAGCGTTCACGGTAGCGGCGATTGACGCTGTGGCCGTCTGCGTTCAATGCTCGGCTTTCCGAAGCATCGCCCCACAGGCTACCTTGCTTGTAATGGCTGGCCAGGCGCAGTTTCCAGGCGTCGTTGAGGTGGTGTTCCAACGCCGCCTGAATGCGGTTGTTGTGGTTGCGGATATTGCCGTCGTTGGGCTCGCCGAGGAAGGTGGAATGGGACATGCCGGTATTGGCGACGATGCCTCGGTCGAAGGTGGAGCTGTGGCGCACGAACTCACTTTCCACCAGCAGGGTGGTGTCCGGGTCCAGTTGCCAACTGAAGGAGGGTGCGACGAACACGCGCTTGGCGTCGACGTGATCGCGAAAGCTGTGGTTGTCTTCAACGGCCAGGTTCACTCGCGTCAGCACACGCCCCTCGCTGTCCAGCGGCGTATTCACATCCAGCGCGGTGCGGTAACGGTCCCAACTGCCGGCGCTGGTCTGCAGCGTGGTGAAGGCCTCGGGCTGGGGTTTCTTGGTGACGATATTCACCGTGCCGCCGGGATCGCCACGCCCATAGAGGCTGGCGGCGGGGCCCTTGAGCACTTCGATGCGCTCGATATTCGCTGCGTCCGGGGTGCTGGGGTAACCACGGTTGGCGCTGAAACCATCCTGGTAGAACTCGGATGTGGTGAAGCCGCGCACGCTGTATTCGTAGAGAGTCAGGCCGCCGAAGTTGTTTTGCTTGGACACACCGCCGGCGAATTCCAGGGCGCGTTCAACGCTGGTACTGCCCAGGTCTTTGAGTACCGTGGCCGGAATCACGCTGATCGACTGCGGGATGTCGCGCAAGGCCGTGTCGGTCTTGGTCGCACTGGCAGAGCGGGTGGCACGGTAGCCGTCGACCGGACCGGTGGCGGATTCATAGGCGTCGGAAGTGACGCTGATGGTGTCCAGTTCCAGGGTGTTTTCTTCGGCGTAGGCAGGGTCGAGCAGCAAACCCAGGGTCAGGCCGGCCAAGGGCACAAACTTTCGAGACGACATAGAGCGTTCCAATAGCGATATTGAAACAATATAACATGACTAATGAGAATGAATCGCTAAGAAATATGGCCTTACAAGCGCCCGCGAACGGGCGCTTGGGTCGCGACGGTTATTGCTCTTCTTTCACTGGCGCGGTCGCCGGTGGTGGGCGCAGGCCGATTTCCGCCGACAGTTTGATCTCCTTGCCGTTGCGCATCACCAGGATCGCCACCTTGTCGGTCGGCTTGATCCGCGCCACCTGGTTCATCGACTTGCGGCCATCACCCGCCGGCGCGCCGTCGATGCTGAGGATCACATCGCCCAGTTGCAGGCCGGCTTTCTGCGCCGGGCCGTCGCGGAAGATCCCCGCTACCACGATGCCTGGACGCCCGGTCAGGCCAAATGACTCGGCCAGTTCCTTGGTCAAGGGCTGTACTTCAATGCCCAGCCAGCCGCGAATCACCTGGCCGTGCTCGATGATCGACTTCATCACTTCCATCGCCAGCTTTACCGGGATGGCAAAACCAATGCCCTGTGAACCGCCAGACTTGGAAAAAATCGCGGTGTTGATGCCAGTCAGGTTGCCATTGGCGTCCACCAGCGCACCGCCCGAGTTGCCGGGGTTGATCGCGGCGTCGGTCTGGATGAAATCTTCGTAGCTGTTAAGGCCCAACTGGTTACGCCCGGTGGCGCTGATGATGCCCATGGTCACCGTTTGCCCCACCCCGAAAGGGTTGCCGATGGCCAGCGCTACATCGCCCACGCGCAAACCGTCGGAGCGGCCGAGGGTGATGGCCGGCAGGTTCTTCAGATCAATCTTGAGTACCGCCAGATCCGTTTCCGGGTCGCTGCCCACCACACGGGCCAGGGTTTCGCGGCCGTCACGCAGGGCCACCACGATCTGGTCGGCGCCGGTGGTCACATGGTTGTTGGTGAGGATGTAGCCCTCGGGGCTCATGATCACGCCGGAGCCGAGGCTGGATTCCATACGGCGCTGCTTGGGGCCGTTGTCACCGAAATAGCGGCGAAATTGCGGGTCTTCAAACAACGGATGCGCGGGCTTGTTAATGACCTTGGTGGTGTACAGGTTGACCACCGCAGGGGCCGCGATGGTGACCGCGTCGGCATAGGTGACCGGGCCCTGGACCACCGTGTTGGTCTGCGGCGCCTGTTGCAGGTTCACATCCAGTGTGGGCAGGCCCACCCACTGGGGATAACGCTGGATAATCAGCATCGCGATCAGCACGCCAGCCAACAATGGCCATCCAAAAAAACGCAGTGCCTTGAGCATCAAGTAAGTCCTGACAGGTTGCAGGGGGCGGGAGAGCGCCCATAATGTCGCGCATTATACGAGGCTGTGACGCCTGCGAACGGGATATTTAGGAGTCTTTTATGGCCGTGCCCCTTACTACCCTCGTCGAGGAAGCCGACCGCTACCTCGGCAGCGCCAAAATTGCCGATTACTGCCCCAATGGTCTGCAGGTCGAGGGCCGGCCCCAAGTGATGCGCATTGTCAGCGGCGTGACCGCCAGTCAAGCCCTGCTGGACGCTGCCGTCGAAGCCAAGGCCGACCTGGTGCTGGTGCACCACGGTTACTTCTGGAAGGGCGAAAACCCGTGCATCACCGGCATGAAGCAGCGCCGTCTCAAAACCCTGCTCAAGCATGACATCAGCCTGCTGGCCTACCACTTGCCCCTGGACCTGCACGCCGATGTCGGCAACAACGTGCAACTGGCTCGCCACCTGGACATCACCGTCGAAGGCCCGCTGGACCCGGGCAACCCAAAAATCGTCGGCCTGGTCGGCTCCCTGGCCGAGCCCTTGTCACCTCGTGACTTCGCCCGTCGCGTGCAGGACGTGATGGGCCGCGAACCGCTGCTGATCGAAGGCAGCGAGATGATTCGCCGCGTCGGCTGGTGTACCGGTGGCGGCCAGGGCTATATCGACCAGGCGATTGCCGCCGGTGTCGATTTGTACCTGAGCGGTGAGGCGTCCGAACAGACCTTCCACAGCGCCCGGGAAAACGACATCAGCTTCATCGCCGCCGGCCATCACGCCACCGAACGCTACGGCGTGCAGGCCTTGGGCGACTACCTGGCGCGGCGCTTTGCCCTGGAGCATCTGTTCATCGACTGCCCCAATCCGATCTAAAGCACAGCATTGAACACTGTGGGAGCTGGCTTGCCTGCGATGGCATCACCTCGGTCAGCCTGAATGAGCGGGGCGCCTGTATCGCAGGCAAGCCAGCTCCCCCATTAACCGAGTTGAGCGCCAAACTCGGCGGCATATTCATATATCGTTTCGGTCTAGCTGGCGCCCTAAATAGAAGAAGTTGCTGTGCTAGCATGCCTCGCTCGAACACGGCCCGCTGGCCGTCCATAAGATCGTTTTTCCGTGAGTAACCATGGTCGACAAACTGACGCATCTGAAACAGCTGGAGGCGGAAAGCATCCACATCATCCGCGAGGTCGCCGCCGAGTTCGATAACCCGGTGATGCTCTACTCGATCGGTAAAGACTCCGCCGTGATGCTGCACCTGGCACGCAAGGCCTTCTTCCCGGGCAAACTGCCATTTCCGGTGATGCACGTCGACACTCGCTGGAAATTCCAGGAGATGTACAAGTTCCGCGACAAGATGGTCGAGGAGCTGGGCCTGGACCTGATTACCCACATCAACCCCGATGGCGTGGCGCAGAACATCAACCCGTTCACCCACGGCAGTGCCAAGCACACCGATATCATGAAGACCGAGGGCCTCAAGCAGGCGCTGGACAAGCATGGTTTTGACGCAGCATTCGGCGGCGCCCGTCGCGATGAAGAGAAATCCCGTGCCAAAGAGCGCGTGTACTCGTTCCGCGACAGCAAGCACCGTTGGGACCCGAAGAACCAACGCCCGGAGCTGTGGAACGTCTACAACGGCAACGTCAACAAGGGCGAGTCGATCCGCGTGTTCCCGCTGTCCAACTGGACCGAGCTGGACATCTGGCAGTACATCTACCTCGAAGGCATCCCGATCGTGCCGCTGTACTTCGCCGCCGAGCGCGACGTGATCGAGAAGAACGGCACGTTGATCATGATCGACGACGATCGCATCCTCGAGCACCTGTCCGAGGAAGACAAAGCCCGCATCGTCAAAAAGAAAGTACGTTTCCGCACCCTTGGCTGCTACCCGTTGACGGGCGCGGTGGAGTCCGAAGCCGAGACGCTGACGGACATCATTCAGGAAATGCTCCTGACGCGAACTTCCGAGCGCCAGGGCCGTGTCATCGACCACGATGGTGCAGGCTCGATGGAAGATAAAAAACGTCAAGGCTATTTCTAAGGGGCTGTCATGTCGCATCAATCTGATTTGATCAGCGAGGACATCCTCGCCTACCTGGGCCAGCACGAGCGCAAAGAAATGTTGCGCTTCCTGACCTGCGGCAACGTCGACGACGGCAAGAGCACCCTGATCGGGCGCCTGCTGCACGACTCCAAGATGATCTACGAAGATCACCTGGAAGCCATTACCCGCGACTCGAAGAAGTCCGGCACCACCGGTGACGATATCGACCTGGCGTTGCTGGTCGATGGCCTGCAGGCCGAGCGTGAGCAGGGCATCACCATCGATGTTGCCTACCGCTATTTCTCCACCGCCAAGCGCAAATTCATCATCGCCGACACCCCCGGCCATGAGCAGTACACCCGCAACATGGCCACCGGTGCGTCTACCTGTGACCTGGCGATCATCCTGATCGACGCCCGCTACGGCGTGCAGACCCAGACCCGTCGTCACAGCTACATCGCCTCGTTGCTGGGCATCAAACACATCGTGGTGGCCATCAACAAGATGGACATCAACGGCTTTGACCAAAGCGTATTCGAGTCGATCAAGGCCGATTACCTGAAGTTCGCCGAAGGTATCGCATTCAAGCCGAGCACCCTGGCCTTCGTGCCGATGTCGGCGCTCAAGGGCGACAACGTGGTGAACAAGAGCGAGCGTTCGCCCTGGTACACCGGCCAGTCGCTGATGGAGATCTTGGAGACTGTCGAGATCGCCAACGACCGCAACTACACCGACCTGCGTTTCCCGGTGCAGTACGTCAACCGCCCGAACCTGAACTTCCGTGGGTTTGCCGGCACCCTGGCGAGCGGCATCGTGCACAAGGGCGACGAAGTGGTGGTATTGCCGTCGGGCAAGAGCAGCCGCGTCAAATCCATCGTCACCTTTGAAGGTGAGCTGGAACACGCAGGCCCAGGCCAGGCTGTGACCTTGACCATGGAAGACGAGATCGACATCTCCCGTGGCGACCTGTTGGTGCATGCCGACAACGTGCCGCAAGTGACCGACGCCTTCGACGCCATGCTGGTGTGGATGGCCGAAGAACCGATGCTGCCGGGCAAAAAAT
This sequence comes from Pseudomonas sp. GW821-FHT07B01, assembly GCF_059419065.1. NCBI lineage: Bacteria > Pseudomonadati > Pseudomonadota > Gammaproteobacteria > Pseudomonadales > Pseudomonadaceae > Pseudomonas > Pseudomonas sp. GW821-FHT07B01. The sequence goes on along the minus strand of NZ_JBWKRA010000021.1, from coordinate 23,711 downwards.
ACGACATCAAACGCGCCACCAGCTACGTGCCGGGTTCCATCACCAGCATCGTGCACCGCGTGGACGTAAACACCCTGGCCGAAGGCCCGGCGAGTTCGCTGCAGCTCAACGAAATTGGCCGGGTCAAGGTCAGCCTGGACGCCGCCATCGCCCTGGACGGTTACGACAGCAACCGCACCACCGGCGCGTTCATCGTGATCGATCGTTTGACCAACGGCACGGTCGCCGCGGGCATGATCATCGCGCCACCGGTGGGTCATGGCGGCGCTGCGCAGCACGGCAGCCTGGCGCATGTCGCCACCGAAGAGCGCGCCCTGCGTTTCGGCCAGCAGCCGGCCACGGTGTTGTTCAGCGGCTTGTCGGGCGCTGGCAAGAGCACTCTGGCCTATGCGGTCGAGCGCAAGCTGTTCGACATGGGCCGTGCGGTGTTCGTACTGGACGGCCAGAACCTGCGTCACGACCTGAACAAAGGGTTGCCGCAGGACCGTGCCGGGCGTACCGAGAACTGGCGTCGTGCCGCTCATGTGGCGCGTCAGTTCAATGAAGCCGGCCTGTTGACCCTGGCAGCCTTCGTTGCGCCGGATGCCGAAGGCCGTGAACAGGCCAAGGCGCTGATTGGTGCGGACCGACTGCTGACCGTCTACGTGCAGGCATCGCCGTTGGTGTGCGCCGAGCGTGACCCGCAAGGTTTGTACGCGGCTGGTGGGGATAACATCCCTGGCGAATCCTTCCCGTATGACGTGCCGTTGAATGCCGACCTTGTGATCGACACCCAGGCGTTGTCGCTGGAAGACAGCGTCAAGCAAGTGCTGGAACTGTTGCGTCAGCGCGGCGCGATCTAAGCTTTATTGCCGCACAAAAAAGCCCGCCACCGGTTACCCGGTGGCGGGCTTTTTACATATTCTCAAATGTGGACTCGGTCAATGTGGGAGCTGGCTTGCCTGCGATAGCAGACTGTCAGTTTATTGAAACTTAGCTGATCCACCGCTATCGCAGGCAAGCCAGCCCCCACATTAAATTGCATCCACATGTTGATCAGCGGCTGGCCGGAAAGTCTTTGTGCAGCTGTTCCAACAATGCATCCTTGTCTTGCCACAACTGGTTGATCCAGCCCTGGAACGCCAGTCGATATTCCCCATCCTGCTCATAATTCTTGCCGATGAATTCGGCCGGTATCTGCACCTCTTCAAAGTGCACCACCACGTCCTTCACGTTACCGCACAGCAAATCCCAATAACCTGGGCGCCCGGCGGGGTAGTGGATGGTCACATTGATCAGTGACTTGAGCTGCTCGCCCATGGCATCCAACACAAACGCAATGCCGCCCGCCTTGGGTTTAAGCAGGTAGCGAAACGGTGACTGCTGCTGCGCATGCTTGCCCGGCGTAAAGCGTGTGCCTTCGGCAAAGTTGAAAATCCCCACGGGATTGTCGCGAAACTTCGCACAGGTCTTGCGCGTGGTTTCCAGGTCTTTGCCTTTCTTCTCCGGGTGCTTCTCCAAATAAGCCTTGCTGTAGCGCTTCATGAAGGGAAAGCCCAGCGCCCACCACGCCAGGCCAATCACCGGTACCCATATCAGCTCTTGCTTGAGGAAGAACTTCAGGGGGCGAATGCGCCGATTGAGCACGTACTGCAACACCATGATGTCGACCCAGCTCTGATGGTTGCTGGTCACCAGGTACGAGTGCTGGTAGTCCAGGCCCTCAAGGCCAGTCAGGTGCCAGCGCGTACGGCGCACCAGGTTCATCCAACCCTTGTTGTTGGTGACCCAGGCTTCATGGGTGTGGTTCATCAGCCATTCGCTCAGGCGCTTGGCGAACGGCAGCGCCTTGAACAGCGCCACGATAAACAGGAACGAACACAGCAGGATCGTGTTCAGCGCCAGCAACAGCGAAGCGATCACCCCGCGCACGGCGGCAGGTAGAAAATCCAGCATTTAGATATCCATGGGTCGGTTGGCGGCTTGGATCGCCGTCAGGGCGATGGTGTACACGATGTCGTCCACCTGGGCGCCTCGTGGCAGGTCATTGACCGGTTTGCGCAGGCCCTGGAGCATCGGCCCCAGGCTCACGCAATCGGCGCTGCGTTGTACGGCTTTGTGGGTGGTGTTGCCGGTGTTCAGGTCCGGGAATACAAAGACGGTGGCCTTGCCTGCCACCTGGCTGTTGGGCGCCAGTTGTCGGGCGACGTTTTCGTTGGCGGCGGCGTCGTATTGCAACGGGCCGTCGATCAGCAGCGAGCTTTGTTGTTCGTGGGCGAGCAGGGTGGCTTCGCGGACTTTTTCCACCTCCTCGCCGCTGGCCGAGTCACCGCTGGAATAGCTGATCATCGCCACCCGTGGCGTGATGCCGAACGCGGCCGCCGAGTCGGCGCTTTGCAGGGCGATTTCCGCCAGTTCCGCAGCGCTTGGGTGCGGGTTCATCACGCAGTCGCCGTACACCAGTACCTGCTCGGGGAACAGCATAAAGAACACCGACGACACCAAGGTGCAGCCCGGCGCGGTCTTGATCAGTTGCAGGGCAGGGCGAATGGTATTGGCGGTGGAGTGAATAACGCCGGAGACCAGGCCATCCACTTCGTCGAGAGCGAGCATCATGGTGGCGATCACCACGGTGTCTTCCAGTTGTTGCTCGGCCATGGGCGCGTTGAGGCTTTTGCTCTTGCGCAAGGCGACCATCGGCTCCACGTAGCGTTGGCGAATCAGGTCGGGGTCGAGAATCTCCAGGCCTTCGGGCAGGTCGATACCCTGGGCGCGGGCGACTGCCTCCACATCCGCAGGCTTGGCCAGCAGCACGCAACGGGCAATGCCGCGGGCCTGGCAGATTGCGGCGGCCTGTACGGTCAGCGGCTCGCTGCCTTCGGGCAACACGATGCGTTTGTTGGCGGCCTGGGCGCGTTGGATCAACTGGTAACGGAACACCGCCGGCGACAGGCGCATCTCCCGCGGCGTGCCGCAACGCTGGTGCAGCCAGCGTGCATCGAGGTGGCTGGCGACGAAATCGGTGATGATTTCCGCACGCTCGCGGTCATCGATAGGGATTTCCTTGTTGAGGCTATTGAGCTGGTTGGCGGTGTCATAGGAGCCGGTGCTCACCGACAACACCGGCAACCCGGCCTGGAAGGCGCCTCGGCACAGATCCATGATGCGTGGGTCGGGCAGGGTGTCGCTGGTCAGCAGCAGCCCGGCCAGCGGCACGCCATTGATGGCGGCCAGGCTGACGGCGAGGATGATGTCGTCGCGATCTCCCGGTGTCACTACCAACACACCGGGCTTGAGTAGCTCGACAGTGTTACGCATGGTGCGCGCGCAAATGATGATCTTGGTCATGCGCCGGCTTTCGTAGTCACCGGCGTTGAGGATCTGCGCGCCCATCAGGTCGGCCACGTCGCGGGTGCGCGGGGCATTCAGCTCGGGTTGGTAGGGGATGCAGCCGAGCAGCCGGAAATCACCGCTACGCAACAGCGGCGAATGCTCTTTGAGGCGCGCCGAGAAGGCTTCCATGCTTTCGTCGGTGCGTACCTTGTTGAGGATTACGCCCAGCACTTTCGGGTCTTTGGGACCGCCAAACAGTTGGGCCTGCAATTCCACACGGCCGGAAAGCTCGGTGAGCACTTCATTTTCCGGCGCCGAGACCAGGATCACTTCCGCGTCCAGGCTCTTGGCCAGGTGCAGGTTGACCCGTGCCGCGTAGCTGGCGCTGCGGGTCGGCACCATCCCTTCGACGATCAGCACGTCTTTGCCTACGGCTGCCTGTTGGTAAAGGGTGATGATCTCTTCGAGCAGCTCATCGAGCTGGCCGTCGCCGAGCATGCGCTCCACGTGAGCCAGGCCCAGGGGCTGCGGCGGTTTCAGGCCGTGGGTGCGCGCCACCAGCTCGGTGGAGCGTTCCGGCCCGGTATCGCCAGGGTGTGGCTGGGCGATGGGTTTGAAAAAACCGACTTTCAGGCCGGCCCGTTCCAGGGTGCGCACCAGCCCAAGGCTGATGGAGGTCAGACCCACACCAAAATCGGTGGGCGCGATAAAAAAAGTCTGCATGCGAATTCTCTGGAGGTGCATGGCTTGGGTGGCGCTCTATGGGTGAGTGCCTACCGCGAATCAGGCGCCAAGGTTATCGTTATTCGTGCCCTTGCGCACACCAGCCGCACGCAAAGGCCTGGCCTATTTTTTCAAGGCGTTGCGCGGGGTCGAGCACCCAGGCGCGCGACTGCCAGGGCGGTTGGTGGCGCAGGTGCTGGGTGTGGCCGCAGGACAGCTCGGCCACCCAGTGCCCATCGTCGTCCTGATGAAAACCTGTGATCGTGACCGTTGATCGGCCCCGTCCGTCCGGGTTCCGTTCGCTTTCGGGCAAATCCTTGTTTAGACTTGTCCGTTCTTCATTCTTTTGCAAAAGGTCTCGCCCCATGACGATCGCCGCTAACAAGGCTGTCTCCATCGACTATACCCTGACCAACGACGCTGGTGAGGTCATCGACAGCTCCGCCGGCGGCGCGCCGCTGGTTTACCTGCAAGGCGCAGGTAACATCATCCCGGGCCTGGAAAAGGCTCTGGAAGGCAAGAACGTCGGTGACGAACTGACCGTCGCCGTAGAACCTGAAGATGCCTACGGCGAATACTCCGCCGAACTGGTCAGCACCTTGAGCCGCAGCATGTTCGAAGGTGTTGATGAGCTGGAAGTGGGCATGCAGTTCCACGCTTCCGCGCCGGACGGCCAAATGCAGATTGTCACCATCCGCGACCTGGACGGCGACGACGTTACCGTTGACGGCAACCACCCTCTGGCGGGCCAGCGCCTGAACTTCCAAGTGAAGATCGTGGCCATCCGCGACGCTTCCCAGGAAGAAGTGGCTCACGGCCATGTCCACGGTGAAGGCGGTCATCACCATTGATTGATGTTTTGATCAGGTGGTAGCAAAAACGCCCCGACTGGTTCGGGGCGTTTTTTTTGCCTTGAGAATATTCCCGGTCAACTTTCTGTAGGAGCGAGCTTGCTCGCGAAAAAACCTGAGATCCCCGCTGGGCGCCAGGCTTGCCGCGTCATCGTTAACGATCTTCGCGAGCAAGCTCGCTCCTACAGTTTTCAGGGGCAAACAAAAATGCCCCGGACCTTTCGGTACGGGGCATTTCTTAACTGTTACGCAACCTGGGCTACGTGGCAGTTGTTACCACTTAGGCTGCAGCAGGAACGCTCAGAGCCTTGATGTGGCCATTCAGGCGGCTCTTATGGCGAGCGGCCTTGTTCTTGTGGATGATGCCTTTATCGGCCATACGGTCGATAACAGGCACAGCCAGAACGTAAGCTGCTTGAGCTTTTTCAGCGTCTTTGGTGTCGATGGCTTTGACTACATTCTTGATGTAGGTGCGAACCATGGAACGCAGGCTGGCGTTGTGGCTGCGACGCTTCTCAGCCTGTTTTGCACGTTTTTTGGCGGAAGGTGTGTTGGCCACCGTCGAGCTCCTCGAAAGACTTTTTAGGAAATAGCAAACAAAATAGGCCGCGAATCATGCCGATGACTTGACGGGTTGTCAAGGGCGGCTGATGCGAACTGCTGAGTGGTCGATCTGAAGAGGCGGGTGATTTATTTCCGGCGCTTGACCTGTAAACTCGCGAGCTTTGGCTCTGTGCTGTTGCAGACGCGCAGTATCGCATAAGTGGGCGCGTAGTTCGCCTGCTCTTTATCTATAGGCGCAAACTCTTTCAATGAATCTGCTCAAATCGTTGGCTGCCGTCAGCTCTATCACGATGATTTCCCGGGTATTGGGGTTCGTGCGTGACACCCTGCTGGCCCGCATCTTTGGCGCCAGCATGGCCACGGATGCGTTCTTTATTGCCTTTAAACTGCCCAACCTGTTGCGGCGGATCTTTGCCGAAGGCGCGTTTTCCCAGGCGTTCGTGCCGATTCTGGCCGAATACAAGACCCAGCATGGCGAGGAGGCGACTCGTACGTTCATCGCCTACGTCTCGGGTTTGCTGACGCTGGTGCTGATGCTGGTAACCATCGTCGGGATGCTCGCCGCGCCCTGGGTGATCTGGGCCACGGCGCCCGGTTTTGCCAATACGCCGGAAAAGTTCGCGCTGACCACTGATCTGCTACGGGTGACCTTTCCTTATATATTGCTGATTTCCCTGTCTTCGCTCGCCGGGGCGATCCTCAATACCTGGAATCGTTTCTCGGTACCGGCCTTTGTGCCGACCTTGCTGAACGTCAGCATGATTATTTTTGCGCTGTTCCTCACCCCGTATTTCGATCCACCCGTCATGGCCCTGGGCTGGGCGGTGCTGGCCGGCGGGCTGGCACAGTTGTTGTACCAGCTGCCACACCTGAAAAAAATCGGCATGCTCGTACTGCCGCGCCTGAATCTCAAGGACACCGGCGTCTGGCGTGTCATGCGCAACATGCTGCCGGCGATCCTCGGAGTGTCAGTCAGTCAGATTTCCCTGATCATCAACACCGCGTTCGCCTCGTTGCTGGTGTCCGGCTCGGTGTCGTGGATGTACTACGCCGACCGCCTGATGGAATTGCCATCCGGTGTGCTGGGCGTGGCGTTGGGCACCATCCTGCTGCCGACCCTGGCGCGTACATACGCCAGCAAGGATCGCCAGGAATACTCACGCATACTCGATTGGGGCCTGCGCCTGTGCTTTCTGCTGGTGTTGCCGTGCGCCCTGGCCCTGGGCATCCTCGCCGAGCCGTTGACGGTCTCGCTGTTTCAATACGGGCAATTCGACGCCCATGACGCCTTGATGACCCAGCATGCGTTGGTCGCCTACTCTGTCGGCCTGCTCGGCATTATCGTGATCAAGGTGCTGGCGCCCGGCTTCTATGCCCAGCAAAACATCCGCACGCCGGTGAAAATCGCGATTTTTACCCTGGTTGTCACGCAACTGCTCAACCTGGTGTTTATCGGCCCGTTGGCCCACGCCGGCCTGGCTTTGGCGATCAGCGCGGGGGCATGTATAAACGCAGGCCTGCTGTTTTACCAATTGCGCAAAAAACAGATGTACCAGCCGCAGCCAGGCTGGGGGTTGTTTGCGCTCAAGTTGCTGGTGGCGGTAGCAGCGATGTCGGTTGTGCTGTTTGGCCTGATGCACATCATGCCGGCCTGGGGCCAAGGCAATATGCTGGAGCGCTTCATGCGCCTGGGCGCATTGGTAGTGGCGGGCGTGGTGGTGTACTTCGGGATGTTGCTGTTGCAGGGTTTCCGCCTGCGTGATTTCAATCGCAAGTCGTTGGGATAGAGACTTTGCCGCGATAAAACGGTTGTTTTATCGATTCGACCCATTTGGCCTGCGCAGTTGCCTGTCGTCCGGGGCTGGGTGTGGTTATAATCGACCACTTTATGAGCAAGAAGCGCGTTATGCAGCTGGTTCGAGGTCTCCACAACCTGCGCCCCGAGCATCGGGGCTGCGTCGCCACTATTGGCAACTTTGACGGTGTTCACCGTGGCCACCAGGCTATCCTGGCTCGGCTGCGCGAGCGTGCGGTCGAGTTGGGCGTGCCCAGCTGCGTGGTGATTTTTGAGCCACAACCGCGGGAGTTCTTTACCCCCGAAACCGCGCCGGCCCGCTTGGCGCGCTTGCGGGACAAGCTGCAGCTGTTGGCGGAGGAGGGCGTGGACCGTGTTCTCTGCCTGGCATTCAACCAGCGTTTGCGCAGCCTCAGCGCCGCCGAGTTCGTCGACCGCATCCTGGTGGACGGCTTGGGTGTACAGCACCTGGAGGTCGGCGACGACTTTCATTTCGGTTGTGACCGGGTCGGGGATTTCGATTTCCTGCAACATGCCGGTGTCAATCAGGGTTTCACTGTCGAAGCCGCGCAAACCGTCGAACTGGACGGCCTGCGCGTGAGCAGCACCCAGGTGCGTAACGCCCTGGCCGCCGCCGACTTCGACCTGGCCGAGCGTTTGCTCGGTCGCCCGTTCCGCATTGCCGGACGGGTATTGCACGGCCAGAAGCTGGCGCGCCAATTGGGCACGCCAACCGCCAACGTGCAACTCAAGCGCCGTCGTGTGCCGCTGACCGGGGTTTACCTGGTAAGCGTCGACATCGATGGCCAATCGTGGCCGGGAGTCGCCAATATAGGCGTCAGACCCACGGTTGCAGGTGATGGCAAGGCCCACCTGGAAGTTCACCTTTTGGATTTTGCCGGTGATTTATACGACCGGCGTTTGACGGTGGTTTTCCACCAGAAGCTGCGTGAAGAGCAGCGTTTCGCCTCCCTGGAGGCGTTGAAAACGGCGATCAATGCGGATGTCGCCGCCGCCCGTGCACTAGACTAGCCGCACCTAGCGCCCATCGCTAACCGAAGAGCCTTAAATGACCGACTATAAAGCCACGCTAAACCTTCCGGACACCGCCTTCCCAATGAAGGCCGGCCTGCCACAGCGCGAACCGCAGATCCTGCAGCGCTGGGACAGTATTGGCCTGTACGGAAAGTTGCGCGAAATTGGCAAGGATCGTCCGAAATTCGTCCTGCACGACGGCCCTCCTTATGCCAACGGCACGATTCACATCGGTCACGCGCTGAACAAGATTCTCAAGGACATGATCCTGCGCTCCAAGACCCTGTCGGGCTTTGACGCACCGTACGTTCCGGGCTGGGACTGCCATGGCCTGCCGATCGAGCATAAAGTTGAAGTGACCTACGGCAAGAACCTGGGCGCGGACAAGACCCGCGAACTGTGCCGTGCCTACGCCACTGAGCAGATCGAAGGCCAGAAGTCCGAATTCATCCGCCTGGGCGTACTGGGCGAGTGGGACAACCCCTACAAGACCATGAACTTCAAGAACGAGGCCGGTGAAATCCGCGCCTTGGCTGAAATCGTCAAGGGCGGTTTCGTGTTCAAGGGCCTCAAGCCCGTGAACTGGTGCTTCGACTGCGGTTCGGCCCTGGCCGAAGCGGAAGTGGAGTACGAAGACAAGAAGTCCTCGACCATCGACGTGGCCTTCCCGATCGCCGACGACGCCAAGCTGGCCGAGGCCTTTGGCCTGGCAAGCCTGAGCAAGCCGGCGGCCATCGTGATCTGGACTACCACCCCGTGGACCATCCCGGCCAACCAGGCGCTGAACGTGCACCCGGAATTCACCTACGCCCTGGTGGACGTTGGTGATCGCCTGCTGGTGCTGGCCGAGGAAATGGTCGAGTCGTGCCTGGCGCGTTACGAGCTGCAAGGTTCGGTGATCGCCACCACCACTGGTTCTGCGCTGGAGCTGATCAACTTCCGTCACCCGTTCTATGACCGTCTGTCGCCTGTGTACCTGGCTGACTACGTCGAGTTGGGTTCGGGTACCGGCATTGTCCACTGCTCGCCTGCCTATGGTGTGGACGACTTCGTGATCTGCAAGAAGTACGGCATGGTCAACGATGACATCATCAACCCGGTGCAGAGCAATGGCGTCTACGTGCCTTCGCTCGAGTTCTTCGGTGGCCAGTTCATCTTCAAGGCTGACCAGCCGATCATCGAAAAGCTGCGTGAAGTCGGTGCGTTGATGCAAACCGCCACCATCCAGCACAGCTACATGCATTGCTGGCGTCACAAGACCCCGCTGATCTACCGCGCTACGGCGCAGTGGTTTATCGGCATGGACAAAGAGCCGACCAGCGGCGACACCCTGCGTGTACGCTCGCTCAAAGCCATCGAAGACACCAAGTTCGTCCCGGCCTGGGGCCAGGCGCGCCTGCACTCGATGATCGCCAACCGTCCTGACTGGTGCATCTCCCGCCAGCGTAACTGGGGCGTGCCGATCCCGTTTTTCCTGAACAAGGAAAGCGGTGAGCTGCACCCGCGCACCGTCGAGCTGATGGAAGTCGTGGCCCAGCGCGTTGAACAGGAAGGCATCGAAGCCTGGTTCAAGCTGGACGCCGCCGAGCTGCTGGGCGATGAAGCGCCGCTGTACGACAAGATCAGCGACACCCTCGACGTGTGGTTCGATTCGGGCACCACTCACTGGCACGTGCTGCGCGGTTCGCACCCTATGGGCCACGAGACCGGCCCGCGTGCCGACCTGTACCTGGAAGGTTCGGACCAGCACCGTGGCTGGTTCCACTCGTCGCTGCTGACCGGTTGCGCCATCGATAACCACGCGCCGTACCGCGAGCTGCTGACCCACGGCTTCACCGTCGACGAGACGGGCCGCAAGATGTCCAAATCGCTGAAGAACGTGATCGAACCGAAAAAGATCAACGATACGTTGGGCGCCGACATCATGCGTCTGTGGGTGGCTTCCACCGATTATTCGGGTGAAATCGCCGTGTCGGACCAGATCCTGGCCCGCAGCGCCGACGCCTACCGTCGTATCCGCAATACCGCGCGCTTCATGCTGTCGAACCTGACCGGTTTCAACCCGGCCACCGACCTGCTGCCGGCCGAAGACATGCTCGCGCTGGACCGTTGGGCCGTGGACCGTACCCTGTTGTTGCAGCGCGAGTTGCAGGAACACTACGGCGAATACCGCTTCTGGAACGTCTACTCCAAGATCCACAACTTCTGCGTGCAGGAGTTGGGCGGTTTCTACCTCGATATCATCAAGGACCGCCAGTACACCACCGGCGCCAACAGCAAGGCTCGCCGTTCGGCGCAGACCGCGCTGTACCACATCAGCGAAGCGCTGGTGCGCTGGATCGCGCCGATCCTGGCGTTCACCGCCGACGAGCTGTGGGAATACCTGCCGGGCGAGCGTAACGAGTCGGTCATGCTCAACACCTGGTACGAAGGCCTGACCGAACTGCCGGCCGACTTCGAACTGGGCCGCGAGTACTGGGAAGGCGTCATGGCCGTCAAGGTTGCGGTGAACAAGGAGCTGGAAGTTCAGCGTGCGGCCAAGGCCGTGGGCGGCAACCTGCAAGCCGAAGTCACCTTGTTTGCCGAGGACGGCCTGACTGCTGACCTGGCCAAGCTGAGCAACGAACTGCGCTTCGTACTGATCACCTCCACCGCGAGCCTGGCACCTTTCGCCCAGGCCCCGGCAGATGCCGTGGTCACCGAGGTACCGGGCCTGAAGCTCAAGGTGGTGAAGTCGGCCTTCCCTAAATGCGCCCGTTGCTGGCACTGCCGTGAGGATGTCGGCGTGAACCCTGAGCACCCGGAAATCTGTGGTCGTTGTGTCGACAACATCAGCGGTGAAGGCGAGGTTCGTCACTATGCCTAATACAGCCAGTCGTTTCGGACGTCTGGGCTGGCTCGTACTGAGCCTGCTGGTGCTGGTCATTGACCAGGTCAGCAAGGCTCACTTCGAGGGCTCCCTGGAAATGTTCCAGCAAATCGTGGTGATCCCGGATTACTTCAGCTGGACCCTGGCCTATAACACGGGTGCCGCCTTCAGCTTCCTCGCTGATGGCGGTGGCTGGCAGCGCTGGCTGTTCGCGCTGATCGCCGTGGTGGTCAGTGCCGTGCTGGTGGTGTGGCTCAAGCGCCTGGGCCGCGACGACACCTGGCTGGCTATCGCGCTGGCCCTGGTGTTGGGCGGCGCGCTGGGTAACCTGTATGACCGCATCGCCCTGGGCCATGTGATCGACTTCATCCTGGTGCATTGGCAAAACCGCCACTACTTCCCGGCGTTCAACTTTGCCGACAGCGCCATCACCGTTGGTGCAATCATGCTGGCGCTGGATATGTTCAAGAGCAAGAAAACCGGAGAAACCGTCAATGACTGATCAGGTATTGGCTGAGCAACGCATCGGCCAGAACACGGAAGTCACTTTGCATTTCGCATTGCGCCTGGAAAATGGCGACACGGTAGACAGCACCTTCGACAAAGCCCCGGCGACCTTCAAGGTTGGCGACGGTAACCTGCTGCCTGGTTTTGAAGCGGCATTGTTCGGGTTCAAGGCGGGCGACAAGCGCAACCTGCAGATCCTGCCGGAAAACGCTTTCGGCCAACCCAACCCGCAAAACGTGCAGATCATCCCGCGTTCGCAGTTCGACGGCATGGACCTGTCGGAAGGTTTGCTGGTGATCTTCAATGATGCGGCGAATACCGAATTGCCTGGTGTGGTCAAAGCCTTCGATGATGCGCAAGTGACCATCGATTTCAACCATCCGTTGGCCGGTAAAACCTTGACGTTTGATGTTGAAATCATCGACGTTAAAGCGCTCTAACTGACGAAACCGGTTCCTGTGGGGCTGGCTTGTGTGGGAGCTGGCTTGCCTGCGATAGCATCACCTAGGTGTATCTGATACATCGAGTCGTTTGCATCGCGGGCAAGCCCGCTCCCACAGATGCTTATTCTATAGAGCTGAGTTGATCCAATTTCTTGGCCTGCAAGGCACGAGGCACAGCATGCAAATCAAACTCGCCAACCCCCGTGGCTTCTGCGCTGGCGTGGACCGGGCGATCGAAATCGTCAACCGCGCCCTGGAAGTCTTCGGGCCGCCGATTTATGTGCGCCACGAAGTCGTGCATAACAAGTTCGTGGTCGAAGACCTGCGCGCACGCGGTGCGATCTTTGTCGAAGAACTCGACCAGGTACCCGACGACGTTATCGTCATCTTCAGTGCCCATGGCGTGTCCCAGGCCGTGCGTACCGAAGCGGCTGGCCGTGGCCTTAAAGTGTTCGATGCCACCTGCCCGCTGGTAACCAAGGTGCACATCGAAGTGGCGCGTTATAGCCGCGACGGTCGCGAATGCATCCTGATCGGCCATGCCGGTCACCCGGAAGTCGAAGGCACCATGGGCCAGTACGACGCCAGCAACGGCGGCGCCATCTACCTGGTGGAAGACGAGAAAGACGTTGCCAACTTGCAGGTACACAACCCTGATCGCCTGGCTTTCGTCACCCAGACCACCTTGTCCATGGACGATACCAGCCGCGTCATCGACGCCCTGCGCACGCGATTCCCGGCCATTGGCGGCCCCCGCAAGGATGACATCTGCTACGCCACGCAAAACCGCCAGGATGCGGTCAAGCAACTGGCGGACGAATGCGATGTAGTGCTGGTGGTCGGCAGCCCTAACAGTTCCAACTCCAACCGCTTGCGTGAGCTGGCCGAACGCATGGCCACACCGGCGTACCTGATCGACGGTGCCGAAGACATGCAGCGCAGTTGGTTCGATGGTGTCGAGCGTATCGGCATCACGGCGGGTGCCTCCGCTCCGGAAGTGCTGGTGCGCGGTGTGATCCAACAGTTGCAAGCCTGGGGTGCTACCGGCGCCGATGAGCTGGCGGGTCGTGAAGAAAACATCACGTTCTCGATGCCCAAGGAACTGCGGGTCCGCTCGCTGCTCTGACGGCCAGGGTGCTGGAATAGCCTCGGCATAAGGCCTGTTCGGTCTTGTCACTGCGCAGGCTGACGCGCCCGCTGGGGGCCAGCACGATCTGATACAGGCTCTGTGCCTGGTCCTTGCCACACACATGCACGGTGCCGGCACGAAATCCCCCGCCGGCGAACACTGGCTCCCCCAGGCCGCTGAAGCGCACCTGGCTCGAAACCGGGCCATTACCGGCGACCGGCACGCGCCCATTGCTCTCGCGCTCCAGCAATACCGGATTGTCGTCATCCAGGTGGCCGCGCCCACTCACATCCAGTATCACGCGCCATCCCAGGCTCCAGTCCTCGTCCTTTGCATGAATGACCACCGCCCGGTTACGCGCTATGGCCTCGGTGCGTGCGTAGCGCAGCCCGGAGGCAAGTGCTTGGGCCACGTTTTGTCGTTGCTGCGATTCATGTAAACCCTTGAAACCGGGTACGGCCAGTTGCGCGAGGAAACTGGTGACGATCAGCCCCAGCAACATCTCAATCAGGGTGAAACCTTGTTGTTTCATGTGCGTTCCCTCCTTGGGCACGAGTGGGTTTTCTAGGTATAGCGCTTGGTCGGTGGCGCTGGATGATGGCCTTTATGTCCAAAGTATTTCCCTTTGTTCCGGGAGCAGCGCCGCTCGAAAACCGACGCTAGTCTTGGGTCGCACAGCAGGTCTCGCCTGCTTTTTTTCACCGGCCTTCGACATGGATGACGACGCAAATGCCAGCCTGCCAGAACCGATTCCTGCGCGTTGCGCACTCGCGCCAATCCGGCATGACGCTGGTCGAGGTGCTGGTAGCGCTGTTGATTTTGGCGATCGGCCTGATGGGCGCTGCGGTGCTGCAACTCAACGCGCTCAAGTACACCAACAGCGCCAGGATGACCAGCCAAGCCAGTTTTATTGCCTATGACATGCTCGACCGCATTCGCACCAATGCTGGCGCCGATTACACATGGGGCAGGGCAGAGCTGGCGCCGCCCAACACTGCCACCGCCAGCGTGCGTGACCTCGACCTGCACGATTTCGAGGCCAATATCACGGGTTTTGCCGGCGAGGATGCCAAAGGTTCAGTGGTGGTGAACGGGCAAGAGGTCACCATCAGCATCAGTTGGGCAGATGCCCGGGCAGCAAACCGTCCAGGTGCGCGGGAAACCTTCACGCTGACCAGTCGCATCAGTAATGAACAGGGAGTGTCGCAATGAAGCGTCTTGCGCGAGGTTTCAGTCTGGTGGAAGTGTTGCTGGCGCTTGCCATCGGGTTGGTCTTGATACTGGGGGCGAGCCAGATACTGATCAGTTCGCGGTTGACCCATGCCAGCCAGCAGGCCGCCATGCTGCTGCAGGATGATGCGCGGTTTGTGCTGAGCAAGATCACCCAGGATATTCGCCAGGCAGGCATGCTGGGGTGTTTGGCCGTTTCCGCTATCGACAATGCTCCGGCTGCCTTTGATCGGCCCATAAGCTGGGAAGCGGCGGGGAGTTCGAAGTCACTGACGCTGGTGACCGCGAATGTCGCCGATGGCGTCGGCAAGACTGACTGGACAGTGTTGTCCGACTGCAAGGAGACGGCCAGGGCTTATGCAGGCACACCGCCAGGAGCCGAACCCGGCCAACTTCGCTTTGGCATACGCCAACTTACCTATACCTACGAATCGGGTCAGTTGAAGATCAGTACCCCGGCAGCACCGGCCAAGGCAGTATTGATGGATAACGTGCTGGCATTCGACGTCAGCTTCGGCATGGCAGCCACCTCGGCATCAACAGTTGTGGAGCGCTATGACAGCCATCCGGCCGATGCGTCGTTGATACGCAGCGTGCGCATCCTCATGACCCTTCAAGACCCCGCTGGGCGGGTGAAGGACCAGACCTACAGTGTCGTGGCGGCACTGCGAAATCGGCTGGGGTAGGGGCAGCGGCCATGCAGGGAGGCATCCAAATGCGGCAGGCCGGGACGGTGCTGCTGATCAGTCTGGTGTTCCTGTTGGTGCTGTCGCAGGTGGGGCTGTCCTCGATGCAGGCTGCGGTCTCCCAGCAAAAAGTCGCGAGCAGCCTGTGGCATCGCAATCAATCGTTTCAATCTGCCGAAAGCGGCCTGAGGTTGGGGGAGTCGACCGTGCAAAGGGTTGGCCAGACGATGCCTGTCTGCCATTCGATCACCCGTTGTGCGCCGCCTGCTGAAGCGTTTTCCTTGACGGCGGCCGGGACGAACCCTGTCTCGGCGATCACCTGGCTCGCCTTGAAGAATGGGTTTTATGGCATTCAATCCCTCGGCGAGGGTGAAGGGCTGGCTCATTTGCCGTCCCATTCCCTGGCCACGCTTTTTCGAGTCACTTCGGTCGGTCTCGCGGGGCAATCGCGCACGGTGCTGGAGACGGTCTATGCCCGTGTAGAGGAGGGCGGCCGCGTCAAGTTTCGACGGGTCTTATGGCGGCAACTTCAATAAGGAGCAATCGGATGGGCAAGGAGAGCCAGGGTTTTACCCTGATTGAGTTACTGATCGTCGTGGCGATCATCGCGTTGCTGGCCGGGATTGCGTATCCCGGGTACCTCAGCCAGGTGAAGAAGGCGTATCGGGCGCAGATCGTCGCGTTGTTGAGCGAACAGGCCCAGCAACTGGAGCGTTCTTATACGAGGAATGGCACTTTTATTGATGCAGGCGACGTCAGCGCGGGCAATGATCATTATAGAATCAGTGCCGTCCTCAACCCTCAGGATTTTGACCTGCTCGCCACACCCGCTGCGGACTCGGTCATGGCGAACGACGCGTGCGCAGCATTCAGCTTGACCAGCACCGGTATGCGCGGCAACCCGGGAGCAGGGCCTGAAATGTCGCCCAAGGTCTGCTGGGGGCAAGGATGAGCGTACTTGAAGCGTGGGCGCCGGGCGCGCCTTTCCCTGTGTATCGGCTGGATCAAATGATGGCTAAGCAACAGCAAGTGGTGATTGTCGGCGGCGGAGTAATCGGGCTGTTGACGGCGTACAACCTCGCCAGTGAGGGCCAGGCGGTCACGCTGCTGGAGCGCGGTGGGCTTGGGCAAGAGGCTTCCTGGGCGGGCGGTGGGATTGTCTCGCCGTTGTACCCGTGGCGATATAGCCAGGCGGTCACTGCCTTGGCCCATTGGTCCCAGGATTTTTACCCCCAACTGGCGCAACGGCTATTTGCCGCTACCGGCGTCGATCCGGAGGTACATACCACGGGTTTGTATTGGCTCGACCTGGGTGACGAAGCGCAAGCACTGGCCTGGGCTGCCCGTGAAGGGCGACCGTTGAGCAAGGTGGATGTATCGGCGGCCCATGACGCGGTGCCGGTGCTGGGGGGCGGCTACTCCCAGGCGATCTACATGGCCAACGTAGCCAATGTTCGCAACCCGCGCCTGGTCAAATCATTGAAGGCGGCGCTGCTGGCGTTGCCGAACGTGACGATTCGCGAGCAATGCGATGTGTCGGGCTTTGTACTCGGCGGCGGCAGGGTGGTGGGTGTGAATACCGCTACGGGCCACGTTTTGGGGGATCACGTGGTGCTCGCGGCCGGCGCCTGGAGCGGGCAATTGCTGGGTACGCTGGGCTTGGGGCTACCCGTGGAGCCGGTTAAAGGCCAGATGATCCTGTACAAATGCGCGTCCGATTTTTTATCCAGCATGGTCCTGGCCAAGGGGCGTTATGCGATCCCCCGGCGGGATGGGCACATCCTGATCGGCAGCACGTTGGAGCATGAAGGATTCGACAAGACGCCGACCGACACCGCGCTTGAAAGCCTCAAGGCATCTGCGCAGGAACTGATTCCCGCCTTGACGGACGCCGAGGTAGTCGGGCATTGGGCCGGTTTGCGGCCTGGCTCACCCGAAGGTATACCGTTTATCGGTGAGGTCCCTGGCTTCAGGGGGCTGTGGCTCAATTGCGGGCATTACCGCAATGGTCTGGTACTCGCACCGGCATCTTGCCAGTTGTTCACCGACTTGCTGCTGGCGCGGGCTCCGATCATTGATCCAGCGCCTTACGCCCCTGTAGGGCGCCTCAACGCTGGATAAACTTTGGCCCTTGTTCCAGGTGCGCTTGGGTGCAGTACCATTCCTGGCGTGAGCTCAGTGCGCGGTCCTGGGGCAGATGCACGCCACAGTGGGCGCAACGCACCATCAGGGCCGCATCCGGCTCAGCAGGCCGCTGCTGGCGGCCGGCAGGGTTTTTGAATTTGCGCCAGAACCATACCGCGGCAGCAATGACGGCAATCCAGAACAGTAGACGAAGCATGATGGGCAGTTTCTCGACAAGTAATGCGCCAGTTTAGCCAAGGTGGTCACGGGCGCACAGGGCAATAAATACTCGCTCATAAAAAAGGGAGCTCCTTCAGAGCTCCCTTTTGCGTTGCGTCGAACAATCAGTCGAACACACCGAAGGTCATGTAGCTGAACCACGAACGGTCCTGGTTGTCGCCCAGGGCTTGCGGCTCTTCTTCTTCGATCACATCGCCGTTCTCGTCGTGCGGCTTGAGCTCCGAAGGAATGGCGTCCTTGGCGTCCTGGTACTGCTTGATCACGTCCTGGT
Organism: Pseudomonas sp. GW821-FHT07B01; assembly: GCF_059419065.1. NCBI lineage: Bacteria > Pseudomonadati > Pseudomonadota > Gammaproteobacteria > Pseudomonadales > Pseudomonadaceae > Pseudomonas > Pseudomonas sp. GW821-FHT07B01. The sequence goes on along the minus strand of NZ_JBWKRA010000021.1, from coordinate 5,932 downwards.
TGGCGCGGGTTTCACCCGGCGGCAGCGGTGGACGGGACTCGATCAGGCCCAGGGTGTACTTGCTCAGCCACGAACGGTTGTCCGCTTCGTCAACCTGAGGCACGAACTGGCCGTCTTTCAGGCTAGGGTGGTCAGGGTAGTTGAGCTTCAGGGTTTCCAGGCTGGTGGTCGCCAGGGTGTCCAGGTGCAGACGCTGGTAAGCCTCGGTCATCACGGCCAGGCCGTCACCCACGGACGGGGTTTCCTGGAAGTTTTCCACCACGTAGCGGCCACGGTTGGCGGCGGCCACATAAGCCTGACGGGTCAGGTAGTAGTGGGCCACGTGGATCTCGTACGAAGCCAGCAGGTTGCGCAGGTAGATCATGCGCTGCTTGGCGTCCGGCGCATAGCGGCTGTTGGGGTAGCGGCTGGTCAGCTGGGCGAACTCGTTATAGGAGTCGCGGGCAGCACCCGGGTCGCGCTTGGTCATGTCCAGCGGCAGGAAGCGCGCCAGCAGGCCAACATCCTGGTCGAACGAGGTCAGGCCCTTCATGTAGTAGGCGTAGTCCACGTTCGGGTGCTGCGGGTGCAGGCGGATGAAACGCTCGGCAGCGGACTTGGCAGCTTCCGGCTCGGCGTTCTTGTAGTTGGCGTAGATCAGCTCAAGCTGGGCCTGGTCGGCATAGCGGCCGAACGGGTAACGCGACTCCAATGCCTTCAGCTTCGCTGTGGCGCTGGTGAAGCTATTATTGTCCAAGTCTGTCTGAGCTTGCTGGTACAGCTCGACTTCGCTCAGGTTTTCGTCGACGACGTCCTTTGTTGACGAGCAAGCAGCAGTCATGGCGAGGATGGCGATCAGCAGCAGGTGTTTCACTTGCATGGCGGCTTGCGTCCCTATGACGGCCGCTGTCTTGGGCGGGGCCGTCCTGTTATGATGAGCGCCCCGTTGAAAGCCTCGGGGCAAAAGACGCCGTATTTAACCACAAGCGCGCAGCCGAAACCAAAGGCTACGCCACGCCTAGTCTGAGCATGTCCGATAAAATTGAACTTCGCGCAGAGGTGCCGTCCGAATTGGGCGGCCAACGCCTCGATCAAGTCGCCGCACAATTATTCGCTGAGCACTCGCGCTCGCGCCTTTCCGCCTGGATCAAAGACGGCCGCCTGACTGTGGATGGGGCGGTTATCCGCCCGCGAGACATAGTCCATGGCGGTGCGATTCTTGAGCTGACTGCCGAGCAGGAAGCCCAGGGAGAATGGGTTGCCCAGGACATCGAGCTGGATATCGTCTATGAAGACGACGACATCCTGGTCATCAACAAACCCGCGGGTCTGGTGGTTCACCCGGCCGCCGGGCACGCTGATGGCACCTTGCTCAATGCCCTGTTGCACCACGTGCCGGACATCATCAATGTGCCGCGCTGCGGCATCGTGCACCGTCTGGACAAGGACACCACCGGCCTTATGGTGGTAGCCAAGACCATTCAGGCGCAGACGCAACTGGTTACGCAATTGCAGAGCCGTAGCGTCAGCCGCATCTATGAGTGCATTGTGATCGGCGTCGTTGTGGCCGGTGGCAAAATCAACGCGCCCATTGGTCGTCACGGCCAGCAGCGCCAGCGTATGGCGGTGATGGAGGGCGGCAAGCAGGCCGTCAGCCACTACCGTGTGCTGGAGCGTTTCCGCTCTCACACCCATGTGCGGGTCAAGCTGGAAACCGGGCGTACCCACCAGATTCGCGTGCACATGGCGCACATCAACTTTCCGTTGGTCGGCGACCCAGCCTACGGTGGCCGCTTCCGTATTCCGCCGGCGGCCAGCCAGACCATGGTTGAGTCGCTCAAGACGTTCCCGCGCCAGGCACTGCATGCACGCTTCCTGGAACTGGATCATCCGACGAGCGGTAAGCGCATGAGCTGGGAATCGCCACTTCCAGACGATCTGGTCTGGCTGCTTTCGCTGCTCAAGCAGGATCGCGAGGCGTTTGTCGGATGAATGACTGGCTGATACCTGACTGGCCCGCGCCGGCTGGGGTAAAAGCCTGCGTCACCACCCGTGCGGGCGGCATCAGCCTGGCGCCGTTCGATAGCCTCAACCTCGGCGATCATGTCGAGGACAGCCTTGAGGCCGTCCTTGAGAATCGCCGTCGCCTGAGTGACGCCTTCGATATCCAGCCTGCCTGGTTGCGCCAAGTCCATGGTACTCGGGTGGTTGAAGCCGATCCGGGTCGTACTGTCGAGGCAGATGGCAGTTGGACCAGCACCGCTGGCATTGCCTGCACATCCATGACCGCCGATTGCCTGCCTGCGCTGTTCTGTAATCGAGCGGGCACCCGGGTTGCCGCAGCCCATGCCGGTTGGCGTGGCTTGGCCGCTGGGGTGCTGGAGGCCGCGTTCGAAAGCCTGGATAGCGCTCCCGCAGACGTTCTGGTTTGGCTCGGCCCTGCCATTGGCCCACAAGCCTTTGAGGTTGGCCCGGAAGTGCGTGAAGTGTTCATGCAGCAACTGCGTGCCACCGCTGAAGCCTTTGTTCCCAGCCACAACCCTGGCAAGTACCTGGCTGACATTTACCAGCTGGCGCGCCTGCGTCTGGCCGCGCGCGGTGTTAGCGCTGTGTATGGTGGCGGGTTGTGCACTGTGACCGACCCGCGTTTCTTTTCTTATCGCCGAAGCCCACGTACGGGCCGATTCGCCTCCCTTATCTGGCTTGAACGCTAGACTGTCCTGATCTGTATCAACCGTCCGCCGCTTGAAACGCCCAGAATCCACCCCATCTATAAGGGTATCTGGCAGGTTTCTTCATTCAGGATGTGTTTGTTCATAGCTCCGGCCTGCTCAAAAGGAAGGTGACTAATGCGTATTGATCGTTTAACCAGCAAATTACAGTTGGCCTTGTCCGACTCTCAATCCTTGGCGGTGGGCCTCGACCACCCGGCCATTGAGCCTGCGCACTTGATGCAGGCACTCCTGGAACAGCAAGGTGGTTCTATCAAACCCTTGCTGATGCAGGTGGGCTTTGACGTTAACAGCCTGCGCAAGGAGTTGAGCAAAGAGCTCGACCAACTGCCGAAAATCCAGAATCCCACCGGTGACGTGAATATGTCCCAGGATCTGGCGCGCCTGCTCAACCAGGCCGACCGCCTGGCCCAGCAGAAAGGTGACCAGTTCATCTCCAGCGAACTGGTGCTGCTCGCCGCCATGGACGAAAACAGCAAGCTCGGCAAATTGTTGCTGGGCCAGGGCGTGAGCAAGAAAGCCCTGGAAAACGCCATCAACAACCTGCGTGGCGGCGAGGCGGTGAACGACCCTAACCATGAGGAGTCGCGCCAGGCCTTGGACAAGTACACCGTAGACCTGACCAAGCGTGCCGAAGAAGGCAAGCTGGACCCGGTGATCGGCCGTGACGACGAAATTCGTCGCACCATCCAGGTGTTGCAACGTCGCACCAAGAACAACCCGGTGTTGATCGGTGAACCTGGCGTGGGTAAAACCGCGATTGCCGAGGGCCTGGCCCAGCGCATCATTAATGGTGAAGTGCCAGACGGCCTCAAAGGCAAGCGCCTGCTGTCTCTGGATATGGGCTCGCTGATTGCCGGTGCCAAGTTCCGGGGTGAGTTCGAAGAGCGCCTCAAATCCTTGCTTAACGAATTGTCGAAGCAGGAAGGGCAGATCATTCTGTTTATCGACGAATTGCACACCATGGTCGGCGCCGGTAAGGGCGAAGGCTCCATGGACGCCGGCAACATGCTCAAGCCGGCCTTGGCGCGGGGTGAGTTGCACTGTGTCGGCGCTACTACGCTCAACGAATACCGTCAGTACATCGAAAAGGACGCAGCCCTTGAGCGTCGCTTCCAGAAAGTACTGGTGGAAGAACCGAGCGAAGAAGACACCATCGCGATCCTGCGTGGCCTGAAAGAGCGCTATGAGGTCCACCATAAGGTGGCGATCACCGACGGTGCGATTATTGCGGCGGCCAAATTGAGCCACCGCTATATCACCGATCGCCAGTTGCCGGACAAGGCTATCGACCTGATCGACGAAGCGGCAAGCCGCATCCGTATGGAGATCGATTCCAAGCCGGAAGTGCTGGATCGCTTGGATCGGCGCCTGATTCAACTGAAAGTCGAATCCCAGGCGTTGAAGAAAGAAGAAGACGAAGCGGCCAAGAAGCGCCTGGAAAAACTTCAGGAAGAAATTGTCCGCCTGGAACGTGAGTATTCGGACCTCGAAGAAATCTGGACCTCGGAAAAAGCCGAAGTACAGGGTTCGGCGCAGATCCAGCAAAAGATCGAGCAGTCTCGCCAGGAACTTGAAGCGGCGCGCCGCAAAGGCGACCTGAACCGCATGGCCGAGTTGCAGTATGGGGTGATCCCGGACCTGGAACGCAGCCTGCAGATGGTCGACCAGCACGGCAAGCCTGAAAACCAGTTGCTGCGCAGCAAGGTGACGGAGGAAGAAATTGCCGAAGTAGTCTCCAAGTGGACCGGTATTCCTGTGTCTAAGATGCTCGAAGGCGAGCGCGACAAGTTGCTGAAGATGGAAAGCCTGTTGCATCAGCGCGTCATCGGCCAGGAAGAGGCCGTGGTGGCGGTGTCCAACGCGGTACGGCGTTCCCGGGCAGGTTTGTCCGACCCGAACCGTCCAAGCGGCTCGTTCATGTTCCTCGGCCCGACCGGTGTGGGTAAGACCGAGTTGTGCAAGGCCCTGGCCGAGTTCCTCTTTGATACTGAAGAGGCCATGGTGCGGATCGATATGTCCGAATTCATGGAGAAACACTCGGTGGCTCGCCTTATCGGTGCACCGCCAGGCTATGTAGGCTATGAAGAGGGCGGTTATCTGACCGAAGCCGTGCGGCGCAAGCCTTACTCGGTGATCCTGCTGGATGAGGTCGAGAAGGCGCACCCGGATGTGTTCAACATCTTGCTGCAGGTGCTGGAGGATGGTCGCTTGACGGACAGCCACGGGCGTACGGTGGACTTCCGCAATACGGTGATCGTGATGACTTCCAACCTGGGGTCGGCACAGATCCAGGAATTGGTAGGTGATCGTGAAGCTCAGCGTGCGGCGGTGATGGACGCGTTGACCACGCACTTCCGTCCGGAATTCATCAACCGGGTCGATGAAGTGGTGATCTTCGAGCCTCTGGCGCGGGATCAGATCGCGGGCATCACCGAGATTCAGTTGGGCCGCCTGCGTAGCCGCCTGGCTGAGCGCGAGCTGGACCTTGAGCTGAGCGGCGAAGCGTTGGACAAGCTGATCGCGGTTGGTTACGACCCGGTGTATGGCGCACGGCCACTCAAACGTGCGATCCAGCGCTGGATCGAGAACCCACTGGCGCAGCTGATTCTGTCGGGCAGCTTTATGCCTGGCACCCGCGTCACGGCGACGGTGAAAGACGACGAAATCGTCTTCCATTAAGCCCTGCGCTTGGCGCAACCATAGAAGGCCCCGCATTGCGGGGCCTTTTTTTTCGATAGGGCGTTGAACTGTAAGGCAAAGGCTTGTAAAGTGCGCCCCGCAGCAACGTCAGCCCACGGGTTTCTTCTCCCCAAGAAGAAATCAGAAAGAAGCGCAAATCATTGTCTTAAAAGCAATTTAAAGGGTTGACAGGGGTTTTTAAGATTGTAGAATAGCGCGCCTCAGAGACGCTAACGTAGCGATACGGACAGGGTCGAAGAGGAAGCAACACAGCAGTAACTTTGAAATATGTAGTTCCGTGATAGCTCAGTCGGTAGAGCAAATGACTGTTAATCATTGGGTCCCAGGTTCGAGTCCTGGTCACGGAGCCAATTTCAAACCGGGGTATAGCGCAGTCCGGTAGCGCGCCTGCTTTGGGAGCAGGATGTCGGGAGTTCGAATCCCCCTACCCCGACCATATTTGGGTCGTTAGCTCAGTTGGTAGAGCAGTTGGCTTTTAACCAATTGGTCGTAGGTTCGAATCCCACACGACCCACCAT